>JBEKFJ010000032.1:0-18471 GCA_050013355.1 Oryzomonas sp.
GCGATCTCGCAGCCGCCGCAGGAGGCGGCCCAGTACATGGCCAGTTTTGGTTTTTGTGCGATCATACGTACGCTCCTTAGGCCAATCTGAAATGTTCAACCAATTGTTGCATCTCCGCGGCTCTTTGTGACAGGCCGGTCGTTTCCACAGCGGTCTTTGACGCACCTTGGGAACTCTCCATCACGACGCAGTTCAACTGCTGAATATTACCGGTTATCTCATTGGTGGTCGCAGTCTGCTGCTCGGCAGCGGTGGCAATCTGGCCTACCTGCGAGGAAATTTCACTGATTTGAGAAAGTACTTCAACGAGTGCTTCACTGGACTTTGCCGATTCCAACACTCCACGCTCGACCTCGGCAACGCCGTTATCCATCAGAGACACAGCCTTGCGGGTTTCATCCTGGATGGCCTTGATCATCTCGGAGATCTCGCGGGTCGCCCGGGTGGTGCGCTCGGCCAGGGCCCTGACCTCATCGGCCACCACGGCAAAACCGCGCCCCTGTTCGCCGGCCCTGGCAGCCTCAATGGCAGCGTTCAAGGCCAGCAGGTTGGTTTGATCAGCGATGTCTTCGATCGTGCCGACAATCTCACCGATCTGTTCGGATCGATGGCCCAGATTTCCGACCGCTGCTGCTGATTCCCGCACCTGTTCCGCGATGGTATTCATTATATTGACCGATTCCATGACAATATAAGCACTTTCGGATGCAAACCCTTCCACCTTGTTGGCGGCGTTGGCAGTCAGCAGGCAGTTGTGGGCGATATCGCACGATGTCGTCGCCATCTCCTCACTGGCGGTGGCAATGGTTGTGGATTGACCGGCAAGCGCCTCGGAATTTCTTGTCAGTCCATTGGCCAGTTTATGGACACTGTCGGCTGCGACGGATACCTGGATACTGCAGTTCGATAATCTGCCGATGGTGTCGGCTAATTTTTCCGCCATCTGATCGACCCCACGCGCCAGTATACCCAATTCATCATGGGTATTCAAACCCGAACGAGCTGTCAGGTTTCCGGAGGCAACCGTTTCAAGCACCTCTATGACCTTTGCGAGCGGCTTGGTGATGGAGCGTAATATCATGAATCCGAGCAGGGCTGCACCGCAAATGCAGAAAAGACCGACGGCGATCATGGCTGTTCCGACCTTTTTGGCGCGTTGCATGCCTTCCTTGGCCATTTCATCGGCAGCGGCACGTTCGTTATCAACAATCTTGGCAATCGCCTCCGCCGGTTTTGCATAGAGCGGCGCCACCGACGCAGTTGCAAATTCAACGATTGATGCATGGTCCTTTCCACCGCTGGCGGCGGATTCGAGGGCCAGCTTCGCCAGTTTTTCCCCCTGGTTCAGATACGCCTCAAAACCGTCGCTGAACTGCTTCAGAAGTTCCTTTTCCTTGTCTTGCAGATGAGTTGCTTCGATCGTTTTGAGCCCTTCACGGACAGCGCCGATCCGTTTGACCATGTCTGCCCGCTTTTCTTCAACCCGCCCGGAATCGGTAAGCAGCATCATGTAGACCAGATCCAGACGGATGGTGAGAAAATCCTTTACCAGACTATCGGCCACGGCCACCTGGTTGAGGCTTTGATTGGTTTCGCCGACACCACTGGCCGAATTGCTGATCCCGTAGAAGCCAACCCCCGCGACTACGGCCAGTACCAGGCACATCACTGCAATCAATAACGTCAACTTTGTTTTTATCGTCGGGCTTGACCAGTTCATGTCGTAACCTCCGTTTTTTTATTTCAAGATATATATTTCAGGCAAAATGACCTTTCTATCCAATCCATGTCATCGGGTACCTTCCATGCTGTTCCCTTTGGAAACACTCACACATCCTGATACCCTTATTTCGCATATTGGATGCCAACTATTGATTTATATTAATTACAACAAGTTATAAAATTACTTCCCAGCACGAGTGTGCCTGCGGGGGACAAAATGGGCTCAAAAGATACAATCAGGTTACAACAGTGTTGGCATCGTCTAAATTACGTGTCTCCTTTCGTCTCTAAACAAGGAACCACAAATGTAATATTTTCTTGTCTCATGCCCGTTTTATGGAATCGTCAATGGACTGCGCAACCTGACCCCAAAAAACGAGGTCAATTTTTTCGAGTAACATAATTTCCTATTGTGAGAGAGTGAACCCTCTTTGTACAAGCATTTGTTATAGATTTGCTCGTTTTTTGCCCGAATTGTTCATCAGTAATGACTCTCCCCAAAAAGGGACAGCCAGCTAAGGAATTTGGGACGTTACCATATAAACTACATAAATGTCAAAATGTTAATTAGAATTTTTTTAATTAGTTAGGTGATTTTAACGATTATAGTTTGTCCCAAATAGAGGCAATGTGTGACGGAGAGGGACAGCTTGGGTAGCTGTACTCATCCTCCATTCTTAGATATTCGAGGCGTTTGATTTTCATGCGGTTGGTTAGTTTATCAGAGGGCGGGAAACTATGTCCAGCGGGATATGTTGGGAGATTCTTGGGGGTGGGATTAGGAGTGCCCCTTTTATTATCAATGGGTACTATAGGGGCACTACAACCGGATTACTTTTCCCTTTGCATCCAGATGCCTTGGGATTTTCTGATGCCTGTTTCAAACATATCCTCAATCTGGTTCTTGGTATGCTTGACCGCATATGCGGAAAAATAGAAACAGAGCATGATGATAATACAAACAAAAAACAATCCAAGGACCACTTGTTGAATAATTTTTTTCCTGTTGACCTGGTCGGAATTGTCGAGTTCATCGCCGGCATCGATTCTACCGGCGTAGGCATAATGTTTGTCCGGTATGGCCGTATTATAGATGTTCAGGGGCTCGGCATCGGCAAAACCCTTAAATTGCCGTATCCGTCGTAACTGTACGCCGCTGATGTGACCGTTGATGGCAAAACGGGCGCGTTCATCGATAAAGACGAACTGCATACCGGTATTGAAGCAATTCCCTTCATCACCGGCAGTGTCGTTGTGATTGGAGAAAACCACGCGCGCGACAATATCCACGATACACAATAACGACGGCACGAAGATCTCCAGCAGGAGAAACTCATCCTTTTCGAAACCATGATTGGTCAATATCTTCAGGCCGCCGCCGCTGATGTTAATAGCGATCGAGGTGACGGAGCCCCAGGATTCATAGTACGGATTATCTTCAGGTTCCTCATGAGGTTTACCCGTGGAGAAGGGTTCGGCCGGCCCACCGGGAAAAGCGCCCTCCAGGAGTTTCTGTTCTCTGGCGCGTTCCTCAGCTCGAACCCTTTCACGCTTGGCCTCCAACCGTCTCAGTTCCCTGACACGCTCCTCTTCCAGGCGCTGCTTTCGCCGTTCCTCCCATTCCTTCTTCACAATGGCAGGATTCTGATCATGCAGCGTATAAAATTTTATCGGGAGAAAGGCATCGATCCGATAGAACTCCCGCAACTCATCAAAGACAATCTCGCCGGTAAGGCGCAGCAACAGATCCTGCTCATATCCCTTGCTGACGATAAAGGCGCTGCAGGAGTGTGTCTGCCCATCACTCTCGCTGCGTACGGTGAGAATTTGTCCAACACGCAGGTTGACTCCGTCCGGCAGCATGTCGCGGGAGAGTTGCAACGAGACGAGGTCTTCTTCAATTTCACTGATGATGGCCCAGTCGCGGAACACCTTGGCGTCCGGCAGGGGGATGCCGACCTCAACCTTCATGCCGGTGAAATAGCGGCTTGTGTATTGTCCTGCATCGCTCATAGATTCAACTCACTATAAATAAGAACCTGTTTAATCAATATTTTCGAAATATTTTCTGATGGTGCCAATGAAGGGCATCCAAATCCGGCCATAACATTTGCTCGGCAGGCCCGATTATGCCGCGTCCGGTAAGTGTCATCATGTGACTGGGGATATTGCTGCTCGCGGACAACTGTTTTGAGATAAGCACGGCGTAAGAACCGGAAACCGTGATCAGCCCTTCATCAAACGTCCAATGACACAGGCGGCAGAGCGCCATGCCGTTTTGGACGGTATCGTTATGCGTCAGACTCCAAGGCACGATATGGGCGGCGTCAACCACGGTATGGCAATCAGGAGTCTGCATACGAATACCGCAAACGGCACAGCGGTTATCATACATACGGACAATCACCCGTCTGAATGCCTGGTCCCGAACCTCAGGAGCGTATTTCTCCGTATCGGAATCCTCCTTTACTTGCTGATGTCTCGATTTCTCCAGCAAAGCCTGGCTGTACGTAAATGATTCTTTGTTGATGATCCCCTGTTCCACCAGTCCGGCATGTAATTCCGGCGCAAAGTAGGTTTCAATCAACACGGTACGCAGCAGGTTGCGCGATCCTTCCTGGCAAAGCAGGGTGAAAAGTTCCTCATCCAGCTTAACACCGAGCACAATTTCCTTCAACTGGGAAACACTCCTGATCTGCCGGATGGCAGCGAGGACAGACTCCATTCCCGGTTTCGCGATATGATGCCAGAATTTGTCGGAATTGAGATGGAAAAACGGAAGAATGATGTTCGGTCTCTGATCCGGTGGCATCACACGAGACCAGTAGATGTTGAACAATTCCCCAAGGTCGGGGGTCAATTCGATGATGTTGGTTTTGATGATACCTTGGGCAATGAGGTCGATTACGGCCAACAGCAATAAAGGTTTGTGCGGCGCGCGGAATTTGGTCGCTGCACTCCAGCGAGAGCGGCTTGTGTCGGTTCGGAGGTTTAAAAAGCTTTTGATGTATTGGTCGATCATTGCGAAAACTCCACCTCATTTGTGTCATTTTCGGCAATACATCGAGAAATAATTTCCCTGGAATTCTCAATACAGATCATGGCTTTATCCTATTTCAGCGGCATGGTGTAAATAGAAAAATTTAAAGAAGGATATACTTTATTACACGATAAAAATTAAATTTAAATCGCAATCTCACCATGTTAAAAAAATGACGCCCAAAAAACGCTTCCCAAAAAGCCTGTTTTCATACAACAAAAATCATTTGATATACATTCAGGCACCTCTTTTTGTATCATTTTGACACAATAAAATACTCTGTCCGACTATACACCCTTTTGCATTTCTTTTACCAAATCACCTCACTCACATTGTCAGCTACATCCGCACAGCGTATCCACTCTGAGGGTTCAGATTCCAGGGATCATAAGATTGAACGCTGCAACTGGGCAATTGACTGAACCATATGGTTATGGTATTTTACACTATAAGGATGGACGATGAAAGCCGAGCCAATATTTAAGAAGAAAGAAAAGATCAAAGGATATATCCGTGAAATGGTCGTCTGGCGGCTTCAAAAACCGGTTTCAGGCTGTAGACACCTATTCAAATACCGATTCTATTTTGGCAGTGATGATGGAACTTGCCTTGTTCGTTATGATAACGAGCATGGCAAGGGCGACCATAAGCATATCGAGGGAACAGAGTGCCAGTATCTTTTCCGGACCTTGGAAGCGACCTTCGATGATTTTCAAGCTGATATTGGCGCAGTGATGGAGAAAAGAGGTACCACGACATGAGAGATTTAAAGATCGGGATAAAAAGTTTGGAAGAATCCTCAGAGGAAACCAGAAAAATTTTACGGGATTTTGATCAGGGAATTTTCCCCGAACAACCTATCGAACGGGTGTACTTCAATGATTTCAAGACCCTGCTACGCTACATCACGCCAAAGCGTCTTGTGCTGCTTGAAACATTACACAAAGCCGGCGCGATGAGTGTCAATGCCTTGGCAAAGCTCCTGCATCGAAGTTACAAGAACGTTTATGATGATGTGAAAATACTGGAGCTTGTGGGCCTCGTTGAGCGCGACGCTCAGAAACGAATCTTTGTCCCTTGGAGCGAGATAGAAACGACGTTGAAATTGGCTGCTTGACAGGTTACGCGGTATGAAAAAGAAACTGATCTTACCGACTGAAGAAGAAGAAAAGCGGATCAACAGAGGAATTGCCCAAGACCACGACAATCCGGAGTGGACGGATGATGATTTTGCTCAGGCTCGTCACAGCCTGGAAGTAATGACGGAACTTCTTGGATCAGATCGTGCCGGCGACCTCCTCAAGCTTCGGAGACGCCCTAAAACCCTCTGATTCCCTAACGGTTCCTCCAGAAGTTGCCACTCGGCATACCCTTCCTTGCGGCCGGGGACCTTCCGCCCCTTGAGCGTCATCCCGTTGCGGAGCGGATCGGCCGTAACCGCAACATAGGCACGCACGATGGCGGCCACGGTGGCCTCCTGGAAGGTGATGGCTGAACCGTCGGCCAGCCTCACCGTCGTGCGCAGGTGGCGGTGCCCATCCGGGATCTCCGCCACGATTTCCGCTACATCCTCGTTCCGCAGCACACGTTCGCTATCCCTGGTTTCCACCGTTACCCCTCCCCCATCGCCACCGGCAGCTCATACCCGGCCAGACGGTAAAGGCTGTGCCAGACGGTAACGCAGCGGCCGCAAGCGTGCCACTGCTCCAATTCCCCTTTCGCAGAGGTGATGTGGCCGGGGTTGATGTCCCGCGAGCCGCACTTGGGGCAGCGCTCGCCATGCTGCTTGACGAACACCTCCTGGGGCACGAATTCCGGCTTGATGGTCCCCTGGATGGCCTTGTAGACCGTGGAGGTGGTTGCCACGCCGGAGATGCAGGCATCGGCCTCGGATGCGCTGGCATCGGCGATCAACACCTCGGGCGGCGTGCTGTCCCGGTAAACCAGGCTACAGGTGTAGCCCCGTGGGGTGCGTTCGATCTTCAGGCCAAAGGCGGTATCCTTGAGCGGCCCCAGGTTCAGTTCGGTACAGCGTGCCTTGAGTTGCTTTTCCGTGACTTTCATCGTTTCCTCGTACTATTTTCTCTTGGTTTGTCGTTCCTCTGCGGGCCGATACTTCATTCCGGTTTCAAATCAAAGATGACATCAAGGCGGCGAGGATCGAGGCGACGAAGGCGTACAGGTCGTACGTTGAGGAGCCGAAGACGAGCCAACGAAGATGCCGCTTTGATTTGGAATTGGAATCAGCCGAGCGTCTCCAACTCCTCCCAGCGGGCGTAGGCAGCGGCCAACTCCTTCTCCAACTACTCCAGCCGGGCGTTGATCGCCCCTACCTCGGCGCCAGCAGATTTGTAGAAGCCGGGGTCGGCCAGGGTGGCATGCAACCTCCCCTGTTCCTCCTCAATGCCTGCGATGCGCTCCGGCAGGGCCGCCAACTCCCGCTCCTCCTTGAAGGAGAGCTTGCGGGGGCGTTCCTTCTGCGGCCTGGTCTTCTCCTGGGCCGGTCTGGATGCCGTAGGTGAAGCGGGCGTCTCCGCGGCGGCCTGCCTCAGCCAGTCGTCGTACCCCCCCACGTATTCGCGGACCGTGCCACAGCCTGTGAGCACCAGCGTGCTCCCCACCACGTTGTTGAGAAACTCCCGGTCGTGGCTCACCAGGAGCAGGGTCCCGGAATACTCCAGCAGCAGGTCTTCCAGCAGGTCCAGGGTCTCGGCATCCAGGTCGTTGGTCGGCTCGTCCATCACCAGCACGTTGGAGGGTCTGGTGAACAGCTTGGCTAAGAGCAGCCGGTTGCGCTCGCCGCCGGAGAGGATCGAGACCGGGCTGCGGGCCCGCTCGGGAGAGAACAGGAAGTCCTGCAGATAGCCGATGATGTGGCGGCTATTGCCGTTGATCACCAGGGTGTCGTTCCCCTCGCCCACGTTTTCCTGAACGCTCCGGTCCGGGTCGAGCTGTTCCCGCATCTGATCGAAATAAACGATCTCCAGGCGGCTGCCCTGCTTGACCGTCCCCAGGTTCGGCGCCAGTTCTCCCAGCAGCAGGCGCAACAGGGTGGTCTTGCCCGAGCCGTTGGGGCCGATGATCCCCACCCGGTCTCCGCGCATGATGGCGGTGGTCAGGTTGGCGATGATCGGGCGGCCGTCATAGGCAAAGGAGACGTCCTCCACCTCCGCCACCAGCCGGCCGGAGCGCTCCGCCTCCTGCAACTGGATCCTGGCCGTGCCCTGGCGCTCCCGGCGCTGGCGGTACTCCTCCCGCAGGTTCTTCAGGGCCCGCACCCGCCCTTCGTTCCTGGTCCGGCGGGCCTTGATCCCCTGCCTGACCCAGGCCTCTTCCTGGGCCAGTTTCTTGTCGAACAGCGCCCGGCGGGTGACCTCGGCCTCCAGAAGCGCCTCGCGGCGCTCCACGAACTCGTTGTAGCCGCAGGTAAAGGCATATATCCGCCCCCGGTCCAACTCCGCCACCCGGTTGGCCAGCCGCCGGGCAAAAGCCCGGTCATGGGTCACAAAGACCAGCGTCTTTACCTGGCGCAGCAGGAAATCCTCCAGCCAGAGGATGGTATCGATGTCCAGGTGGTTGGTCGGCTCGTCCAGGAGCAGGATGTCCGGCGCGGCGACCAGCGCTTTTGCCAGCAGCACCCGGCGCTTGGTGCCGCCGGAGAGGGACGAAAACCGGGCCTCGGCGTCCAGGTGCAGCCGGTTCAGCACCCGCTCCACCTCCTGGTGCAGGCTCCAGCCGCCCTCTTCCTCCAGTTTGTGCTGCAGCTCCTCCAACTCGGCCAGGAGCGGCGCGCTCTCCTCCAGCGACAGGCGATGGGCGATCCGGTGGTATTCGGCCAGCAGCAGAGCCGCATTGCCCATGCCGGAGGCCACCACGTCGAAGACCGTGCCGTCGATCCCCTGGGGCACATCCTGGGAGACCAGGGCCACCCGCAACCCCTGCTGGCGTTGGATATCGCCCCCCTCCGGGGGGAGTTCGCCGCCGACCAGCTTGAGAAGCGTCGATTTGCCGGTGCCGTTGCGCCCCAGCAGGCAGAGCCGGTCGCCCGGCTCGATCTGGAGGCTGATGCCGTCGAAGAGCGGCGGCCCGCCGAAGGCCAGGGTTATGTCGCGAAGGGTGATGAGTGCCACGGGTACCTCATGTGGTTTGATTGTGCGCTGCGCCGGCGGCGAGGCGCCGGGCCAGGCAGTCGATATGGCGGTCGTCGGTGCCGCAGCACCCCCCCAGCACCCTCATGTTCAACTCTCCGTGCAGGGCGGCCACTGCCGCGCCGAAGATCTCCGGCGCCTCCTCCACCAACCCGGTGCTGTTGTCCAACTCTTCCGGGCTTAAGGCGGCGGTGTTGGCAAACAGGCCGATTACCCGCTCCCTGACCTGCGGTGACGAGTTGTGCTCGTGGCTGACGGCGCGGCGGAAGACCGAGGCGTGGGTACAGTTGACCAGGTAGGCCAGCGGCGGCGGCGAGGCCTGGCTGTCGATGGCCCCAATGGCTGTCTTGAGCGGCGTGCCGTCCAGCAGGGTCCCTTCCGGGCGGGCCACGAAGCTGACCAAATAGGGGAGACCGGTGGCGGCCTGGGCCTGGGCCAGGCCGACGGCCTCGCTCAGGGCCGGTAGGGTGGCGGCCAGCAGCAGATCGACCCCGGCAGCGGCCAACGCCTCGGCCTGCCACGCGTGGAAGCTGCGCGCCTCAGGTGCGTCCAGGGCATCTTCCGGCTTGTAGGCATCCCCCTTACAACTCATCAGGCCGCTGATGATCACCTTTTTGCCGTAATCTCCCTGCTCCCGGCGCAGGGCATCCAGAAAGCGGAAGTTGTCGCCGTTCAGGTCGCGGCCGGCCAGCCCGGCGGCGGCGATGCGCCCGCGCCCGGCACGCCAGGTGGGGGTGGAGAGGAGGAGCGGTAGGCCGTAGTTGCGACCGATTGCCAGGTACTGGCGGCAGATCTCCGCCAGGGCGCTCCGCCCGCGGCCGTCGTAGATCAGGGCCGAATTGACCACCTGCTCGTCCAGGCGGATGTCGGGCATGCGCCGCAGGCGCTCGATGACCGCCCCCTCGCCCAGGATGACGGGGGATGTTTCCAAAAGCTTCTGAAAGACGCCCGTATGATTCATGCTACCCCATGCCCTCAACGCCCCGGCATGGCCGGCGCCCCCCCCTGCTGGGGAGGAAGGTACTGCTCGAACTGCTTCTTGTCCATGGAGCAGCGATAGGCCTCTTCCGGGTTGATGCGCTTGGTCTTGAGCAGGTCCAGCAGGTGCTGGTCCATGAGCTGCATGCCGTCCTTCTTGGCGGTCTGGATGATGGAAGGGATCTGGAAGGTCTTGCCTTCACGGATCAGGTTGGCTATGGCCGGGGTGCCGATCATGATCTCCAGGGCCGCCACGCGTCCCTTGCCGTCGGCGGTCTTGAGCAACTGCTGGCAGACCACCCCCTTGAGGGATTCGGACAACATGGCGCGCACCTGCTCCTGCTGGTCGGTGGGGAAGACGTCGATGATGCGGTCGATAGTCTTGGCAGCGGTGTTGGTATGCAGGGTGCCGAACACCAGATGGCCGGTCTCGGCGGCGCTCAAGGCCAGGGAGATGGTCGTCAGGTCGCGCATCTCGCCCACCAGGATGATGTCCGGGTCTTCACGCAAGGCCGCGCGCAGGGCAGAGGCGAAGCTTTCGGTATGTTCGCCGATCTGGCGCTGGTTCAACAGCGACAGCTTGTTCTCGTGGATGAACTCCAGGGGGTCCTCAAGGGTCAGGATATGTTCCTTGCGGGTGGAGTTGATCAGGTCGATCATGGCCGCCAGGGTGGTGGATTTCCCGGAACCGGTCGGTCCTGTCACCAGCACCAGCCCCTTCTTGAAGTTGGTCATGCGCAGCACGCCGTCCGGCAGTTGGAGTTCGTCGGCCGAGAGGATCTTGCTGGGGATGATGCGGAACACGCCGGCGATGCCGCGGTGCTGCATGAAAATGTTGCCGCGGAACCGGGCCAGATCGGGCACGGCGTAGGCAAAGTCCAGGTCCTTGGTGGCCTCGAAATGGGCGCGCTGTTTTTCGTCTAGGATCTCGAACAGGACCTCCCTGAGATCTTCATCTGCCAGGCTTTTGAAGTTGAGCCGCACCATATCGCCGTTCAGACGGAAAATAGGCGGATTCCCGGAGGAAAGGTGCAGGTCCGAGGCCCCCTGTTCCCTCATCATCCTGAAAAGCGCATCGATCTTTGCCATGTTGGGAATCCTCCACTGTTCTCACGGTCATATCACATCCCCCCCAACCCTCTACGGTTGCGCTCCCACCTGCAAAGGGGAGCGGGGTTTTTGCCCTCTATTGATTTCACATCAAGGATGAAATCAAGGCAGCGAGGATTGAGGCGACGAAGGCGTCCAGGCAGTACGTTGAGGAGCCTGAGACGAAACAACGCCGATAGCGCCTTGATTTGGAATCGGTATTAGAGGACCACCGAGGCGATATACTCCTCCGGCGATACCTCGCCCTCCATCAAAAGCCGCAGCCCCTCCTGGTCGCTGCCGTGATAATCAACCATGCGCAGGTAGTTGTCCAGGGCAGCCACATCCGACGACTGATCGAAGACACGCAGGAATTCGTCGTCGAAGACCAGCGCGTCCAGCAGGAAACGCCGCGCGCTGAATCCGCTGTGGCCGCACTCTTCGCAGCCGCTGGTGCGGTAGAAGGTGGCCGGAGGCTGCGCCAGGTGCATGACGGTCTGCTCCTCCCGCGGCGGGATGTAAGTGGTCCGGCACGCGGGGCAGAGGATCTGAATCCCCTTGAAGGAGACCAGGCCGTTGACGAAGCCCGGCAGGAAGTAGTTTTTCTGCTGGTAGAGCAGGAGGTGCCGCAGGACATTGCGGGTGCCGCGGATCTCCAGGCCGGCCAGAACCAGTTTCCCGCGCATGGCAGCGCGACAGGCGGCGGTAAAGGGCATTCCCTCGGTGGCATCCTCGATCACCAGGATATCAGGGTCGTGGTCCAGGGCGTCCATGATCAGCCGGGCGCGTTCCGCCTCGGAACGGGGGAGGGGGATACGCGGAAACCGTTTGTTCATCCGGCCCGGTTCCTCTCCCAGTATGATGACGTTCTTCCCCGCGGTGTCGGCCTCTTCCAGCATGAGATCGATGAAACGGCAGCGTTCGCGGCTGTTGCGCGAGGCGAAAAAGGTAATACCCTGCTGCGACCTGGCCAGCAGGTTGAAGGCTGCCTCCTGCGCCACCGGCAGGCGCAGTTCGGCTACCCGCGAGGGGACAACGGCGCTGACATGGGTCCGCAGGGTGATGTAATCGCCACCCTGGCCCTGCATGACAGCCACCTGAAAGGTGACCGGACGGGATTTGTAGGTGAAGGGAAACAGGCCTGCAGCGCTCAACTCGGTGTAGGGGGCGATATTGGCGCTCTTACGCAGCCGGAGAGCGACGTCGGGATAGTAATTGGGCGCCAGGGTGCCGATGGGGCGGGTGGCGCCTCCCCGCTTGACGGTGATGGCCACTTCGTCGCCGAGGGGTTGCAGGGAGAGGGATGAGAGACGGTTCTGGATGATGAAAACCATCAGGTAGTTGAGCAGCGTGCAGCCGCTGATATCGTTGTTGATGGCCTCAAGGGCCTTGTCGGAGAAGACGGTCGAGCTGAAGCCCAGGCAGGCGTGGCTGGCCGGACCGTACCATGCGTCAAGCATCTGGCGGATCTCCCGGATCAGCGCCACGGACAGGTTGACCCGCATGCCGGTCTGACGCTCCACCGCCTCGACCGCCGCGCGGTTGAGCGGGTCGGCGATCGCGATGTTCAACTCGCCGCCGGCGCAGATCAAGGGGATGAGATTGTAGGCCCGTGCCAACTCGGCCGGCACGAGGGCAGTGGCTTCCGGGTCGATCATCTCCTTTTTCAGGCGGATGTAGGGAAGTTCCAACTGGTTGGAGAGCGCCCAGTCGATATCCTCCTGGGCGACGATCCCCAGGTTGACCAGCGCCTCGCCGAAACGGCCGCCGGAGCGCTTCTGCTCCTCAAGGGCGCTGGCGATATCCGATTCGGAAATGATCTGCGAAGAAGAAAGTATATGGCCCAGGGAGCCTTTTTTCACCAGCTCTGTCATACTGTCCTCCATGGATTATGCCGCCGCGGCGCGGATGCCGCGAAGGGCATCACGCATCGATCCGGTCGCTCTTGTTCTCAAAACGGGTGTGCTCGCCGATAAAGACAAGTTCGACCGTGCCGATGGCTCCGTTACGTTGTTTACCGATGATGATCTCGGCGCTTTTTTCGTGGTTCTGGGTACAGGTGCCGTCCCGCTTGCGGCAGTGTTCACAGTAGACCGCTTCGCGGTAGACGAACATGATGACGTCGGCGTCCTGCTCGATGGCGCCCGACTCGCGCAGGTCGCTCATCATGGGGCGCTTGTCGCCGCGGCTCTCCAGGCTGCGGTTGAGCTGGGAGAGGGCCACCACAGGCACGTTCAACTCCTTGGCCAGGGCCTTGAGCGAACGGGAGATGTCCGAGATCTCCTGCTGGCGCGATTCGGCGTTGGCGCTGCCCCGCATGAGCTGCAGGTAGTCAACGATAATCAGGCCGATATCGTGTTCGCTCTTAAGCCGCCGCGCCTTGGAACGCAGTTCCAGCACGCTGATGGCCGGGGTGTCGTCGATGAATATCTTGGAGTCGTACAGCGTGCTGGCGGCCCGCTGCAACCGGGGCCAATCCGAATCGTGGAAATGGCCGGTGCGCATCTTGCCGAAATCAACCCTAGCGATTGAAGCAAAAAAGCGCATCACAAGCTGCTCCTTGCCCATCTCCAGGGAGAAGATCACCGAAGGGACCTTTTTCCTGGCTTCGGCGCTGGCGTACTGGGCGATGTTGAGCGCCAGGGTGGTCTTACCCATGGAGGGGCGGGCTGCGATGATGATCAAGTCGCCGGGCTGGAAGCCGGCGGTCATGTGGTCCAGCTCCGTATAGCCGGTAGGGGTGCCGGTGATGTGCTCCTTACGGTCGTGCAGGGTCTGGAGGATCTTGAAGGTATCCTTGATGATCTCCTGCACCGGCACGTACTGGGGCCGCAACTTGTTCTCGGATATCTCGTAGATCTCCTTCTGCGCCATGTCCAGCAGCTCATTGACGTCAGACTGTTCGTCGTAGCCGCGGGTGGCGATCTCGGTAGCCACGGAGATCAGCTTGCGATTGATCGACTTTTCCTTGACGATCTTGCAGTAATAGCTGACATTAGCCGCCGTGGGGACATAATCCACCAGGGTCGCCAAGTAGGCCGCCCCCCCCGCCTCCTCCAGTTCGCCCTCTTTTCTGAGGGTGTCGGTCATGGTGATCAGGTCGCACGGCTCACGCAGATCGGAGAGGCGCATCATGGCCCGGAATATCTTGCGATGGCTTTCGCGGTAGAAGTCATCCGGCCCGAGGATTTCCAATGCGCGGTTGATGGCGTCGTTGTCGATCAGGACCCCTCCCAGGATGGACATCTCCGCTTCCAGGCTCTGGGGGGGTAGTTTGCGCGATTCGTCTGTCATTCTCATACCTTTGTCATTTAGTGTACTGTGCGGTTAGTTCGTACTCGTAATTCCGGTTCTTAAGGCCTTTGCCGTCGTTACGGCTCCTTGATGTAGACCCTGCTACACCTGCGTCGCCGCGCCTTGGCATCAATCAAAATAGCAAAGGCATTACTTCCCACGACTAACCGCACAGTACACTATTACGGATTTATGGTTTCCGCAGCCCGCTGCGCAATGGCGGCCACGTCAAGCAGGATGCATTCGCCTTCGGGAAGATGGAGCACGGCGGAAGCGCAGGGAACGTCCGGCGCATCGTTCAGCGTGACCTGATCCGGCGGCGCAATCTTGAGGACCCGCTCCACCAGAAAGGCCAGGGAGGCGATGCGGGGGTCAGCCACGATCACCTTTTCCAGGTCGTAGTAACTGGGCAATCCCAGGAAGGCGGCCAGATCCATGACCGCAACTATGGTGTCGTGGAAGTTCATTGCACCGACGTAACAGGGAGGACTGCCGGGGATGGGCCAGGTAAGCGGCGGCTCGTCCACCTCTGCCACCTGCAGCAGGTTGACGGCGAAACACCGCCCCTGCAACGTGAACAGAAGGTATCCGTTCTGTTGCCTGGTCATGCCTGTTCCGGTTCGCTACGATCGACCTTGAAGCGCTCCACAACCACCAACAGCTCTTCCGCCAGTTTCGCCAGTTCGTTGGTGGCCAGGGCCATATCCTGCATGGCGGCCAACTGTTCTTCGGTGGCGGCAGAAACCTGCTCGGTGGCGGCGGCATTATCGTCGGCCACCTTGGCGATCTCGTCCACCGCCTTGACCATCTTGCCCGAACCTTCCATCTGCATCTGGGAAAGGTCGGCGATGCTGTTGGCCCTGCGTTCGGTCTCCAGGACGGTCTTGAGGATCTCTTGAAAGGCCGTGGCAGTTACATCGATATTTTTTTTCCCGACCTTGATGGTTCGGGAACCTTCCTCGATGATCTCGTGCACCCGGCGGCTCTCTTCCCTCAGGCTTTCGATCATCTCGTTGATATCGGCCGCCGACTGGGCCGACCCGTCGGCAAGCTTGCGCACCTCATCCGCCACCACGGCAAAGCCCTTGCCGTACTCACCCGCCCGCGCCGCCTCGATCGAGGCGTTCAAGGCCAGCAGGTTGGTCTGACGGGCCACGTCGGCGATGAAATCGGCTATTCTGCCGACCTTCTGCAATTTTGAGCTGAAGACTTCGAACTGACGGCCGATCTTTTCCTGGCAGTCGAAAAAGTCCTTCATCCTCTCCAGGGAATCGGTGGCCAGGCTGCCGCCGTGCTGGGCGGTGAGGCTGGTCTCCCGGGCCACCTTGGCGGTTTCCCTGGCGCGCGCGGCAACCAGCTCAATGGAGACGGCTGTCTCGCGGATGGTCTTGGAGGTCTTTTCCACCATCTCGGCCTGGGTTTCGGCGCCGCGGGAGATCTGCTCGATGGCTTGGGCAACCTCTTCGGTGGAGGCGCTGATCTCCAGGGCGTTTGAGTTGATCTCGCGCGCTGAATTGGTGAGCCTGCCCGAGGTTTTTTTGATGTGCCCCACCAGATCGCGCAGGTTTTGGAGCATCAGGTTGATCAGATCGGCCAGCTCATGGGTCTCGTCAGGTATCCGGGTGGGGGGCATGTCCACCGTCCGGGTCAGGTCACCCCTGCTGATGGACTCGGCCGAGTCGGTCAAACGGCTGATGTTGGCCGTAAACCCCTTGGAAAAGAGCCACCCCAGGATAAGCCCCAGTGTCAGGGCCATGGCATAAGCCAGGATGCCGGATATCTCCGGCGAATACCCGAGGAGGGCCACCAGCCGGGGGCTGAAAACCACCACTGCCACGACAACAATGAACCCCAGGATAAATTTATAGCCTATGGGAATCCTCATAACGCCCCTCCGCATGTAATCACCGACTCATTATCCCAAAAAGCATGTGCCACAGAGCAACAGAGACACGGAGATAAACATTTCAAAAGGCTAAACAACATTTCGCTAATTTCTCTTCACCATTCCGGATTAAGAATATTTTAAAAAACTCTGTGGTTTTCTCTGTGGCAAAACCGCCGTTTTTTTGATTATATCCGCCTATAGATGCGTTCGGTGCGACAAATCGGCGTGAAACGGTCGCGCGAGCTGCCGACCAGCATCTCGGACTTGCCCAGCACCAGTATACCATCCGGCTTAAGAATATCCGCTATCCTGTTGAGAATTTTCTCCTGTTCCGAACGCGTAAAATAGATCAGGGTATTGCGGCAAAACACCAGGTTGCTCGGCACATACTCTTCCGGATTGCACATGTCTGCCTTCCGGAAGAGCACCATATCCCGGGCCTCGGGGATCAGGCGGAACAATTGTCCGCTCCGGCGAAAGTAGCGTTCCCGCAGGCCAGCCGGTATCTCCTTGAACCGCCCTTCGTCGTATTCAGCCGACCGGGCGGCCTGGAGGGTCGCATCGTCAATGTCGGTACCCAACAGGGATAAACGCATATGGCGAATCTCCCTGCTGAAAAATTCCCGCAGCATGATAGCCAAGCTGTACGGTTCCTCTCCGCCGGCGCAACCGAGACACCAGAATTGAAGCGGTTCGTCCCAATCATCCGGCCGGTGTGCGAAGAGCTCCGGAATGACCTCCTTGCGCAGTTTTTCAAACACGGTGTGGTTGCGGAAAAACTGGCTGAAATGGATGGTAAGAGATTTCTGGAGCAGAGCCAGTTCCTGATCGCTGCGGTTCAAGAGTTCGCAATAGGCAGCGGCATTGCTGCTGCGGGTAGAGCGCATCCTGATGGCCACCCGCCGTTTCATGCAGGCATCCTTATAGACGGCCAAGCTGAATCCGCGCCACCTCTTCAGGATCGCACCGACCTCCGCAAGTTCCTCGTCGCTTACTTCCGGTAACGCCGGAAACATCCTGACGCCAAATGGTACCTTCACTCCTGCCTTCCTTGCCCCGTGTACGCAGGGACATTCCAGCACGTGCAATCCGGATGCCTTTATTCTGCCGCTTGCCGCAACATCCCCTGTTTACATCTGTATCACGAAGCCGCTTCCGGCGCAACCGCATGCTTGCGGATGATGTATTCCACTGGCAGGCTGTTTGCAGTATGATTATACTGTAATTGATACCGGGACAGGTCCGAACTCCGGGGGAACCGCTCTCGAAGGTCGCACAGGAGATCGCCACTCAGATGAACCAACCTGCAAAAATTGCGGAGATCGATCAAAAAATGTCACACGACCTCCAGCGAGTCCTTGTGGCCGACAAGGATGAGTTGTTTCAGGTCATGCAGGAATCCGGCGGAGAGGTTCTGCTGGCGGCCCTGCGCAATCGCTCCCTCGACGAGAACCACCTGCTGGCCCTGCTGAAACGCCGCGGCCTGCCCGAAGAGATCTTCACCACCCTGCACGGCGGCAGGCGGTTCAGCGATAGCAATTCTCTCAAATTCGCCCTGGCCAGCCACCCCGAGACCCCCTCGCATATCGCGAGCAGTCTGCTGCCGCAACTCTACATCTTCGACCTCATCAAGTTCTGTTCCAAGCCCGGCATTACCCCCGACCTGCGTCAGTGCGCAGAACGCATCATCATTCAACGCCTCCCCACCCAACCCCTGGGCAACAAGCTCACCCTGGCCCGGCGGGGAAGCGCGGCGATTGCGGAGGCGCTCCTGCGCGAGGGGCTGTCGCCGGTGGTGGATGCCTGCCTGGACAATCCGCACCTCAAGGAAGGTGCGGTTCACCAGTTCATTGTCTCCGCGACGTCAAACGCCGAAACCATCTCCATGATCGCCCGGAGCGGCCGCTGGAAGGGCAGGCCCAACATCCGCCTGGCGATCCTCAAAAATCCCCGGACACCGGCCATCTGGTTTACCCTGTTCCTGCCGGGTCTCCCCGCCGGCACGCTGCGGGAACTGCTCTTAGTACCGCGCCTGATGGGCGACCAAAAGGAACTGGTCCGGCAAGCCCTGGGCAGCAGGGGCGGCAAAGTATGATACGCCTGGTCACGATCATCATGGCGGTACTTCTCGGCTGGAACACCACGTGCGGGGCCGCCTCCTACGGCGTTGCCCGCAGCGCGACGCCGGTGCTGAACAGCCCGGCCTTCAGCGACGTCTTCGGGGGGGCGGACGGCAGGTCCCTGAAGACCGACCGATGCGGCCAGGTACGGCAACTGGAGTTCATCGCCCTGCCGGGAACCGTCTTCAGGTT
>JBEKFJ010000033.1:0-18017 GCA_050013355.1 Oryzomonas sp.
ACGGAACTCCAGGCTTTTCCCATTATTTGTTCTGCTGTTTTTTGCATTTCGTTTACGGTGGCCCGCAACAGGCTTGGCAGAGCAGGAAAATCCCGTGTCAAACGAGCAAAAACCGAAGGTTCCGGAGATTGTCGAGCCAAAACAGAAGGCTCCGGAAGCTGTCGAGCAAAAGCCGAAGCTTTCGGAGGTTGCCGAGCTGAAGCAGAAGGCCTCGGATGCCTACCTCCATTCCCGCTACGAGGAGGCAGCTGCCTTAAACCTGAAAATTGCCCAGAAGTTCCCTGGTAGCAAAGAGCGCCACTACGCCGTGCAGATGCTGGGGACCATTTACGAAGACAACATTACCGATATCAAGAAAGCGATCAAATGGGATCGCGAGTTCATGCAGAAATACGCCGTCTCGCGACAGGTCCCTTTCTACAAGGAAAAACTGGAGAAACTGGCCT
Organism: Oryzomonas sp.; assembly: GCA_050013355.1. Taxonomy (GTDB): domain Bacteria; phylum Desulfobacterota; class Desulfuromonadia; order Geobacterales; family Pseudopelobacteraceae; genus Oryzomonas. The sequence goes on from JBEKFJ010000033.1 coordinate 447, forward strand.
CCGTAGAAAAGGTGGCGAATCAGGAGGAAGCATTTAAAAGCTACCAGAAGATTAAGTTCTCAAACAAGGGGGACGCGTACTTGGCAAATAAGTACGAAGAACTGCTCAGGGAGAATCCCGATTTTACTCTGAAGGTGGAGGTACAGAAGGAAATCGCCTACGCTTATGACCGCATGAACATGCACAAGGAGAGCTACGCCGCCCTGCAGGCCGTTGCCGCCCAGACTCCGGGGCACAAACTTTCTTCGACTGACCTGATCATGGCAAAGGACAACCACACTTACTGGGAAATGGACTCGACATGGAAATGGGTAGCCTGGGGGGTCGTAGCAGCGCTCTGGGGATCAATTCTACTGATGAAGCCGTGGAAACGAATCGATCGTGCTACTGTCAGGACCCTCGTGATCTTGGTCGCTGTTTGGATTCTGCTTGCGGCAGCCAGAATGCCAACCTTTTACTCGATGGAAACCGGAGGTTACAAGTTCGTCATTAAAGACACAGCGATCTACACCTTGGCCGCGCTCAACGTGCCGGTTATTTTGTGGGTTATGCTTCTGACCAGGGGAGAAATCTGGGTGACCCGGCTCAGGACGTTGCGTCTGATAAGCCCGTTGCTCACCATGGTGATGACCGTGTCGGTCATTTACCTGTTCATTGCCTATCAACCCAACGGCCCCGAGATCATCCACGAGTTTGGCGAAAAGTACGACTACCTCATCGGCGAATTCAGAAAGGGGTTGTAAACATATGCAAGGAAAAATCCTCAAGATCAAAACCGGCTACAATCCGAACTCCAGCAGCATCGGCGTGGATATGGTGGTCTTCTTCACCGTAGGGGCGGCCATCGCCGTCCTGTTCAATACCATGGCCGCGATCATCTGCTCAACAAAGGCCAAAGAGGCAAAGCTGCCGGAGGAGTCGGCGGAGACGCCCTCCCTCGGAGAGGAACAGGAATGTCCGGAATGAAGAGCCGCCTGGAATCGTTCGGAGGAATCCTGGCTCTAGAAGAGCCCCCCATGCTCGTGCATGTGGACCAGGACTTCATGCGCAGCCTCGGCCACGCTGAAAGCCCTCTCTGGGTCAACGCTGAGACCACGGGCCTGCTCACCGCCCCGCTGGAGGTCCATTTTTCCGTTACCAATGCCTGCTCGCAGAACTGCGGACACTGCTACATGGACTCAGGGGAGAGGGATGCGGGTGAGATGTCGGCCGGCAACTTCCGCAAGGCCGTCGATCTGCTGGCCGAGATGGGTGTCTTTCACATGGCATTGGGAGGGGGCGAGGCGCTGGAGCGGCCGGACTTCTTCGACTTGGCCTCCTATGTACGCAAACGCGGCATGGTCCCGAACCTGACCACTAACGGCCACCTGATAACCAGAGAGCTCGCAGAACAGTGCCGCGTCTTCGGCCAGGTCAACGTCAGCATCGACGATGGCGAAGCCCTGCTGGAAGCCGTCCGGGGAGAGGGACCGCTTGCGGAGAGGGTGAGGGCGGTAGATATTCTCCGTGAGGCGGGGATCAAGGTCGGGGTAAACTGCGTGGTGAGCCGCGCCAATTTCGACCAACTGACCGGCGTGTTCGGCTTCGCCGCGAAACGGGGGCTCAACGACGTGGAGTTCCTCCGGCTCAAGCCTACCGGGAGGGCAACTACAGACTATTTCAGCCGGCGGTTGACGCCGGCGCAGAACCGGGAGTTCTACCCCATGATCAGGGATCTTTCCCGTGAGTATGGGGTCGCGGCCAAGATCGATTGTTCGTTTGTCCCGATGTTTTGCTGGCATAAACCGGACAAGGCGCTGATGGAACAGTTCTCGGTCTACGGTTGCGAGGCCGGCAACGTCCTTTTGGGGGTCCGCTCCGACGGCAGGTTCGCCGGTTGCTCCTTCCTGAAGGGGGAGGAAAGCATCTTTGATCTTCCCCGTCTCTGGAGCAGCTCGGAACAGCTCACGCACCTGCGCGAATGGCCCAGCCGCGCCCCGGAGCCCTGCCGGTCATGTGACTATCTGGACATCTGCAAGGGTGGGTGCCGCGCCGTGTCCGAATTCGTCTCCGGCGATTTCTTCGCGCCCGACCCGGAGTGCCCGTTTCTGAACATCTAGTAATGGGAACCACTAAAGTGAGTGTAATTTAATAATGTTACTGGATAGTTGCAGCTGCAAGCAATGTTTCACCTTTTTTTCAGAGTTGTATTACGACTGAAATAATTACATGGTACCGTGCGTCACAGTTTGATCTAAAACTTAATAAAGAGACCCCTGTTTTGGGTACTTTGCCGTCCTCCCCGAGGTCCCGGAAAGCCCGCTACGAAATAACACTCGTGGCGGGCTTTTTTCATTTTTCAGCCATAATCGTCGTATTTCGCCAAACCCACCGCGAGGTGGGGACGGAAAGCCACGGGTCCCAAGCGGAAAGCCGGGTTGCCTATCTCTCAGGAGAGCGCGCCCGGCTTTTTTGTTTATCCGCAGCCGGGTCAAAGCCCCTGTCTTGAGATGACTACAATTTACACCGGTTATGTACCGCGTCAATGACTGGGTCTGTCAAAAAGGGAAGGAGAGCCGCAAATGACTACGAAAAAATCTTTAAGCCTCATTTGCCTCTCGCTGACTCTTCTGTGCCCCGTGGTGTCATTTGCGGAGATTACATTTTATACCGCTCCCGAAGGGAGCAAAGGATTCGTTGTCGAAGCCGACGATATCAGCGAGAAAGCGAAGATTGAAATAACGGTCAGTTACGATCCCGTCATTCTCGCAAATCCCAGAGTAACTCTGGAAACGGGAACCGTGACCGATGTAGACGACTCGACCCCCGGCACGCTGGTCTTCAGGGCCGATCAGTCAGACGAACCCGCTCCGTCGTTCGTTGCCCATTTAAGCTTCGACATAACAGGGGATGCCCTTGGGGGAATACACTCGGTTAAGGGTAAAATCATGGAGCCTGACGGTACAATTACACCGTCCCGCGCCATACCTAACATACCCAACGATCTTTCCACACCGAATTTATTGGCGACGTTTTCCGGCGATGGAGACATGAAGCCGAGTCAGGAAGTATCCGCAACAGAAGATACAGCAGCACTATGCACGAGACACGACCTGCTCCGAAAAAGGGAGATAAGCGTTGTGCAGCGTTTCAGGGAGTTCAGGGGAAAGAGGGAGGTTGAGGCTCTTGTTGCTCTTTTCGGAAGAGGGCTCAGTGACATGATCGCACAAGAGCCGCCCGTGGCGCTCTCCGACGGAAAAACCCCCGTCTGCATCACTTTGCAAATGCAGCAAAAGGGGGGGAATGCGCCGAATGTCGCTCTGTCGGATGCGAAGCTTCTTCAAGTCCGGAAAGATGGTGAAAAAAAGTGGCTGATAACGGCGTTGCCGAACCAAGGGACCTGGAATGCGAGCCTGATCATCCAGACAGATGAGTATATCATCGAATTCCCCCTTGTCGTAGCCCCAAAGGTCGAAATGCCGCAAGACATCACCAGAAGAAATTTTATTGCCGAACTCGACCACTTCATTTCCGAGCTGGTTCAGGGCGGTAAAGGGGAAAACGACCCTCTAAGGCGCAGCTTGTACGAATATTTTTTTACCGCCAACTATCTTGCGAGTCTGGGAAATTATTTTCCAATTGATGACGTCAGAACAGGCCCAATTTGTAACTCTAATTATTGAATGAGGGTTATTACATGACTATTCCAATGCAAAAAAGACTGTATTTAGTTGAACGGTTGTTCGATCTGAAATTGATATCGTCGTAATCCATTGCCTGCAGCGCATTGCGCCTTTTCCGAGATGAATCGAATGGTAGGCGTGAGTAGTGCAGCGAAATTCACAAGAAAGGGGGGTATTCATCGCCAAAATCAACCGTTATGAGCAAAATGAAGAAAAGGTGACTGACGCAGAACGAAAGCAATACAACACTCTCACTCAAAGGAGCATATTCATGCAGAAAACAATGCGTAATCTGGGACTGGCCGCGGCCTTTATCCTTGTAAGCACGGCAGCTTTCGCCGGCGTCCTGAAGAACCCCTACATGATCTATCCGGGAGTTAACACCCAGATGGAGATACTCTGGCAGGATACCGCCACCGAGACCACCAACACCCTCACTTGGGACACCGATCCCAACTTTGGCACCAACCCGCAGACCGTGACGGTACCCGAGTACGGAAGCTACAATCAGCACATGTACACCATTAACGGCTTGCAGCCGGACACCACGTATTACTACCAAGTGGCCGACACGACCAACGGCGTCTACGGGACCGGCTCGTTCATCACCGCCCCTGTCAGCAACTCGACACACGTCAGGTTCCTCGGCATGGGCGACTCCAGGACCAATCCGACGGCTCTGGACAGCGTCATGCAGGCAATGCAAACCTTTTATCAACAGCCAGGCAACTCCGAATATCAGCGTTTCGTCATCCACAACGGCGACTGGGTAAGCTCCGACTCCGACATCCTCTGGACGCAGCAGTGGTTCGGGCCGATAGCACTCAACGGCAATCCAAGCGTAGCATTAACCGACAGGATCAACTTCACGGCGAATTCCCCCATCAACGGTTGCAAGGGCAACCACGACAACAACTCAAGCTACCCCACCGGGAACAGCATCTATTTCCCCAAATACTTCCCCTTCCCCTACCAGAACACGACCGTGAACGGAGTCCCGACGCCGTTTAACCCGGCCAACGTGCAGGCATACGGCAACCTGTACTATTCCTACGATTACGGCCCGGTCCACATCACCGTGGTTGACAATTACTCCAACCTTGCTGACGGCTCCGCTCAGAACACCTGGGTCAAAAACGACCTCGCCTTGGCAAACGCAAACCCGAACACGCCCTGGAAGATCCTTATCTACCACGAGCCGGCCTATTCCGCCGGCAGCGATGGCGACAATTCCAATGTGAGGGTCCTTGAAAAGTATGTTACCCAGTACGGTGTGGACCTGATCTATTGCGGCCACAGCCACAACTACGCTCGCACCGGCGCCTATACCCTTGCTCAGGCTAACGGCGACACGATCGCCCTGAACGTTCCCCACATCACCAGCGGCGGCGGCGGGGCACCGGTTTACCAGCCCGACATGACCAACGCCAAAGGCTACCCGCACGTCATCACCGCCTGGCCAGCTTTCGAATTCATGACCTTCGACGTTAATGGCAAAGACCTCACCATGACCGCCTACCAGGTCAACAATGTAAGCACGTCTGCAATGCCCAGCAACCTGAGCATTACGCCGATTGAGACGGTCAAGCTCCACCATTACACCAATGTTGCATCGCAGGTCACCGCAACCGTAAGCGGTTTCACGTACAGTCGCGCCACCAAACTCTACTCCGGTAACCTGATCATCACCAACAACGGCCCAACCGCTCTTGCCGGTAACGTTGACGTCGTGCTGGACGGGCTCGTTGACCTCAACATGATCGGCGCTGCGAACAACCAGTATAGCACCAATTCTCCGAAGCAAACCTCGAAGATCGCCACAAAGCCGGCCACCGGACCGGGCAGCACCGACCCGGGTCTCATGACGACTGTTACGTTGGTCAATGCCACCGGCTCGAACAACGGCGAACCGATGATCCAGGCTACGACCTCCGGGCTTGCTGTTGGCGCTTCGGTAACCGTACCGCTGACTCTTAGCAACCCGAGCAGCCTCCCACTTAACTTTAACCCGATTACTTATCAGGAATAGGAGATAGACAATGAATTTCCTCAAGATCAAGCTTCTCGTCATCGCCGCCATCATTTTTGCCGCCAGCTCGGCATTCGCCTCTATGAGCTACGATGTGATGGTAAACACCAGTTCCCTGGCCAACACTAGCGGCTATCTTTACTTCGCTTACGTTAACACTAATGGCACAAGCTCCACCGCGACCGTATCCAACATCGTCACCGACGGCCTCCTTGGCGCTCAAGATACTCTCGATGTGGCAAATGGCAGCGCCGTTACCGGCACTCTGCCCGGTAACGTGGTGTTCGCCAGCACTTATGACATCAACGATTACAACCATGCTATTACTTTCGGCAATATGCTCGACTTCAGCCTCACTTTCAGCAATCCCGCAGCGGGTGGATCACCGACTGACGGCAGCACATTCTCCCTCGCTCTGTATGCCGATGCCGGCGGCAATACCCCTTTGTTCAACGGTGCTGGTGTTAACAACAGCACTCCAGGCACTGTCTTCACTGCCACCCTGTTGAATAACGGTACCGCGAGTGCCCAGGTTTTGGATGGGAGTACTGAAGTCACCCCGACCCCGATCCCGGCCGCCGCGTATCTGCTCGGCTCCGGCCTGATGGGTCTGTTCGGCATCCGCCGTCGTAAAGCCTAGTACCTTGCAATAAGAAGCCCCCTCCTGATGGGAGGGGGCACGGGGTGGGTGAAAACATGCGATTTGATCGCGGCCAACCCTCACCCTGGATTAGATGAATCAAGCCCCTTCTCCGGCAGGAAGCATTACTCCTGCCGGAGAAGGGGCGATGTTTTTTCCGGAGAATCCCGCCACGCCGTATCGTCCTTGCCGTAAACCCCTTCATTCATTTCATCGCGACTCATAAGCCTGTTACACCGGCGATTAAACGAACAGCCGGCCTGTACGGGCGTTGCTTGCCACGCCCTTGTTGCTTGAGCGCGACAAGCAGCGCCCCTACCGTTGACTAATCTGACGGGGATCAACCACCCCCTGCCCCCCTTATCAAGGAGGGGGAAAATCTGGGCGTTTTTCTCCCCTCCTAGTTTAGGAGGACCCTCTGGGGCCTAAAGGGCCGGGGGTGGTAGCCATCCTTAGTTCACAGACTAGCCCCTTTCCCGCGACCAGGTTATCGGCCTCGATAACATCAACGTCACCCCAATGTCAAATCGATGATGATTTCAAGGCGGCGAGGATTGAGACGACGAAGGCGTACAAACAGTACATTGAGGTGCCGAAGACGAGCCGACAAAGTTAGCGTCTTGATTTGGAAATGGAAACGAATCACCCCGCTTAAGCAGCGGGGTGTCGGTATCCTTGGTTGATTGATTTGCCAAAAGCTGCGGGGAATTGGGCCTGCCGGGATCAAAAATTCTTCGAGAGCCCAAGATATACGGCTCGCCGTGGCAGATACTGCGGCGCAAAAACCCCGATCCCGCCCCCATCCCGGATCTCATACTTGAGATCCGCCACGTTGGTCACATCGAGCCTCACTTTAAGCTCATTGCCGGGGCTCAGGACAAAGGTGTGGGTCATGCCGAGGTTGACCGTCTCGTAGCTCGGCATCTCAGTCGCATTGTTGGGGCCGCCGTAGAGCCCGCTGCCGTACAGCATGTCTGCATACACCTTGGTATTGTCCCATTTATAGGATGTTCCGGCCGAAGCGGTCCAATTCTGATCATGATCCAGGTGATACCAGTGGCTTTGCATATAGGCGACCTCTTCGGGCGTAAACTGCCATTGCCCGGTTACAATGCCTTTCGCCATGGCCTGGCTGCGCGCGGCATTGCCCCAGAGAGCAAAGCCGTCCTTTTCATAGGAAACGGTCACTTCAACGCCGCGGACATGAGCCTGATCGCCGTTATTCGGCGAAAAGATCATTGCCGGGCCGAACTGTCCCTCATCGAGCACATACCGCTTTATCTTATAGTACGCATCCACCCCGACATGGAGTTCGGGGGTGATGTCCTGGTTGACCCCCACATCAAAGTAATGATAGCGCTCGCTCTTAACCGCAATCCCTGCGGTTGATGCCAAGGATGGGTCTACGGCGTTGGACGTGCCGTTGAATTTCGCCACATCCGCCGACTGGATGAGTTCGAGGGGTGGTGGGGTGAAATAGCGGCCGTACCCCGCATGCATCGTTGTCGGCTGGATCGGCTTGTAGACGAAGCTGATGCGCGGGCTGAGTTGAGACTCGGTGATAAAGGCGGTCCAGAGATCGCCCCGCACCCCGTAGTTGACCGTCAACTTCGGGGTAAGGCGCCATTCGTCCTGCAGGTACGCCCCATACAGCTCTGCGGTTTTATTGTAGTTATCGACAATCGAAACGGGCGAGCCAAATCCGGTCGAGGTGACCGGCAGCACGGTATCCGAGGAGTCTACCCGCGCTTGCTGCAAACTGACGGACATACCGCCCCGCAGGGTGTGCCGGTCGTTGATGCGGTCGCTGACATCGAATTGCAGGTTGTTGGAAACCAACTGATGGCTGGTATCCGTGGCGATGCCGTTGAAGATCACGTCGCCAACCGTATCAGGCTTGAAGGATACATTACTGTAGCGGGTCGTCTGGGTCAGTTGCAGGTCAATGTCCCCCATGCTCTTCTGATAGCCCAGGATCTCGTAATATGCCTGCTCATACTGGTTCTCGTTCACGTTGGAGGAGTTGAAGGCGGTAGTCGTACCAAAGGGGAATTGCGGCACCTGGCCGCCTATCGTGGGAAGCTGAAACGAACCGTAGGCACCGCTCAAGATCAACGTCAGCCGGCTGGTGCTGTCGATCAGATAGGAAAAATTGCCGAACCCCTTGAATTGGTTGGTATCATCGTGTTCCGGCCGGAAACTCGCCGTCGGGTTGGCCATGCCGATGGTGTTATACTGATAGCTGAAGATCCCATAACCGGAGAACCGGCCGCTGCTGCCGCCGTATTCGACTGACGGCATCAGCGTGCTGTAACCGCCGCCATAAACCGATACCGTTCCGCCATGCAGGTCCTGGCCGCTCTTCGTCTGGATGTCCACGATCCCGGCGGTGCGGTTGCCGTACTGGGCCGGCAAAGTGCCGGTGATCAGCGATACGGAATCAAGAAATTTCGAGGAAAGCTCCTGGCTGAAACCGGTAAGCCCATCCGGAAGCAGTATGCCGTTGACGCGGTATTGCAGGTTGTTCTCCTCGCCGCGCACATGCAGGCGTTTGTCGAGCTCGTCCTGAACCACGCCGGGAAAACGATAAAAGGTCTGGTCGAACGGCGCGAACTCCCCTTGCGATTGTGAATCGATTTTTTCGCTGTCCAGCGTATAGCTGGTTGCGCCAAGACTGGGAGAGATCTGGGCACGGGCGTTGTCCAGGGCCTTTTCCTCAACCGTCACCGTGGGAAGGGTGGTGATGGCGGCTTGCGTCTGGTTCGCACCTGTCTGCTGCCCGGACAGTTCCTGGGCCGGGGCAGTGACGCTCACCAACAGGCATGCCGCTCCCACCGACAGGCTCACGAGCCGGCCAACTCGGAAACAGGTCCCGACGGAGCGAATGGCTGGTCGAGGACATAACATAACAATTAAATTGGCACTAACGCGTGAGTACATCCAGATTCCCCTTTATAGATGTGATTAGATACCCCCCACGAGCCGACTGAACACATCTTATCGGATAGGCGAAGGTGATGATGAGGCTGAGATCAATAACATATTATTTTTACGATTCTATGGTGGCCAGATAAAGATATGGTTAATAAAAAGGCCCACAGGAAATACCTCAAAGATAATAAGTTCGAAGGTAGTCGCCTCAGCTACCTCTTTTTGACAATACCCCGTCATCGCTTAATAGCCTCAATGGTGGCCGCCCGTTGTTCGAGTTTGGCCGCATCGACATCTCGATGGGTCGTCCTGTATATGCCGGCTAAATTTTTAAGAGCGATAGCCACATTTGGGTGGTCGGGTCCAAGAACCTTTTCATCGATTTCCAGTGCGCGCTTGTAGAATGACTCTGCCTGCGCAACGTGGCCCTGGTGTTCGTGAACGCTCCCCAGGTTGTTGAGGATGGCAGCAACCGTGGGATTATCGGAACCGAGCTTTTTTTCATACATGTTCAGCAATAATTGGAATAGCGGTTCTGCCTGCGCATAGCTGCCCTGGTTATAGTAACTGATTGCCAGGCTGCACGAGCTCATGCCCACAGCGCCCGCTTCGCTGAGATAAGCGCTTTGTTTGGCAATTTCCAGCGCCTTTTCCGCTGCCACTATCGCACGGTCGTACTGCCCCTTTTTAGAGAAGTCACCGGCTTGCTGATCCAATGTCTCCCATTCTGCAAGGTCTGACTGGTCCTTGCTGGAGAGTTCCCTGCCTTGCTGATCCAATTGAATACCGAGACCATGCCCGAATGTTGCGGCTGAGGTCAAAATGACCAGCACCGCCGCCATCGGCAAGATTCTTATGAGTCCCATTGATACCTGCCTCCCTGGAGCGCTTCTCCACGCTACCGGTTTTGAATTATTAACACTTTCCTAAATCCGTGACGCCTGAACGGCGGATCGAGCGACATGCCGGAGTCCGAACGCCGCCCGGAAGTCTCATGCCTCCCATGTCGCGTGCCCGTCGTCTTGTCGGAGACCCGACCGACAACGCCAGGACTGAGGCATGCAGAGCGAGAGGAGTCGTTCAGACGTCACGGATTCAGGACTCTACAAATCGTTCCGCTGCTCTCCAACTATCCAACCGAAATAAATTTGCCGGCGCCGAAAGCAACACCGTACAGATTGCTTGTCGTCGCATGACTGGTCCAGTTTACGCCGTCGGGAGAGGTCAGGATGAACCCTGTGCTGTTTACTGCCATGGTGTTACCCACTACGATAAACTGTCCGTTGGCATAGGTAACGCCGTCCAGATTGCCTGTCGTACCGGATGACCGAACTGTCCACACAACACCGTCGGGAGAAGTGAGGATTGTCCCTACGCCCACGGCGACATACTGACCGCCACCGTAGGTGATGCTGTAAAGGTTGTTGGCAATACCCGATTTTTGACCGGTCCAGGTCGCACCGTCAATGGAGGTCATGATGCCGCCGGAATCACTTGCAATAACGAATTGGCCGTTACCGAAGACAACGCTGTAAAAGTACCGGGTTGGACCGTAGAGTTGGGTAGTCCAGGTCACGCCGTCGGGAGAGGTCAGGATAGCGCTTGCCCCGACCGCAACATATGTACCGTTGCCGTAGGTTACGCCGGTTAGTTGGGCCGGCGCGCCGGAGGCCTGCCCGGACCAGGAGACGCCGTCAGGAGAGGTGAGGATGGTGCCCGCATCCCCCACGGCGACAAATTGCCCGTTGGCGAAGGTGATCCCATAGAGAGAATTTATTGTGCCTGATTTCTGGCCGGTCCAGGCAGCGCCATCGGAAGAGGTCAGAATAACGCCATCCTGACCGACCGCAACGAATTGGTTTTTGCCAAAGGTGATGCTATTCAGCTCCTTGTCCGCCGTTATTGATACCGGGCCGGACCAGGTGCTGCCGTCGGAAGAAGTCATCACCGTTCCATTGGCCGTTTCGATAAAGGTGGGAGCAGTCCCGCTGTCGCCACAACCGGCAAGGGTCAGGATCAAGACTATAACAATCATGATTCGTATCATCCCAATCCTCCTAAAATTTCATATCCAATGTAACGCGCGCCTCAAGAGGCTCTTCCTGATGCGTAGTAATACCGTTCACGCCGCCGGGCGGTTCCCCGGGGAGCCGTGAGGTGTAGTAATAGTCGATATTACTTGTTTTCACGTTGAAGATATTGAACACATCCACAAAAAGCCGCCACCCTGCAAAAGGCTTGTCATGGAATTTATAGCCGACACGGCCGTTGACGATCGTGCTGGGACTTGAGCGGACGCTGTTGTCGTCGATCAGCGGGCGTGCCCCGAAGTATCGCAGCCGAAGGCTCCCGAAAAAGCCGTGTATGTCGTCGATGGAGGCCCCGGCGGAGATGACCCCTTCAGGTGAGCCGGGGATGTAGGAGCCGAAGGGATCATCTTTAAAGCGGGCATAGGAATAGGCAAAGTCGGCGTCCAGCGTTAACCAGGGGACCGGCGTGTAAAAGTTTGCCCATTCGACGCCGTAGCGGCGGCTCGGATAGCTAGGCGACGTGACACCGTGGTCGCCGTCAAAGGTAAGCTCCGAACCGATATTGAGGAACCAGAACGTCAGTTCGTTTTGCAGGTGCGGGATTATGGCGGTACGTGTGCCGACCTCGGCCCCGTACGCCTTAACCAAAGGGGTGACCTTGGAAGCCGGCTGGCCTGACGACGGATCGACCGTTTCGGTCGCGCCGCGCCCGTCATTGCTGTGGAAGCCGTAACCGCCGTTGATAAAAAAATCCGTCTTCTCCCAGGGGCCGAAGATCATGCTCAGTTTGGGGCTGGCGAGGAAGGCATCGGCTTGGCCGGAATTCTGCGGGATATTGGCGTTCACCTGCCAGTGGTAATAATCTCCACGCACCCCTGCAACGGTCCGGATCTTATCCGCCCATTTGAAGCCGTTCTGGTAATAAAATCCGATGCTGGTTTGCGCCACATGGTCATGAATGATGGTTGCGAGCAGATTGGTCGCCTGGGTATTGTACAGGCTTACCGAAGGGATATTATCGTTGCGGATCTGTACGCCGATGGTGTTGTCCATGTCATGGCCAGCCAACTTGCCCAACCATGTCTGGCTGGCTTTCAGACCGGTGATAATTCGCCGGTCCTCTTGATGGAATTGGTCTCCCTGGGCGGGATTATCCAGGAAATAGGTAAAATCATTATACAGGTCCATACCATAGGCGATCAGGTAACCGGTCACCTTGGTAACGGAGCTTTCCTCCGTGTGCTGCCAGTTGCCGGACAGGCTGTAACGGTATGAATTCCCCTGATCGCTGGGATCGAGCGTCCCAAAGCGGGATATCAGACCTTCCGCAATGGCACGGTCGTCATCCTGGTTCGTGGCGTTCCATTTCCCGTAATACGCCATGGCGGTAATGTCGAAGTCATCTCGTCCGCTGTTTTGGCTGTAGCGAAGCACGCCGTTGATCTTCCGGTAGTTATCCGGATTGTCCCATGGGCCGTTATTGTGAGACAGTTCCAGCGCATAGAGCAGTTTGCCCTTGAGCAGATCGTTGGAAGCGGCGGCGAACAGCCGCTCATAGCCGTCCGTGCCGACGGTCGCCGAAGCGATGTTCTTCCTCAATTCGTTCACGTAATCCATATGCACCGCGCCGGCAGCGGAGGAGTCCCCCTCTTCGGCGTAGTACGGTCCCTTGCGGTACTGGATACCGCTGATCAACTCCGGAATCAGGAAACTGAGATCAGTATACCCCTGGCCATGGGCATGGGTGGGCATATTTACCGGCATGCCCGAAACCGTGGTGGCCAGGTCGGTCCCGTGGTCAAGATTGATTCCCCTCAGATAATATTGATTCGCCTTTCCTTCACCGCTGTGCTGGCTGATTACCAATCCGGGAATCGTTTCCAACAGTTCTCCGGTACGCAGTATCGGCCGATTTTCCAACTGCTTGGGTGTTATTGTTCCTTCCGTGGAAGAGTCGGCGCTGCCGATCAGGTTCTCAGCCGAATCGACCACCTCCACCGGCGCCAGCGTCTGCACGCCTCCGGCAAAAGCGGTCATCGGAAAAGCCGCCACAATCACTACCAAGAGTCTCCGGATATTTACCGTGCATTGTTTGATCATCATCCATCTCATCGCCCCGCATCCATGAACTATCTCCCGCAACATAAAGGTTATTTCAAATGAAACGTCATCGGGACATCGACCCAATCCGCAATGCGGGTGTTACCTCGCCGCGCCGGCACGAACGTCCAGTGCTTTACCGTCTCCACGGCAGTCTCATCGAGTACCACCACCCCCGAGGTTTTTTCCAATACCACATTCTTCGGTTGGCCATCGGCAGAGACAAGTACCCGGACAACGACCGTCCCTTGCAGTTTTAGTTTTTTGGCAGCGTAGGGATAAGGCGGGGAAGGATTATGAAGATACGCGGCTCCGTAACTTGGCCCAATGACCGTTCCGGTGTCATTGTTCCCTGATGCGGCGCTCCGCGAGACAGCCGGCGTACTTGACGCAGGAGCGGTGGTTGCGGCCGCCGATGCCGGGACCGAGTGGAGAGAAGTCGGTTCCTTTGCTTGAGGGGAAGCTGCAATGGGAGGGACCAGAGATGGCGGCGGCGCTTCAACCTTTTGCTTTATCAGTGTCGGCACCACGGGATTTTCTCTGACCGGCTTGGTTGCTGCGGCCGGCGTCGGTGGAGGAGTCTGCCGATGCTGTGCAGCCACATTTTTTTGGACCGGCTTCGGTACCGCCTGGGGGACAACCGGTGTCATGTGTTCAGTTGGTGGTGGAGGGGGGACGACGAAAAACTCGACCGGCGGTACGACCCTAAGATTCGTTATGTCCCGCGCAAAATTCAGGAAAACCCATCCTGCAAGGGCGTGGAGTGTCAGCGAGACCATAACCGCATTCATTATCTGGGGGTTCTGTATCTTTATTCCGTTCACCATACTGATTCCTCACACCTAATCGTGTTACAAACATGTTTCAACATATATAAAATGTGTTACTAATTAAATATTCGTGCTACCGATAATGAGACTAAGCCATAAAAAACACTTGTCAAGCGGCAAACGAAGCGCCTCACGATTGGGGTGGCGCTCGTAGCGAGTTTCCCGTTTTTTGAGAAAAACGAAAAAGTACCAATTTAAGGGGGCGACAATTTGAATTTATGCAGGGTACAGCAATTTTTTTTCTCTTGGGTTGCAGGTAGGAAACAATAGTGTGAACAAGAATTCATTTAAATTTATTTTATATTTTGAGCAGTTATGTTTGGAATCAAACATTTTCAAAATGTTATTTTCTTTGAAGCACGATTGAAATCATTGGCTGGTATACGTTGAATCAAAGGTACATGCAATTCATATCAGGATGTTCGTCATGCTCAACTATAAATGGCTACTCCGGCATTGAGAAAGAACCGATTAAGACGTTGACAGGAGAAAGACATGCAAACCTCCAATGTTAATCCGCATCTGCTTATGAACACGGCCATAGAAGCTTTGAAACATGCATACGAAGGGTGCCCAAGCTCCTCGACAGGCGCAAAGATCATAATTGCATTCAAGGCTATTATCCAACTCCAGCATGAGCTTGAGAACAGCACAAGGCAATGCCGCAATGATGCCGGAGGGGACCGTATCCGTCATTCCTGTGGCTGCTGTGCGGCCTCATGAAGTCATGGGGCCAAAACGGTCATTCGTTGTTGACAGGCAGTACCGACCATATCCGGAGAGAGAGAAGACAGATGACCGAAAAGAGACGATTTCGTAGAATTTCCTATGTGGTGGGAGGAACATTGCAGTGCCGTGATGCCACATTCCGCTGCCGGCTTGAAAACCTCTCCATGGGCGGAGCATTGGTAACTATCAGAGATGCGGACGTAACCGGTCTCCGCACAGGCGACACCTGTCTGCTGCGGTTGTATCACGAGATAGAGGGCCGTTATATCACCGTGGAGGCCCTGATAGCCCACCATGTGTTCTCCTTTGTCGGCTTGGGGTTCACCCTCGACGCAGAGACTAAAACATCGCTGGAAACAATCATGGGAAGAGAAAAGCGTAAGACTCCGGATATGGACTACAATGCCTTGAACTTTTCGTCATACGGAAATGTTGAAGTGTATTCACCGTAACAGTGTCCCGTAAACGGTATGATGGATTGTGGTCCAAAATCAGTGGCGCACCAGCTTTTCAAAGTCTTGGGAGGGAAGCGGCTTGCTGAAATAGTGCCCCTGCATTGCCTGGCATTCTCGTTGGGCCAAAAACCGGTATTGCCCTTCGGATTCGATACCTTCGGCAACGACCATCTTACCAAGGCTATGCCCCATGGAAATAATGGCTGATACAAGATTTGCATCGACCGCACTGGCGGTAATGCAATTTATCAACGACCTGTCGATCTGGAGTTCATCGATGGGCAGCCGGCTCAGGTGAAGCAGAGATGAATAGCCTAAACCGAAATTATCAAGGGATATCTTGACGCCGATTTTTTTCAGTTCCTTGAGCTTGCCGATCCCCTCAACGACATTATCCATGATGATCTGCTCGGGGAGTTCTATCTCCAGGTAGCGCGGATCGAGCCGGGTTGCCGACAGAGCCTGTACGATCTTCTCAAGGAAATCATCCTGTCGAAACTGCCGATCGGAAACGTTCACCCCCACCCGCAACGGGGGCAGGCCGGCTTCCTGCCAAGCCTTGGTCTGACGGCATACCTTGTCGAAAAGCCATTCCCCAACCGGGATGATCAGGCCGCACTCCTCAAGTATGGGAAAAAAATCTGCCGGATAGACCAGTGGCGCATCAGTGGGCTGCCAGCGAAGCAGCACCTCCATGCCCGTTATCCTGCCGGTAATGGCATCGATGCGCGGTTGATAATGCGGCAGGAATTCTTCTCCATCCAGAGCGGCGTGCAGCCGTTTCTTCAGGAAAGCACACTCGTCAAGCTTCAGGGCCATCGATTCGGTGAAGAACCGATAGGCCTTCTTGCCTTCCCTCTTGGCCAGGTACATGGCCGTATCGGCCATCTTCAGCAACTCTTCGGCATTGCTGCTCTGCAAGGGATAGATGGAAACCCCGATGCTGGCGGTTACGCAGGTCGGCTGGCCGAGAATGCTAAAGGGCTGCTGAAACAGATCAAGCACCTTTTCGACAAATCGGACAACATCGTGGACCTCCGGCATGTCATTGACCAGGATGACGAACTCGTCGCCGCCGAAGCGGGCAACCGTATCGTAGGTGCGCATGCAAGCCTGCAAACGCTTGGCCACCTCCTTGAGCAGACTATCTCCGGCAACATGTCCTTTGGTGTCGTTGATAGCCTTGAAATTGTCCAGATCCAGGATCATCAGGGCCAACAGGTTTTTGTGGCGGTCCTCGAAGGCAAGGGCCTGCGACAGGCGGTCAAAAAACAGTTCGCGGTTGGGAAGCCCGGTCAGGGAATCGTGGTGGGCCTGATGCAGGAGTTGAATTTCGTAATTCCTGCACTCGGCTATCTCCCGCTTCAGGTCGGCGTTGCCCCGTATCAACTCATCATTGAGCTTGCGAATCTCCTCCTCGGACCGCTTGAACTCGCTGATGTCCACCATTGACATGATGCGGCGCTGCGAGTTATCGATCTTCTTTACCTTGAGGTAGACATGGCTCGTACGCCGCTCCTTGCCGATAAACAGAGTGTGAGACTTCTGGGCGCCATTTTTTTGCTTTCCCCCACAGGTTGCGGATTGTTCATCAAAAAAGAAATCCGTCCATACTTTTTTGTTCTCAACGTCTTGCCGGGCGCATCCCGAGAGGCGTTCGAACTCCTCATTGACCATGGTGATCGTTCCATCCTCCGCCACGACCAACATGGCGCCGCCGCTGACCTCGAAGAGACGGTGATAGCTGCTCCCGTTCTCTCTCAGACGTTGGAGCGCAATGTGTTTTGCAAGGGCTATCTCAATCGCATGGCGAAGACGAACCGGATCGAAAGGTTTCAGTAAGAATGCAAAAGGATCGGTGGCTGTGGAGCGGCTAAGGGTATCGGCATCAGAATAAAACGAGAGATTAATCATCGGAATATCGAAACAGGAACACGCATCATCGACAGCCGCAATCCCGGCGCTCCCGCCGGCGAGGGAGATATCCGCCAGCAACAGGTCAGGCATGTACCTGCACGTCTCTTCAAGAACACCGTGGCCCGAATAGACAATGGCCGGCACTTCATAACCCAGTTCGACCAGCGTCTGCATGAGGTCTTCGGCGACAATGCCTTCATCCCCGACAATCAGGATTTTTGCTTTAGTCGTCACCTTGAGACTCCTTC
>JBEKFJ010000034.1:0-17756 GCA_050013355.1 Oryzomonas sp.
CGGAGGCGTAGCAGGCCTACTCCGCCGAAGCAGCTTTGGCTGCGAAGGCCGGGCGCTACGCCGCACAATTTCATTTGTGAAATTGGACCGCGAAGGCGCCCGAAGGGTGAGGCCAAAGGCCTCAGTCACAAAAGGGCTTTCGAGGACGAAGGCCTGATGGCTGTTTTTCAACGACCTCATAAGGTTTCACTTTTTGGTCCACGTATCCTTGAGGGTTACGATGCGATTGAATATCGGCTTTCCCGGTGTGGAATCCACGGGGTCCGGGCGGAAATACCCTTGTCGTTCAAACTGGAAGCGGGTTTCCGGATCAACATCGGCCAAGCCTGCCTCAAGCTTGGCAGCCCCAATGATCTCTACGGAGAGAGGATTGAGGAACTGCTTGTAGTCGCCCCCCCCCCGGTCGGGATTCGGATCGCTGAAGAGGCGGTCGAACAGGCGCACCTCGGCATCGATGGCATGTGCTTGGGATACCCAGTGGATCGTGCCTTTGATCTTCCTGCCATCGGCCGCCGAACCACCCTTTGATGCCGGGTCGTACTCGCAATGCACCTCAACGACAGTGCCGTTTTCATCCTTGACCACGCCGGTGCAGCGCGCAATATAGGCGTAGCGCAGGCGAACCTCGCTACCGAGGGTCATGCGGAAGAACCCTTTGGGCGGTTCTTCCATGAAGTCGTCCTGTTCGATGTACAGCTCGCGGGAAAAGGCCACCCTATGGCTTCCCATCTCGGGCTTCTGGGGATGGTTGGCTGCCTCGAACTCCTCCGTCCGCCCTTCGGGGTAATTATCGATCACCACCTTGAGTGGCCTGAGCACCGCCATGGCGCGCGGCGCACGCTCGTTAAGGTCGGCGCGGACGCATTCTTCCAGGATGGACATATCGATCCAGGAATCGCTGCGCCCCACCCCGATCAGTTCGCAGAAGGCCCGGACCGCCTCGGGCGTATAGCCGCGCCGCCTGATGCCCATCAGTGTCGGCATGCGCGGGTCATCCCAGCCGCTGACGATCCCCAGGTTGACCAGTTCATGGAGCTTGCGCTTGCTCATGACCGCGTAGGTCAGGTTGAGCCGCGCGAACTCGTACTGCCGCGGACGGCCCGGCACCGGCAGATTGTCCAGGAACCACTCGTATAACGGTTTGTGGTCCTCAAATTCCAGGGTGCAGATGGAATGGGTGATACCTTCGATGGCATCCGACTGGCCATGGGCAAAATCGTACATGGGATAGACGCACCAGGCGTCACCTACGTGGGGATGACTGGCGTGAATGATGCGGTACATGACCGGGTCGCGAAGATTGATGTTGGGGGAGGCCATGTCGATCTTCGCCCTGAGCACCTTGGCCCCGTCGGGAAACTCCCCGGCCCTCATGCGGCGGAACAGGTCAAGGTTTTCGTCGCTGGAGCGGTTGCGCCAGGGGCTTTCCCTGCCCGGTTCGGTCAGGGTGCCGCGATAGGCGCGGATCTCATCGGCGGAAAGGTCTTCCACGTAGGCCTTGCCTTGTTGTATCAGGTACTCGGCCCATCGATAGAGCTGGTCGAAATATTCCGAGGCGTAATAGAGGTGCGTGCCCCAGTCAAAGCCGAGCCAGCGGACGCTCTCCTTGATGGATTCGATGTACTCCATCTCTTCCTTGACAGGGTTGGTGTCGTCGAAGCGCAGATGGCAGCGGCCGCCGAAGTCCCGCGCCAGCCCGAAGTTGAGGCTGATGGACTTGGCATGGCCGATATGCAGGTAGCCGTTCGGCTCCGGTGGGAAACGGGTGACAATGAACGTGTGTTTGCCGCTTTTCAGGTCGTCGTCGATAATGGTGCGCAGGAAATTGTTGGATACCGGTGCTGGTGTCGATTCGGTGGACATGATTGCCTCTCTTCGTTCAATCAAATAACTTCTGCCACAGAGACACGAGAGATTCAAAGGAGGGGCCGGGGGTGGCAGCCATCTTTTTCTCTGTGTCTCCGTGTCTCTGTGGCAGACTTAAAGGTTATGGGTTTTGCTGTAATTCTCCCAGGAGCGAGTTTTGGTAGGCCGCCACGATTCGTACCGTGACGAAGCTCCCGATCAAGGCAGGATCACCGGGAAAATTGACGATCCGGCCGCTGTCCGCCCTGCCGGAAACCTGGCCGGGGCGTTTCCCCTCACCCTCCACCAAAACCGCCTGGAGGGTGCCGAGATACGACTTGTTGATCTCCAGGGTGATGCGTCTTTGCAGCTCTAACAGGCGTTCCAGGCGTTCCACCTTTTGCCCTCGGGTGAGTTCTTCGGGCAGTTCCGCAGCCCCGGTGCCGGGACGAGACGAATACACAAACAAAAAAAGGTCGGCATAGCGAACCTCTTCCATCAGGCTCAGAGTCTGCTCGAAATCCTCCTCGCTCTCTCCGGGGAAGCCCACGATCATGTCGCCGGTGATGGCGATGCCGGGCCGGGCCGCGTTGAGAGCGCTAATCCTGTCCAGATACGCAGCACGGGAATAACCGCGGTTCATGCGGGACAGCACCGTATCGCTGCCAGCCTGCGCCGGCAGGTGGATCTGGCCGCAGAGCTTGGGTAGATCCGCAAAACAGGCTATCAGCTCATCGGACATGTCCTTGGGATGGGAGGTGGTAAAACGGATGCGGCGAATCCCCTCCACCCCGGCAACCAACCTGATCAACTGGGCAAAATCCGGCTCATCGGCGGTTTTCAGGCCATAGGAATTGACATTCTGGCCGAGCAGCACGACCTCCCTGACGCCTTCGCCGGCGAGCCGCCTTACTTCGTCAAGGATATCGGCCGAGCGTCGGCTGATTTCACGGCCCCGCACATACGGCACGATGCAGTAGGAACAAAAATTGTCGCACCCCTGCATGACGGTCACGAAACGGCTTAAGCGGCTGGCGCCCTTGACCGGGGGGAACAGATCGAGGCGCTGTTCGTTATCGATAAAGGCTGTTTCACAGCGGCGCTCGCCGTTTTCCGCACCACGCACCATATCGGGAAGCAGGTGCAGGTTATGGGTGCCGAATACCAGGTCCAGCCAGGGGAATTTCAGCAGCAGGTGATCCCCTTCCTGCTGGGCCACACAGCCGCCGACTCCCAGGATAAGGCTGTTCTTCGTCTTTTTCAGGCTGCGGAGATGACTGAGACGCTTATAGACCTTCTCCTCAGCCCCTCCCCGTACGCTGCAGGTATTGAGCAGGATCATGTCCGCATCAGCCGGCGTGGCGGTCGGTGTATAGCCCAAATCGGCCAGCATGGTGACAATCCGTTCGGAATCATTCACATTCATCTGGCAACCGAAGGTTTCGATAAAAAGATGTTTCTCGTTCATGGCAAAGTGATTGTTTATACGCAATTAACACCTGTAAAGTCAATTAGTTTCCATCCGGAAACTCCGGATGAGAAACTATTTGTTTTCTATTCGGAAACGAGCAATTTTTTGTCATGGCCAGGAAATCAAGGGATTGTGCGGAGGCGTACATCGGTACGCCGCACAATTTTGCTTGCTAAATTGGACCGCGAAGGCGCCCGAAGGGTGAGGCCAACGGCCGAAGTCACAAGCAAGCCTGAAAATTGACGCCGTCATGGCGGAAAAGGGCCGTTTCCGGATGAAAACCAATTAAATTGGGAAATTTCCGCTGTGTAACTCCTGAGCCGGGCTGCAAAAAACTACATTTCAGTTATTACTTTTTGACCGGTTCTTGAAGAAACGCCGGACCAGGAAGGCAAGGCTGAAAAAGAACAGATTGAGCAGTACGATCATCGCACTGGTAGGCAGATTGGTGGCAAACGACAGGAAGATGCCTGCCACGACCGAACTGCCTCCCTGAAGCGCCGCCAGGGCGACACAGGCCTTGAAGCTGCGGGCCAGTTGGAGGGCCGATACCGCCGGCAGGATCAAGAGCGATGAGATCAGCATGATCCCCACCAGCTTCATCGCCAGGACGACCGACAGTGCCGTCAACAGCACCAGGACCGCATTGATGGTCGTGGTCCGTATGCCTGAGACACGGGCCAACTCCTCATCGAAGGCGATGGCGAACAGATCGTTGAAAAAGAGGGACAGAAGCAGCAGCACAACGCAGAACAGCGCAGCGGCGATGCCGACCTCCTGCGTGGTTATGGACAGGATGTTGCCGAACAGGTAGCTCAGCAGGTCAACGTTGTACCCTCCACCCACGCTTGCCAGGATGATACCCGCCGAAATCCCCAGCGCCGACACGATGCCGATGGCGCTATCACCGCCCAGGCGCGCCTTTTCCGTCAGCTTGAGGATACCCAGCGACGAGAGCATCACGACCGGCAGCGACACCAGTAGCGATGATGCTGAATAGAGCTTGAGCGACAGTGCTATGGCTGTGCCGCCGAAGGTGACATGGGCCAGGCCGTCCCCTATCAGGGAAAGCCGTCGCAGCACGAGGAACACGCCCAGCACCGAGCAAAGCACCGCTATCAGCGTCCCCGCCAGAAGCGCCCGCTGGATAAAACCGTATGAGAGGATTTCCATCACATTCATGGTTGTCAGTGCCGGTGACACATCAAGTGCTGCGAGTGCTCTCCGAACAGGGCCGACATGTCCGCGGAGCGGCAGAACTCCTCGAAATTGCCGTAGAACAGCATGCGCTTGTCCAGATACAGCATCTTCGAGGCAAAGTTTCCGATGGTGCCGGTATCATGGGTCACCAACAGCACGGTAACCCGTCGGGAACGGTTTATATCTTCGATCAAGGCGTAGAAACGTTCTCGCATCTCCGGGTCAAGGGCAGCGGTTGGTTCGTCCAGAATCAGGAGATCCGGGGCATTGACCAGGGCACGGGCCAGAAGAACGCGTTGTTGCTGACCGCCGGAAAGCTCACCAATCAATTGAGATCTTATGGCGTAAATATCCAATTGTTCGAGAACGGCATCCACCTTTTCTCTGTCCGCATGGGTCAGCCGGCGGGGGAAGCGCTTCAGCGACAACAGGCCGAGGCCAACCGTTTCCGCCACCGTGGCCGGGAATAGGGGGTTGAGCAGATGCAGGCTTTGGGGAAGATACCCGATCCGGCCCCAGGAGCTGAAACGGCTGCACGGCACGCCGAACAGGGAGGCGCTGCCGTCGCTGATGGCGCACAATCCCATCAGGGCGCGCACCAGCGTGCTCTTGCCGGAGCCGTTGGGACCGACAATTCCGACGTAATCGCCAGCCTCGACCGAGATGGTGATGTCCTCCAGCACCTGGCCCGTCCGATAACTGCAACAGAGCCGGTCGGTCCTGACTATGACGTCCGGCATGAAGCCTCCTGATGCGGATCGCTGCATGCACCGCATACCCCGTTGATCTGAAGGATATGGGATGTCACGAGCCCGCCCGAACGCTGGACCATCTCAAGTGCACCTTCACCGAGAACGCACTGTTCCAGATCCTCGACATGCCGACAGGATTCGCAGACAAAATGATGGTGGTGTTCCTGATTGGCACAGAGAAAATAGTACTGCTTGCGGTCGGCCAGGAAGATGCGGGTAATGACGCCGGCAGCGACCAGTTCATCGAGGATGCGGTACACGGTGGGAAGCCCGATGGTGGCAACCCTGAGCTTGACACGTTGCCAGACCTCATCGGCAGAGAGATAGAGCGGCTCGTTTCCCAGGCAGCTCATGACCTCCAGCCTCTTGGGGGTAACCTTCAGATTCAGCCGTTTAAGAATTTCACGACCCTGTTCCTTGTCCATGAAGCGCAACCCGCAATCAAATGAAAATGATTTTTATTTGTACCCGTACTTATCCGGTAAGTCAAGAGGGAGCATAATTTATGCAGGAACACCGGTAAATTATAATTGGATAAACTGGCCTATAATAGCGGTACAATCCATCAATGACGTTCTGAAATATTTTCTGACCTTATTCGTAAAAAATTGTTATCAATATTTTTTTAGGATATATTACTCAAAATTAATCCTGAATCCGTGACGCTGGAATGCCGTAGCGACCGGAAGAGCCGGGGTCCGCACGCCGCCCATGTTGTAGCAGACCACTCACCATGCCGGTCCTCCGACGGACAGTCGATTATCTCCATGCATGCAAAGGCAGAGGCCTTCCGGTCAAACGGAGGCATGGAGGCGTCACGGATTCAGGTTAATATTATCCCCTCTTGACGCCCTCAAGCAATGCAGTGACCTTTATCAGCCGGTTTCCATAGGGAGGCCATGGTGGTGGCGCGCACATTTTTCGGCACACAGGAACGTCGGCAAGTCTTCAAGGTTGTGGGGATCTATGCGGTCTTCAGCCTTCTCTGGATATTTCTGTCCGATTCGGCCCTGGAGCTGATCGTTAAGGATGCAGCCACCATTGCCCGCATCTCCATCTTCAAGGGATTCTTCTTTGTCCTCGTCACCGCTGCGCTCCTGTTTCATCTCATTGCCCGTTACGTCATCAGCACGCTCGAAGCAAAGCATCTGGGGCGGGCAAGCGAAGAACGATTCCGGACCATCTATGACAACATGTTCGACGCGGTCTTCATCAATGATGCCGAGACCAGCAGGTTCGTCGATGCCAACCAGACCGCCTGCGGCATGTTCGGCTATACCCGTGAAGAGCTCCTGTCGCTGGCCGTCAACGATATAAGTCTCGGCGCTTCGCCCTACTCCGGGAAGGAGGCGCTGGAATGGCTGAATCGTGCGCTGAGCGGCAATCCGCAGGTATTCGAATGGGTCAGCAAAAGAAAGGATGGAAGCTGTTTCCCGTCGGAGGTTACCCTGTGCAAGACGATCCTTGATGATAAAAGCACCATCCTTGCTATTGTCCGGGACATATCAGATCGCAGGCTGGCCGAAGAAAAGCTCCGTCTCTCCGAAGAAAAATTTTCCACTGCATTTCGCATCTCGCCGGATTCGATCAATATCAATCGCCTGGATAACGGCATCTACCTGGAGGTAAACGAAGGATTCACCGCAATTACCGGCTATCAGCCGGAGGAGGTGGTCGGCAAGTCTTCCCTCGAACTGAACATCTGGGTCAATCCCGGGGAGAGGGCCCGCCTGGTGCGTGAAATCAATGCCCACGGCATTACAATGAACCATGAGGCCGAGTTTAGAAAAAAGGATGGAACGATCATTGTCGGCCTGATGTCGGCGCGCCGTATCAATATTGAAGGGATTCCCTGCATCCTCAACATAACCCGGGATATTACGAAGCGCAAACAGGCGGAAGAGTTGCTGAGGGAAAGTGAAAAGACCTTGAGACTCCTCGTAGAGGCGATGCCGGTGGGAGTCGGGGTGACAGACGATCACGGGGTCATCGAATATTTGAACAGCAGCTTCGTGAATCGGTTTGGTTACACCATCGACGACATCCCCACGGTCGATGAATGGTTTCAAAAGGCCTACCCTAATCCGGACTACCGCAATCAGCTTGCTTCAGGATGGACGAACGACTTGTCAGCCATGGCGGACGGCGCACAGCCCTCCCCCCGGGAAGCAAAGATTACCTGCAAAAACGGCACTGTGCGGCATGTCATCATCAACGCTCAGTTGATACGCCACCGCGTCCTAGCCATTTTCACCGACATTACCGAGCGCGAGCTCCTCCAACACGAGTTCCTTAAAGTGCAAAAACTCGAATCCCTGGGGCTTTTGGCCGGAGGGATCGCCCATGATTTCAACAATATCCTCACGAGCATCCTGGGAAACATCTCCTTTGCGCAGGTGTTCCTGGACGAGGCGCACAAGGCACGCCCCCCCTTGGAACAGGCGGAAAAGGCGGCGCATCGCGCCGCTGAGCTTGCCGGCCAGTTGTTGACCTTCGCCAAGGGGGGCGATCCGGTCAAGAAGCCGGTTTCGGTGCGACGATTGGTGGATGAATCGGTCTCTCTCGTGTTACGGGGAACAAAGGTGGTAGCCGTCGTCGATATACCCGATGACCTGCATACCATCGAGGCGGATGCGGGCCAGATCAATCAGGCCTTCAACAACATCGTCATCAATGCGGTGCATGCCATGCCGGGTGGCGGGAGGTTGACCGTGAAAGCGGAGAATGCCTCGCTGAGCGGCATGAACTCCCTGGGGCTGGTGCCGGGGGAATATGTCAAGCTGGCTTTTTCAGATGAGGGGTGCGGCATCCCGGATGAAGAGCAGAAGCAGATATTCGATCCCTATTTCACCACAAAATCCGGCGGCACGGGGTTGGGGCTTTCCTCGGTTTATTCAATCGTCACCAGGCATGGCGGCCATATCTCCGTCAATTCCAGCGCCGGCAATGGGGCCACCTTTATCATCTATCTTCCCTCAACCGGTGAGGTGCAAGCAGAGCCCGGCACGGAACACGACGCCAAGGCAACCGCTGATCCGGCCGGCGGCTCCGTGCTTGTCATGGACGACGACAAGATGATTCTCGACCTTGCCGCGAAAATGCTCCATCTCCTGGGATACCGGGCAACAACCTGCGCCGATGGCGAAGAGGCCGTTTCACTGTACAAAACGGCGCAGGGATCGGACATGCCGTTTGATGTCGTCATCATGGACCTGACAGTGCCGGGCGGCATGGGAGGCAGGGAGACGGCCGAGAAGATACTCGCATTTGATCCGGGGGCGCGCCTGATTGTCTCCAGCGGATACTCCAACGACCCGATCATGGCACACTACAAAGAGTACGGTTTTTGCGGCGCGGTGGTCAAACCGTATCGGATCAATGAACTCATGGAGGTATTGAGGGGGCTCGCCAGGTAGGCCTAGCAGGTTGTTGAAAAACAGCCATCTCGCCGCCGTCCTCGAAAGCCCTTTTGTGCGGCGTAGCGCTGCTACGCCTCCGCAGGGCATTCTGCGGGTGCGACGATCTGACTATTTTTGAACAACCTGAGTTTTTCAACAGACTGCTAAATGCTTAGGGTACATCAGCAAATTCCGAGTCCCTTATGAATTCCTCTTTTCCACGATCTCCAGGAAAAAACTTTCAAGGTCTTTACGCTTTGTTTCGACCAGAGTAACCTCTACCGAATGATGCCCGGCCAGCGCAATGAATTCGTTGAACCCCGCGACCGGTACGAAGTACTCCACAAAGGTTTCATTCTCACGCGTGACGGCGAAACCTCCCAGGGCGTCATGCCCCCCCTGACTCAGCCGGGTTTGGACGATGTACCCCTCGATCCCTTTACGCACGATATTTTCGACGCTGTCCAGGGCCTCAAGCTGCCCCTTGACGATCACCCCTACCCTGTCGCAGACCTTTTCCACGTCATCGGTGATGTGGGTGCTGAAGAAGACGCTCTTGCCCCGTTTCTTCAGATCAAGGATGATCTCCTTCACCAACGCCCTGCCGATGGGATCGAGGCCGCTCATCGGTTCATCCAGGATGTACAGGTCGGGATCGTGGATCATGGTCTGGGCCAGGCCGACCCGCTGCACCATCCCCTTGCTATAGCCGCGCATGGGCCGCTTGCGGGCGTCCCACAGTTCAAGGAGCTTCAACGTTTCGTCCGTCCTGCGGGACAAGAGGGCAACCGGCATCTTGAACGTCTTGCCCACGAAACGGAGATACTCCTCGGCGGTCAGATAATCGTAAAAAGCTGGATTTTCCGGCAGGAAGCCGATCTTGGCCCGCGACGCCACGCTTCCGATCTGCTCGCCCATGATGGTCGCCGTGCCGGCCGTCGGCCGGATCAGCCCCATCAGGCACTTGATGGTCGTGCTCTTGCCGGCGCCGTTGGGGCCGAGATAGCCGAAGACCTCGCCTTGAGCGATCTGGAGCGTCAATCCCTTCAAAGCATCGACACGCTGTCCGCGCTTGCCTTTGAATGTTTTTGAAAGCCCTTGTATGGCAAGGGAGCTAAACTCAGTCACTTCGATTTCCCTCCAAATGCAAATTTACTGGTGGTTGCCACCTTGCCGTCAGGCCCAAGGTAGAACTGACCGCCATAGGGATCGACCGGCGGAGGGACGAGAAAACCACCCTGCATCAGTTGTTCGACCGTCGCCGGCACCACTCCCTTGACCTCCTTGAACCTGTCCCGCGCCAGTTCAATCCGGCGTACCTCTTTGAACGCAATAAGCCGGGTCTGGTAGTTACGTTTCAGTGCCTCATTCTTTTCGCCCTTTACCATGGCGGTCAGATAGGCAATGGCCAGTTCGGTCTGCCCGGATTCCTGCATGTATCGCCCGGCCAGGAGTTTCGACAGGTCGGAACCGGAAAGTTCTCCTGCCCGTTGATAATATTTGGCGGCCGCTGCATAGTCTTTCAGGAAAAAGGCGCTGTTGAACCCGGCAAAAAAGGGAAGATACCAGTCCCAGGTACGGTATTTCATGCCGTAGTCCAGGAGATTGTTGGCGAGTTTGTACTGCTTGACTTCCCATGTAAGGAAAGCCTGGGCGAAATAGTAGGCGTCCATGTTGTAGGGATCCAGCTTGACAGCGCCGTGCAACATTCGCGACATGCCCTGGTAATCCAGGGAATCGACGACAACATTGGCGTGCTGTCTCTCTGCAAATCCTCCGAAGTACATCAGTACCTTCATTACCAGGGCGGCCCCGGCCATCTCTTTGTGATCAGAGGCGACAATCTTGAGGGCGGTTACCGATGGGACATAACCGAGTTTTTCCACAAACGGTTTGTTATGGAGATACCTGGTGAACGGAATGATCAGAATGCCGTACAAAAGCATGCAGAGCAGGGTTGTAGAGACTGTCTTAACCATTATTTCATCTCGCGCCGTAAAAAGACAGCCGTTGAAACAGCCAGCAGAAACCCCGTATAGACAAGAAAATAAGCCACTGTCAAAAAAAGACCCTGTACCGGCACAGGGAGCCCGTAAATGGCATTAACCTTGAGGTCGAAAGCACCAAAATTGGGCAGCAGATAATACACCCCTAAAGCCGTCTGCTTTACTATCGGCGCAAGCTCCCTGGATGCAGGCGAATGAATATACTCGTAAACCTGTTGGGTGATGCCGCCGACAAAAAACATGGCTATGGTGCCGAATATCGGCAGAAAGAATGATGTGCTCACTGTTGAAAAGAGAAAGGCAACCGCAATGAGGAGAATATACTTAAGGGCATCAAACAGGATGCAGAGCGCCATTGCGCTCCACACGACCGGGCGGGCGGGCGGATAGACAGCGGAGGTATACGCGACCACCCCGAACGACACAGCTCCCAATATTGCTGCCGTAAGCATCACAAACAGGGCAGTACCGCCGAACCGTCCCAGCAGATAGCTCGTGCGGGAGAGGGGCAACCCGAGGACACTAAAGGTATAGCGTCGTTCAATGTCCTTCCAGAGCGACGTCCCGCCGAGAAACACCGATAAGAGCAATAAGATCAATGAGCTCATGGATAGGGACAACGTCAGGGACAGCTCCGTCACCTGGCGCATCGAAAGGGAGGCAATGCCGGGAATAAGCAGAAATACCAGTGCCGTCACCATAATTCCCTGGAATACGCGGTCACGAAAGATGCTTTTCAATGTCATGGAAATCATTGCCGACATGGTCAACCTCAATTATTTATTTCAGAATAAGTCAGCGTTGTCCGGTTTGGTATTTGCAGTCAGCTCCCCCTCCAGCAAGGGGCATAAGCGCTAACTTAGAGTTTTTAGTCCCTTCCCTTTCAAGGGGAAGGTTAGGATGGGGATGGGTTTGTTGTTTGCAACTTACTGAAACATTGATATCTTCCCCATCCCCTCCCCGACCCTCCCCTTGAAGGGGAGGGGGAAGTATAGGACATTTAGCTTAAGTTAGCGCTATCCCCCGCTGGTGGGAGGGGAACCAAACCGGACAACGCTGGCTGAGCTGAGAAATACGATTCTGTGAAATATGACATGAAATCCATACCTAAAACGATACTCATTGTTAATATCCGCCTGATTGGCGACGTGATCCTGACAACGCCCCTCATCGGCCTGTTCAAGGATGCCTATCCGGGCGTGGCAATAGACCTCCTGGTCAACCGCGGTACCGGCGAATTTCTTGAAAAGGACCCGCGGGTACGGAGGGTCCTCTATTCCAGCAACAGGGAGACACCTGCCGAGCGCAAAAGAAACCGATATCTGATGGATATATTTTGCCGCTACGACATGGCGGTCAATATGAATGCCTCTGACCGGGGGAATATTGCCGTCCTTCTGGCGGGAAGACGCTGGCGCTCCGGGTTGTATCTGGGAGGCCGGTTCTGGCAGGATATCTGGAAAAAGATTCTGTTTACCCATCCGATCGACTATCCGTATCCGATCCATGTGGCCCGCGTTTGTCAGGTAGTGGCGCAAAAGCTGGGCCTGAGCGTTGACAAGCTGGAAGCAAAGGTTTTCTGGGATACGCGTGACGAGGAAAAGGTCTGCGCCGTATTGGGACATCAGCAGGTCGTTCAGCCTTACTTTGTCATTCACCCATTTGCCCGCTGGCGGTACAAATACTGGCAATTCGAGAATTTTGCCAGGGTGAGCGATGCCATTGCCGAACGTTACCGCATGCAGCCGTTATGGACATCTTCTCCTGACCCGGCCGAAAAAAAAGCGCTGGAGGAGGCCGCCGCCATCTGCCGCATACCTCCGGCCCTGGTTCGCGGCGAGTTGAACCTGAATCAGATGACGTATCTGCTTTCCCGGGCGTCTTTGTATGTCGGGCTCGACACGGCGGTCAGCCACCTGGCCGCCACCACCGGCATCCCCATGGTGGCGCTGTATGGCCCGACTATTACCGATGTATGGTCGCCCTGGAACAATAGCGGCCTTGTTGCGCAACAATGCCCGTTGCCCCGGGGGAAACAGCGCACCGGCAACATTATCGTAATTCAGGGCGACAGGCCCTGTATCCCATGCGGCCGGTCCGGATGCGATGATCAGGGGGGGGAAAGCCCGTGTTTGCTCGAGATCGGGACCGATGAGGTTCTGGCGGCGATAGCGGAACTCCTCGTCCCGAGCCAGGGAGACGGCCGGTGAGTGAAGTCTTGGAAAAACAGTGGCTTGTGCTGTCCTACTTTGCCGGTATCGACGGCATGGCTTGCTCGCAGCATATCGATGACCGTCTTCCCTTGTTGTGCAAACAGGGGATCATGCCGCTTCTTTTGACCGGCATATGCGGCAAGCCTCCACGGGACACGGCCACGGTCCGGGTGCCGTCGCTCGGCCCGTCGGGCATCCGCTTCGAGCTGCGTCACCTGCAGCGCAAAAGACCGTGGCTGAAACCTGTTTTGGGGTTGCTGAACCTGGTGCTCCTGCCGTTCTATCTGTTGGAGAAACTGCTCATCGACCTGGATAGCCAGTGGTCGTGGTTTCCTTTGGCGATATGGACCGGCAGCCGACTTTGCCGCAGCTCGCGGCCCCAATTGATCTATTCCACCGGCGGACCGGCCAGCGCTCATCTCGCAGCGGCCGTTATTGCCCGCCGCCACGGCATACCCTGGATCGCCGAGTTTCAGGACCCGCTGGTGCATGACGACTGGTTGCGCAGCAAGCAGGCGCTGAAGATCTCTGCCTGGCTGGAGCAATTCGTCTGCAAGCGGGCCGATGCAGTCATCTTCCTGACCAATGAAGCCCGAAAGCGTGCGGACGGGAGAGCCGGGCTCGGCGAACGGGGCTGGAGCGTCTATCCCGGTTCGAACCCCGCCGCCATGCCGCAGGTCGCGTATGAAAAGGGGGATTTCTGCCGCTTCGCCCACTTCGGCTCTCTCGGCGGCTCCCGCAATCTCAAGGTGTTCCTTGAGGCGCTCGGGCATCTGCTGGCGGAACGCCCGTCCCTTGGCAACATCATCAGGCTGGATGTCTTTGGGACGTGTGACCGCTTGTCGCTGCGACTGATCGAAGAGTTCCCGGTACAGGGCGTTGTCCGTTACCATGGCCGCATTGCACGGTCCGACTCGCTCGTTGCCATGAAACAGTGCGATGTTTTGCTCCTGATCCAGAATACCGAGGAGTTCTCGGCCGAGACCATCCCGTCGAAAACGTACGAATATTTTTTTACCGGCCGGCCGATCCTGGCCCTGGTTCACAAAAACCCCGAGCTGCGTCAGATGATGTCGCAACTCGGGCATACAGCCGTCAAGGCCGACAGCTACGAGGACGTGGAACGGGGCATCGGCATCCTGACCGACCGCTGGATCGCCGATTGCCTGGAACCGGCGGCCGGTGGCGGTTTTGAGGTCGAACGGGCGGTCAACGCCCTGATCGGTATCGGAAACAGCATTGTTCAGCGATCCGAGCCAGCGGCGGGCATATCTGCACCGGTTCGGGAAAGCAGGGTTTGCTTGTGATCGAATCATTGCTGCGACAACACCTTGCGGGTTTTCACGCCAGCCGCCTGCTGGACGTCGGACCCGGTTACAACGCCTTTGGCCGCATCGCTGCACGCGTCACCGGCGCCGGTTCGGTGACCTATATAGACTGCAACCGTGACGTAATCGCCTGGCAGACGGAGGAATGCCGAAAAGAGGGGCTGGCGGCGGAAGGTTTGCTCTTTCCGCTGGAACCGGCGGCACTTGGAGCGCTTTCCGGCCACTACGACCTGATCCTGTGCCAGGAGGTCTTTGAGCACCTGGCCAATGCCGAGGATATCCTCGGCGGTCTGGTGGAACATCTGGCCCCGGATGGCCGTATGGTTGTCACCGTGCCGACCAAGCGCTCCGAACAATGGATGAAGCGCATCAATCCCAACTATATGAAGAATGACCCCTATGGTCATGTCCGCGAATTCGACGAGGCGGGGCTCCGGCAACTGCTCCGGGATGCGGGCCTCCAGCCACTGGTATTCCTGCCGACCCAACCGCACTATTTTGTCGCCCACACATGGTTTTTCGGCACAAGGATGCGGGTGGAGGAGTCGACCGGCAAGATCCTGACAAAAGGGATTCGTGGATTCGTAAGCAGGAAACTCTTCAAGTTGAGCAAGAAGCTGTTTTGCATGACCGGATACGACCGCTGGGGCCGTTTGTTGCCGCGCAACTACTTTGTTGTGGCCCACAAGGTTCGTCCGGACGGGAATGAAATATGAAAATCCTTTTCGATGCCTCGGTGCTTGAGTTGCCATTCACCGGCATTGCCAAGACATCGCTGATGCTCTACCGGGAATGTCTCGTCCAGAGGCCGGAGGCGACCATTACGGGGCTGCACCGCAAGCCGTTGGCGGGCATAGCCCCGCCGGGTGTGCAGATGATGCGCTGCGGAAGGTTCCTTTCCTTCGGCCGCTGGCGGTCTTCCAGCCTCCCCCGGCACGTGGCGCGCCAAGGGGCGACAACGGTGCACTTTCCCTGGAACGGCGGCGTGCCGGAGGGATTATGTGGCTGCGTCATCGCCACGACCATACATGACGTCCTCCCCCTGGAAATGCCGGGCAGCTTTAAAAATGACCAGGACGAGCTGCGCTATCGCCACGATAAGCAGCAGGATATGGAGCGATCCCATATTCTTTTTACCGACTCGGAATATTCGAAACGACAACTGATGGCCCAGTTTACGTTGCGAAGCGAGCCGGTTGTCAACTATTTCGGCCCGACCCTTGATTGCGGCGGCGACGCGGCAGTGGCGGAGACAGCCGCCGGGCACCCGTACCTGCTGTACCTTGGCGGATACGACCGCCGCAAGGGGATCGTCGAACTGCTCAGGGTATTCCTGGAGTTGCATCGCCAGCGCAAGCTCACCTGCAGGCTGCTCTTGGCTGGAAAGGCCCATTATTTTTCCGATGAACTGAGATCGTTGATCAATGAGGGGACGCAAACCGGGGCGGTTCAGGAGCTGGGATACGTTTCCGACCCGGAACTGTCCCAGTTGCTCAAAAACGCCCTGGCCCTGGTGTATCCATCGCGCTTTGAAGGGTTTGGCCTGCCGCCCTTGGAGGCGATGCATGTCGGCTGTCCGGTGGTCACCACCGCCTGCACCTCCATTCCGGAGGTCTGCGGAGATGCGGCCCTGTATATCGATCCGTGCGACGGCAGGGGGTTTGGCGAGGCGCTGGTGACGGTGCAGGATGATGAAACCCTGCGCCGATCACTGGGGGAAAAGGGACAAAGGCAGGCTGCCGGATTCTCCTGGAAGAAGACCGCCGCAACTTTTCTCGGTGAAATCGATAGACACGAGAAACCGAAAGGGACGCCATGATAATTGCTTGTGAGCCGGTTTGCCGCGGCTTTGAACATGCGCTTGTCAATGCGGCGGTGCTGTCGGTCGTTAGCGAGGCCTTTCCCGGCCAGGATATCCTATTCCTGGCAGACCAGGAGCACATAGGCTATGTTGCATCAGACCCCATTCTCGGCACCAGGGCGGGAATCGCTTTTGAACCGCTGTCCCTGCCGGCCCGCAAATCTAAGGTCACCGAGCGCTTTAAGCATGAACTAGCGACGGTCACCACCCTCTTTGGGATGGCCGAGCAACGGGATGCCTCATTGGTGGTGTTTACCTGCATCAGCGACGAAACGCTTCGCGCCGTCAAACGGGTGATCGCACAATTTCCGCGGCTCAGGTGCGTGGCAGTGCTGCATGGGGTCCTGGCATCGCTTCTGAAGCGTCCTTCCCTGTTTCCCTGGAAGAATCGGAATACCTTTCGCACATGGTTTCTGAAACAGAATTCTTCACAATTGACCTATATCCTGATGGGAGATTCCATCGAGCGCGAACTGGTGGCGCGTTTTCCGGCAATGAGCCCCCATGTGGTGAGTATTGACCTTCCGTACCGGTTTGCCCAGCCGGGCGGGCACGACCCATTTGGGGACCATACCGTTACCTTCGGCTCTCTGGGGGTCATCCGCAAGGCCAAGGGATCTGATGCCTTTTTACGGCTGGCCAATGAAGTGGCGCTATCCCGGCACCCCTGGAAGTGGCGCTTTATCTGCGTGGGGCCGGTCATTGACAAAAAGCTGCGTAAGTTGCTCGGACCGGCGGTAACGGTTCCGTCACCGGATGCCCCCCTTTCTGCAGATGATTTTGCCTTCCATGCCCGGCAGCTTGACTATGCGATATTTCTTCACGGTGAGGAGGCCTACACCCTTACCGCAAGCGGGGCGCTTTTCGACGCTTTTTCGTATCTCAAACCTCTTATTGCGCTCAGGAATCCTTTTTTTACCTCATATTTTGAAAAGATGGGCAATATAGGATATCTTTGCGACAGCTATGAGGATATCAAACGGACAGTCGTGAGGATTCTTGACAATCCCCCTGTCGATGAGTATATGCTCCAGCGACAGGCCCTGCTGAAAGGCCGGGAACTGTTGCGGACAGACGTGCTTGCCGGCATACTGCGCACCAAGCTGGCACTAGTGTCCCGTTCAGTTAGTCATGGGAAGTAATTCCTTTGCTATCTTGGCTGGTGCCAAGGCGCGGCGACGTAGGTGTAGCAGGGTCTACATCAAGGAGCCGAAACGACGGCAGCGGCCAAAAAAGCCGGAATTACGAGTATGAACTAACTGCACGGGACACTAGGATGAGGCCATAACGACCATGAAAAAAATCATTTCCATATTCGGCACCCGACCCGAGGCGATCAAGATGGCGCCGGTCGTCAAGGAGCTGGAACGCCATCCCGGCCGGTTTCAGAGCCTGGTCTGCGTCACCGCCCAGCACCGCCTGATGCTCGACCAGGTGCTGAACCTGTTCCAGATCCGTCCCGATTACGATCTGGACATCATGCGGCCTGGGCAGGACCTGTTCGACATCACCTGCAACGTGCTTCAGGGGCTGAAATCGATCCTGGATGCCGAACGCCCCGACATGGTGCTGGTCCACGGCGATACCACCACGACCATGGCGGCAGCCCTGGCGGCATATTACTGCCGCATACCGGTCGGCCACGTCGAGGCCGGCTTGCGTACCCACAACAAGTTTGCCCC
>JBEKFJ010000035.1:0-17462 GCA_050013355.1 Oryzomonas sp.
CACCCCACGCCCGGCTCGGGACCGCCGGACTCGACGCATTTTACATCTCCGTACCCGACCTTCATGACCTCATCCAGTTCCAGGTCCTCGACCGTGCCCTTTTCGCGTACCAGGTCCATGACCGTATTCTGTGCCTTGGCATGCAGGATCAGACGGGTGGAGTCGGCCTTGGGGTCGCAGCCGACGATCATGACCTTCTTGCCTAGCGATGCCAGGCCAGCCACGGTGTTTTGTGTTGTTGTTGATTTTCCTATGCCGCCTTTGCCGTAGATGGCTACCTGTCTCATACTCATGCTCCTTTGTTTATGTTCAGGGGACTATGGTAACTGGTCCACACGGCATTATTCCGTGCCGACAAGCGAATGCCGCACATCGTTATGCGGCGTCGGCGACGTCATCGTCGATATTTAGTGCCGGCAACCGCCATGGTCCCGGACTTGGACCGCCTCAGGGCATGAAATAGCTCAATTTTGTACTTCGTGGCCGGCAGTCATCTCTCTTCTTTTCCTGCAACCAACGGCCAAAGGAAGCACCACGCTGTGCTGCATAAGTGCATCCTCTACATTCTGGCCGTCAGTGATAAAAACATCCTCTGGGCTGTAGCGGGTAAGAGCAAAGCACCTTCCGTTTGCCCGCGTGAACACCTCGATGCCTAAGACAGTGTCCATTAACGTAACTTCAGTTTGCCAGACCATCTCGGTCTGTTCCGGTTCCATGCGGCACCTCCTCAAGGGAAACTGCCTGTAGTGCTTATTCACCTCGTTTTCTTGAGGTCAATAAGTATCGACTTGACCACTCCATTGTGAAGAACTCAGCCTTTCCTGGATATTTCGTCTGCTTATTTCAGGTATTCACGTGATTCGTTATTTAAACATTTACATAATGTATGCCAAAAGTATGTAATCTGCAACATACCAAAATTACACGATATTTAATCACTTGGCGGTGTATCGTTATATTATTTGCTATATACCGATGCAGCCTTTTCAAAAAGTGCATCGTTTTGCAGCAATACACATAAACGCCTGGGCAATCAAACCATTCATCTAAACGAGAAAAGGGGGTTAACTAGTTTCCGTCCGGAAAGGGTTCTTTTC
This sequence comes from Oryzomonas sp., assembly GCA_050013355.1. GTDB lineage: Bacteria > Desulfobacterota > Desulfuromonadia > Geobacterales > Pseudopelobacteraceae > Oryzomonas. Next base: position 1,098 of record JBEKFJ010000035.1, read on the forward strand.
CGCCCATGCGGCGTCAATCTTCGGGCTTGCTTGTGCGGCGTACCGTTGTACGCCTCCGCGCAATCCCTCGATTTCCTGGCCTGGACGAAAAATCCCTCCTTTCCGAATCGGAAACTGCTAGTTTCTCATCCGGAGTTCCGGATGGAAACTAACTAATCAGTTAACCCCCCTTTATTTGTTGCAACAGGCCGCCGGAATACGGTTTAGCCATCGTTCATTGCCCGGCGCCGGCAACGGCGGCATAGTCGGCCAGGATCCGGGCGTGGTCGAAACAAAGCGTTGCCGGCAACTCCTCGAGCGCGAACAGCGCCAGGTTGGCCGCGTCGTCGGCGGCACGCGGAATCCCGCTTCCCAGGGCCATGAAAACCGTTGAGATGGTATGCATGCGCTCATCCCGCGACGGGTCCGAGTAGCATCCCAGTAACCGCAGATTCTTAATCTCCAATGACGTTTCTTCCCGAGCCTCCCGTCGCGCAGCATCTTCGAGCGATTCCCCGTAGTCCACGAAACCACCCGGCAATGCCCAGCCATGGGGAGGGTTTTTGCGCTCGATCAACACGATGCGGCCATTGATCTCGATGATGATATCCACCGTGGGGAAGGGGTTGCGGTACTGTTTGACCGGAGACCCGCACGAGGGACACGTGAGCGTATCAAAGGACATGGTGAAACCTCCCGGAATTACCGATTTCAAATCAAGGATGAAATCAAGGCGGCGAGGATTGAGGCGACGAAGGCGTACAGATTAGTACGTTGAGGAGCCGAAGACGAGCCAACGCGAGAATAGCGCCTTGATTTGGAATCGGCATTAAAAAAGGGGGGAACCCTGTTCCCCCCTTGGCGTCATTGTGCAAAAAGTTACGGCGCTTATTTTTTCTTGCTGCCGGAGGCCTTTTTGGATGCCTTGAGCGGGTTGACCGCCTTGGCATCTTCCACCTTGATCTCCACCTTGACATGGGAGGCGAAGTTGCAGATGCCGTTGGCCCACTTTTTGGCCGGCGCCGGGTAGGCGCCGCAAACCTGGCCTATGGTGCCGGTCACGATGCGCTCGCATCCTTCACAATTTTCTACGATGATCTGGCAAGAGCCGTCCGTGAATACACAACCCTGTTTGCCCCAAAAGGTACACTCGGTACCGGGAAGTACAGTCTCACACTGCATGCTTCTTCCTCCTAAACTGTTCTGTATTGAAATCTAACTGTAACAAGTATGACGGAAAAAAGTCAACAGGAAAAATCCTTGAAATTATGACCTGTTTGACTTGACGGACGGACTTTGGTGTATTACCTTAATACGACAAAAGATGTCTTGTTATTGTGGGGGCAACATCATGCGAATCGCTTTTGGAACGTCAGGGTGGCGCGGCATTCTCTGCGAAGACTTCATTGTTGACAATATCAGGGTGGTTATCCGGGCCATCGCCGACCACCTCATCGCCTCCGGGGAACAACACAAAGGGGTGATCGTTGCCTGCGATACCCGCTTCATGGGGCGGCGCTTCGTCGAGGAGGCGGCCCGGGTACTGGCGGGTGCGGGCGTTAAGGCATATCTGTGTGAACGGGATACCCCCACACCGGTCGTTTCGTTCGAGATACTGCGACGCCATACCGCAGGCGCCATCAACTTTACCGCAAGCCATAATCCGCCCGAATACAATGGCGTCAAGTTCTCACCCTCCTGGGCCGGGCCGGCCCTGCCCGAGACCACCTGTGATATCGAGCAGCGGGCCAATCAGATGCTGGGCGCGGCCTGCTGCCCGACCCTTTCCCTGGAGGATGCGTCGCGCCAGGGGCTCCTGGAGCGCATCGACCCCCGGCAAGGGTATCTGAAGGCGTTGGAGGAGAAGGTTGACTTCGATGCCATCGCTCAACTCGGGAAGGTGGCGCTCAATCCCCTGTACGGCACCGGCCGGGGGTATCTGGATGAGCCTCTGAAGCAGCGCGGCATCCCTTACGTTATTATGAACGACCACCTGGATCCCTACTTCGGCGGCCATCCACCCGAACCGTCCGAAAGTAATATCCCTGATTTTATCGCTCTGGTCAAAAACGACCCTGACATTCGTCTGGGGTTGGCAACCGACGGCGACGCCGACCGTTTCGGCATCCTGGATAGCGATGGCTCCTACATCGAGCCCAACTACATCATTGCCCTGCTCCTGGATTACCTGATCCGGGTGCGCAAACTGGAAGGGGGTGTAGCCCGCAGTGTCGCCACCTCCCACCTGATCGATGCCGTGGCCCGAAAGCATGGCATACCGGTCTACGAGACGCCGGTCGGCTTCAAGTATGTGGGTGAACTGATCAGCCAGGACAAGATCGTTATCGGCGGCGAAGAAAGCGCCGGGCTCTCCGTCAAAGGGCATGTGCCCGAGAAGGACGGTATCCTGGCCTGCTTCCTGGTGGCGGAGATGGTCGCCCGCGAAGGAAAGACCATCCGGGAACTGCTGGAACGGCTGTATGGCGAGGTCGGACGTTTCATCACCCGCCGTGACAACCTCAAGCTGTCGCCGCAACTGGAAAACGAGTACGCGAAAAAGATTACGGCACTTCCCGCCGAGGTCGCCGGGGCCAAGGTCAAGGAGGTGGTCAGGATCGACGGGATCAAGCTGTTGTTGGCGGACGGCAGTTGGATACTGTTCCGCAAGTCGGGCACCGAGCCGGTGGTGCGTCTCTACGGCGAGGCGGCCACGGAGGCAAGGCTGTCGGAGGTTATGGACGCGGGACGGAAGTTTATCCTGGGGTAAACGTAATTATTCAGCTCAGTCGTTGCAAACGGCAAGAAAAGACCTCCCCTCCCTTGACGGGAGGGGATTGAGGGGTGGGTGAAGCTGCAACTGGTTGAGATGATGGCACCTTCCCCCCCACCCTAACCCTCCCCCGCAAGGGGGGAGGGGATATTTTTAACAACACTGATTTATGCGATTTGACACTCAAAACAGGCAAGGAGATCATCACCATGTGGGACTATACACCAACCGTAAAAGAACATTTTCTCAACCCCCGTAACGTGGGGGACATTCCCGACGCGGACGCCGTCGGCGAGGTGGGCAGCCTTGCCTGCGGCGACGCCTTGAAGCTCTATCTCAAGCTGGACGACAACAAGGACAGGATCGTTGACGCCAAGTTCCAGACATTCGGCTGCGCCAGCGCCATCGCCTCCTCGTCGGCCCTGACCGAGATGGTCAAGGGCAAGACCCTGGACGAGGCTCTGGCCATCAGCAACCAGGACATCGCCGAGTTCCTGGGCGGACTGCCCGAAGAGAAGATGCACTGCTCGGTTATGGGACAGGAAGCGCTGGAGGTGGCCATAGCCAAATATCGCGGCCATGAGGTCGAGCCGCACAGCCACGATCATGATCACGGCCCTGCCTATCCCGACCATGAGGGGACCATTGTCTGCAAATGTTTCGGCATCACCGACGTATTCCTGAAAAAGGTGATCGAGACCAACAAGCTGACCACGGCCGAACAGGTGACCCATTTTACCAAGGCCGGCGGCGGTTGCGGCGGCTGCATCCCCAGGATCAAGGAGTTGATCGCCGAGGTGATGGGGAGCCAGCAGACGGAAGAACCCCGTAAACGCCCCGAAAAACTCTCCAACCTGAAGAAGATGCAGATGATCCAGGAGGTGTTGGAGCGGGATATCCGGCCACTGCTGTGGGCCGACGGCGGGGACCTGGAACTGATCGACATCGATGGTCCCAAGGTGCAGGTGGCCTTCCGCAAGGCGTGCGCAGGGTGCGCTTCTTCCGGTTACACCTCCCGCGTGGTCGAGCAGAAGCTGCGCGACCTGGTGGCGGAGGACATCGTGGTCGAGGAGGTCTCGGCATGAGAGAGATCTATCTGGACAACAATGCCACCACCAAGGTGGATGAGGCGGTCTTCGATGAGATGCGCCCCTATTTCTGCGAATTGTACGGCAATCCCAGTTCCATGCATTTCTTCGGCGGCCAGGTGCAGCAAAAGGTGGACGAGGCCAGAAAGCGTGTGGCCGCGCTTTTGGGCGCTTCTCCGGACGAGATCATCTTCACCGCCTGCGGCACCGAGAGCGACAACGCCGCCATCCGCTCGGCTCTGGAGGTATTCCCTGAAAAGCGCCACGTCATTACCTCCCGTGTGGAACACCCGGCTGTGCTGACCCAATGCCGCAACCTTACCCAGAAGGGGTATCGCGTCAGCGAGATCGGTGTGGACAGCGAGGGGCGACTGGACCTGGCGGAACTGAAGGCAGCGGTGGATGCCGATACCGCAGTCGTTTCGCTCATGTATGCCAACAACGAAACCGGCGTGATCTTCCCCATTGAGGAGATTGCCGCCATTGTCAAGGCCAAGGGCACGCTGTTCCATACGGACGCCGTCCAGGCCGTGGGCAAGGTCCCGATCAACCTGGCGGCCTCGAACATCGACATGCTGTCGCTCTCCGGTCACAAACTGCATGCGCCCAAGGGGATCGGCGTACTTTACCTGCGTCGCGGCACCCCGTTTCGCCCCTTCCTGGTGGGAGGACACCAGGAAAAGAGCCGCCGCGCCGGCACGGAGAACGCCGCCGCCATCATCGCCCTGGGCAAGGCCTGCGAACTTGCCGGGCAGAACATGGAGATCGAGAATACCCATGTCAAGGCCCTGCGCGACCGCCTGCAGAGCGAGCTGATGACACGCATCCCCCATGCCCGCATCAATGGCGGCGCGACTGAGCGTCTGCCCAATACCCTCAACATCGCCTTTGAATTCGTGGAAGGGGAGGCGATCCTGCTCTTGCTCAACGAACTGGGCATCTGCGCCTCGTCGGGCAGCGCCTGCACCTCCGGCTCCCTTGAGCCGTCCCACGTGCTGAGGGCCATGGGCGTACCCTTCACCTGCGCCCACGGCTCGATCCGTTTCTCACTCTCCCGCTTTACCAGCGACACTGAGATCGACACGGTCATCCGCGAATTGCCGCCTATCATTGCCCACCTGCGGCAGATGTCACCCTTTGGCAGGGAGTTCCTCAAAGAACAGGGATGACCTCTATCGGATTTTGCCGTAGTTTTCATTTGTAATGTCGATAGGATCCTTTTTGAACGAGATGTAAACCTTTATCATGCTGATGGTTACAACCCGGCCGATCACGAGACCAGCCGGGAATGTGAATGATCACGGAGAACAAATTGGTCCCGCAGGGGGCGGCCTCAGTGTGGCCGCCCCCTGTTTTCGCTGGCGTATCGGGAAAAATGCGTTAGAATTAAACCCGGCCGTCCCGATGAGACGGTGATTGACCATTTTCAGAGGAGTTTCGATCATGGAGATACGGGTGCCCGAGGTGGGCGAGTCGGTCCGTGAAGCGCTGCTGGCCAAGTGGTTCAAGAAGGACGGCGAGAGCGTGAAGAAGGACGAAGCGCTGTGCGAGATAGAAACCGACAAGATCACGCTGGACATCAACGCCGACGAGGCCGGTGTGCTCTCCATCACGGTGGCCGAGGGAACGACGGTTCCGGTCGGCACGGTCATCGGTTCTATTGGTGAGCAGCAGGCCGTCGCTGCCGGGGCGCCGCCTGCAACGGCTGCGGCACCCCAATCCCCGGAGCAGTCGGCAGCCGATTCCATGCCTGCGGCATCCACACCGGCTGCCCGCCGGGAGATGCGCGAACAGGGCATTGACCCCGCCACGGTCGTGGGGACTGGCAAGGGGGGGCGCATCACGCTTGACGATCTGTTCAGCGGCATCGCGGAGAAGTCCCAGCAGGGGACGGCCAAACAGACCCCCTCTGCGGATGCGCCTGCCCCCGCACCCGCGGCTCCATCCCCGCCGCAGAGCACGGTTGCCGTCCCTGTACCGCCCGCCTTTGCCGCCACGCCGGCAGGCGTCGCCGGTGCGGTCCGCTCGGAAGAGGCGCCCCACTACGCTGCTGAGAGGGAAGAGCGCCGGGCCATGTCCCCCATCCGCAAGCGCATCGCCGAACGCCTGGTGGCGGTTCGCCGGGAAACCGCCATGCTGACCACCTTCAACGAGGCCGACCTGAGCCACATCAATGCGCTTCGGGACAAATACCGCGACCAGTTCCAAAAGCGCCACGGCGTCAAGCTCGGCTTCATGCCGTTTTTCGTCAAGGCCTGTGTGGAGGCGTTGCGGGAATTCCCGTCCGTGAATGCCAGCATCGACGGCGACGACATCGTGTACCATCATTTCTACGATATCGGCATTGCCGTGGGTGGCGACAAGGGGCTGGTGGTTCCGATCCTGCGCAACGCCGATCGGCTGCATCTTCATGAGGTGGAGCATGCCATCGAAGACTTCGGCGAGAAGATTAAGACCAACCGTCTGGCCATCTCCGACCTGGAGGGGGGCACCTTTACCATCTCCAACGGCGGCGTGTACGGTTCCATGCTCTCCACACCCATACTCAACCCGCCCCAGAGCGGTGTGCTCGGCATGCACGCCATCCAGGAACGCCCGGTGGTGCGGGACGGCCAGATCGTCATCCGCCCCATGATGTACCTCGCGCTCTCCTACGATCACCGCGTCATCGACGGGCGCGAGGCGGTCGGGTTTCTGAAGAAGGTCAAGGAGTATATCGAGGATCCCGAGGAGTTGTTGCTGGAAGGTTAACAGTCTATTGAAAAGTTTAGGTTGTTCAAAAATAGTCAGATCGTCGCACCCGCAGTATAATTGCCTCCGGCGATTATCGGTGACGAAGCGCAGCGGAGTTCATCCCGCAGGGACAGAACCGGAACGATTCTGCTAAATGCCCAGAGGAGGCGTAGCAGGCCTACTCCGCCGAAGCAGCTTTGGCTGCGAAGGCCGGGCGCTACGCCGCACGAAAGGGCAGTCGAGGATGGCGGCGAGATGGCTGTTTTTCAACAACCTCTTAGGAGGATTCAGCATGTCCGATAACATATTCGATCTCATCGTCATCGGCGCCGGACCGGGCGGTTACGTGGCCGCCATCCGCGCCGCGCAACTGGGTATGAAGGTTGTCGTTGTCGAAAAGCGCGAAGCGCTGGGGGGTGTCTGCCTGAACGAAGGGTGCATACCCAGCAAGGCCCTGCTGGACTCCAGCGAGTTCTTTGCCGTGGCCCGGGACCGCTTTTCCGTGCACGGCATCGACATCGCCCCGCCCCGGCTCAACCTGGAAGCCATGATGCGCCGCAAGGACGATGTGGTCAAAAAGAATACCGACGGCATCGCCTATCTCTTCAAGAAGAACAATATCGAGCGGATTCATGGCGAGGGACGGCTTGAGGGGCGCAACGTCTCTGGCCGTCACGAGGTCGTGGTGACGCTCGCGGAAGCGGCGGCGCCCGCCGGTCAGCCTGACCCGCCGGCAGACGCCGAAAAGACGGTGAAGCTCCAGGCGTCGCGGGTACTGTTGGCAACCGGCAGCGAGGCCGCCATGCTCCCCGGCATCCCTTTTGACGGGCAGGTGGTGGTCAGCGCCCGCGAGGCGCTCTGTTTTGACGAGCTTCCCCAACACCTGGTGGTTGCCGGGGGCAGTTTCATCGGCCTGGAACTGGGTTCGGTCTGGCGCCGCCTGGGAGCCCAGGTAACGGTGATGGAGATGATGCCCCAGATCGTGCCGCTCATGGACCGCCAGGCGGGTGATACCCTCAACCGTTCGCTGCGCAAACAAGGGATCCAGTTCAAGCTGGAGACGCGCATCACCGGGGTGCGCCGCATCGGCAGCAAGGCCATTGTCCAGTACAATGCCGGCGCCGGAAGCGAGGAGATCGATTGTGACCGCCTCCTGGTGGCCGTGGGCCGCCGCCCTTTGACGGCCGGACTCAACCTGGAAGGGTTGGGGGTGAAGCTGGACGAGAAGGGGAGGGTGGCGGTGGACGGGGATTACCAGACCTCCGTGGCGGGCATCTACGCCATAGGCGACCTCGTCCCCGGCCCGATGCTGGCCCACAAGGCCATGGACGAGGGCGTGGTCTGTGTGGAGCGCATGGCGGGCAAGGTTGCGACGGTGGAGTACGAATATATCCCCGGCGCCGTCTATACCTGGCCTGAAGGCTCCTATGTGGGCCGGACCGAGGAGCAGCTCAAGGAGGACGGCATTCCCTACCGAAGCGGCCGCTTCAACTTTGCCGCGCTTGGCCGGGCGCGCTGCATGGATGAAACGGAAGGATTCGTCAAGATCCTGGCCCACCAGGAGAGCGACCGGGTCCTGGGTGTCCACATCGTCGGGCCGCGGGCCTCGGACCTGATCGCCGAGGCGGTCGCCATCATGAGTTTCGGCGGCACGGCCCGGGATATCGCCCTGATCTGCCATGCTCATCCGACCTTGCCCGAGGCGGTGCGGGAGGCGGCGCTGGATGTGCACAAGGAGGCGATTCACGCCTGAGAACCACCGAATTATTTCCGGTACTATCGCAAAGCAAAAAGCGCGGAACATCGAAGCTGTTTGTCATATACCTGAATCCGTGACGCCTTCACGGCTCCTCTCGCTTAGCATGCCTCAGTCCAGGCGTTGCAGGCCGTATCTCCACCGTGGCGGAGGACACACGGCACAGCTGGCATGGTGCTGCATGGGCGGCGTTGGACGCAGGCCCGTCGCTCGATCCGCAGTGCAGGCATCACGGATTCAGGATATAATAATGACGGCATGAAATTACCGAGGAAGGGGATGAATTCAATGGCAAAGAACCTTGCAACCAAGATACTCGAACATCATCTCGTGGAGGGAGAACTGGTTCCCGGCCGGGAGATTGCCGTCCGTATCGACCATACCCTCTTGCAGGACGCTACCGGCACCATGGCCATGCTGGAGTTCATCGCCATGGGGCTGCCGAGGGTCAAGGTCGGGCTGGCGGCCCAGTATATCGACCACAACCTGCTGCAAACCGACTATAAAAACGCCGACGACCACGCCTTTCTGACCAGCGCGGCCATGAAGTTCGGCGTGCACCTGTCCAAGCCGGGCAACGGCGTTTCCCACCAAGTGCATCTGGAACGCTTCGGCGTGCCGGGCATCACGCTTCTGGGGGCCGACTCCCACTCCCCCACGGCTGCCGGCATAGCGGTGCTGGCCATCGGTGCCGGCGGCCTGGACGTGGCCCTTGCCATGGCCGGCCACCCCTTTTACCTCCCCTGTCCCAAGGTGATGGGGGTCAAGCTGGTGGGACGCCTGCCGGACTGGGTTTCGGGCAAGGACGTCATCCTGGAGATGTTGCGCCGTCACACGGTCAAAGGGGGTGTCGGCAAGGTCATAGAATACTACGGTCCGGGTGTGGCCACACTTTCGGCCACCGACCGCGCCACCATCGGCAACATGGGGGCTGAACTGGGCGCCACCTCCTCGATCTTTCCGTCGGACGAGCGGACGCGGGAGTTCCTGGTTTCCCAGGGGAGGGGCGATTGCTGGCAACAACTGGCCGCAGACGAGGGGGCGACCTACGACGAATACGACGAGATCGATCTCTCGGCGCTGGAGCCGCTGATCGCCTGCCCGTCGTCGCCGGACAATGTCGTACCGGTGCGGGAGGTGGAGGGGGTCAAGGTTGACCAGGTTCTGGTGGGCAGTTCGGTCAACTCCTCGTTCCGCGACTTGATGACCGTTTGCCGCATCCTGGAAGGGCAGCGCATTGCGCCCCAGTTGTCGTTCCACATCAACCCCGGCAGCCGCCAGGTGCTGGAAAACGTGGCCGATCAGGGGGGGGTGGTGACCTTGCTGATGGCCGGGGCGATCATTCACCAATCCGGCTGTCTGGGCTGCATCGGCATGGGGCAGGCTCCGGGCACCAATCAGGTTTCCCTGCGCACCTTTCCGCGCAACTTCCCGGGCAGAAGCGGCACCAAGGAGGACAAGGTCTACCTCTGCTCTCCGGAAACGGCCGCTGCCGCCGGCATTTACGGTGTAATCACCGACCCGCGCAAGCTGGCCACCATCAAGGCTTATCCGGCTGTGCAGAACCCCTCCGCGTATCTGCTGGACGATTCCGGCATCATCTTTCCGCTTGAGGATACGGCTTCCGTCGAGATCAAGACCGGGCCCAACATCGTGCCTTTCCCTGAATTCGAGGCGCTGCCGGATACGCTGCAGGCAGAGGTGGTCATCAAGGTGGGGGACAATGTCAGCACCGACCACATCATGCCGGCAGGCAACAAGGTGCTGCCGCTGCGCAGCAACATTCCGGCCATTGCCGAGCATGTCTTCGAACAGGTTGACCCGGAGTTTCCGGCCCGCGCAAAGGCAGCCGGCAACGGGGTGGTGGTCGGCGGCGAGAATTACGGCCAGGGATCGTCCCGCGAACATGCCGCCCTTGCGCCACGTTTCCTGGGGATCCGCGCCAAGCTGGCCAAGAGCTTTGCCCGCATCCACAAGGCCAACCTGATCAACTTCGGCATCCTGCCGCTGACCTTCAAGGATCCGGCCGATTACGACCTCTTCAGCCAGGGGGACCGGGTCTCTTTTTCGGATCTGCGGCGCCTGGTGGAGAGCGGCTCCGAAGAGGTGCCGGTGCTGGTGGGGGGCAAACAGGTCATAATGCTGCTGAACATCTCCGAACGCCAGCGAAGGGAGTTGCTGGCCGGCGGGACCCTGAATTACGTGCGGCACACAGTCACAACTGATGGCTTTAGCGTCAATCCGGGTGCCGTATAATACGGCCTGCAGCGCTGGGGCGATTCAAACAGGTGCTTGTTACTGCGGCCATTACTGGCCGTTATAACACCAAAAAAGCAAGGAGAGAGACTTTGGCTAGGATCCGCCGCACAAAAATCATCGCCACCTTGGGGCCGTCCAGTTCCGAGCCCAAGATCATCGAGAAACTACTGAAGAACGGTGTTGACTGCTTCCGTCTTAATTTTTCCCACGGTAGCCACGAGCAGAAGGCCCAACTGATCGAACGGGTCCGGGCGGCCGCCCATCGCCTCGGCTGCGAGGTCGGCATACTGGCCGACCTGCAGGGGCCGAAGATCCGCACCGGCCGGATGGAGGGGGATGGGCTGCAGCTCAAGCGCGGCCAGGTGGTGACGTTGACCACCGCGCCCGGGGTAATCGGTAGCGGCTCCCTGATCCCGACCATCTACCAACAGCTTCCGGGAGATGTCCGACCTGGCTCGGTGATCCTTCTGGACGATGGTCTCCTGGAGTTCCGGGTCATGGCCACAGACCCGGTGGCCGGCCTCGTGACCGCCCGGGTTGTGGCCGGTGGGCTACTCAAGGACAACAAGGGGATCAACCTGCCAGGTGTCAACGTCTCAGCTCCCTCTCTGACAGCCAAGGACCTGGTTGATCTGGAGTTTATACTAAAGGCCGACATCGATTTCATCGCCTTATCGTTCGTTCGCTGCGCTCGCGATCTGGTGGAGCTCAAACTACGCATCGCCGAGAGCGGCCGCATCCTGCCAGTCATCGCCAAGATCGAGAAGCCGGAGGCGATACATGCGATACACGAGATCGTCGCCGAGGCCGACGGAGTAATGGTTGCCCGTGGCGATTTGGGCGTTGAGCTGAAGGCTGAGCGCGTCCCAATACTGCAGAAACGGATCATCGCCGCCTGCAACCAAGCCGGCAAACCGGTGATCACTGCGACTCAGATGCTTGACTCGATGATCCGCAACCCCCGGCCGACCCGGGCCGAGACCTCGGACATTGCCAACGCCATCATCGACGGCACCGACGCGGTGATGCTTTCGGGTGAGACCGCTTCTGGTGATTATCCGGTTCAGGCGGTGGCCACCATGGCCCATGTCGCCCTGGAGGCTGAGGCCTCCGGCTTCGCCCGACCGCACAGTATGCCGGCGCCGCATCGACAGCGCCTGGCCCAGGCGGTGGCCGCAGCCGCCTGTCAGGCGGCAGACACCCTGAAGGCGAAAGCCATCGTCGCTTTCACCAAGGCGGGCGGCACAGCTCAGCTTCTCTCCAGCCACCGGCCTGTAACCCCGATCATCTGTTTTGCCAGCGACCAGAAAGTGCGGCAGCGCCTGGCGCTCCACTGGGGCGTGCGCTGTCTCCCCGCCGGTGTCATGGCCAACACCGACCAGCAAATTGACGAGGTAGAAAGATTGCTGCATCTTCATGGCTTCAAGCGCGACGATCTGGTGGTCATCACTATGGGAACGCCGGTCGAGGTGCATGGCACCACGAATTTGATGAAGATCCACAACCTCGGTACCCGCGACTAAGGTAGGGCGCTTCGGCTCCACCAACCTGATGAAGGTGCACAAGCTGAGGACCGGTGAATTCTTCGAGATTTACTGACCTGTTCGTTGCATGAAACACAGATCGAGACGGCGGCCCAAAGTGCCGCCGTTTGTTTTTCGGGCCGGTTTTGTGTTGACAAATCAGTGCCGCTTTACCAAAGTGAAAATTTTTCACGATAGTGTCCCGTGCGGTTAGTTGTGGGAAGTAATTCCAAGTAATTTTGGCTGGTGCCAAGGCGCGGCGACGCTGGTGTAGCAGGGGGTCTACATCAAGGAGCCGCAACGATGGCAGCGGCCAAAAGGGCCGGAATTACGAGTACGAACTAACCACACGTGACACTGAGGGAGCAGAGGAGAAGCCATTGCCGGAACAACGACCGATTTTGATGCAGGGAAACGAGGCCATGGCTCGCGGCCTGGTGGAGAACGGCTGCGTTGTGGCGGCCTCCTACCCCGGAACGCCCGCCTCCGAGATACTTTCCTCCATCGACACCTGGCGCAAGGCCGAGGGCACAAACATGCACGTGGAATGGGCGGTCAACGAGAAGGTGGCTTTTGAGATTGCCTATGCCGCCAGCCAAGCCGGGCTGCGTGCCGTCACCGCCATGAAGCAGGTGGGGCTGAACGTCGCCTCCGACCCGTTGATGAGCGCCGCATATCTCGGTACAGTGGGCGGTTTCGTGGTAATCAGCGCCGATGATCCCGGTCCCCATTCCTCCCAGACCGAGCAGGATTCCCGCCTGATGGCCATGCAGGCCAAGATCCCGGTGCTCGACCCCTCTTCCCCGGCTGAGGCGCGGGATCTGACCGGCCTTGCCTTTCAGATGTCCGAGGAGTTCGAGGTGCCGGTGATGCTGCGCCCCACAACCCGGGTCTGCCACGCCTGCCAGGACATCGTTGTGCGCCCTGTCCAGGACCTGCAACGCAGGGCCGATTTCCGCAAGGACCCCACGCGCTGGGCCGCCACCCCCTTCTTCCGCTATGCCTTGCATGTCAAGCTCATCCAGACCTTGTCACGGATCGCCGCCTATGCCCCGACCGCGCCCCGCTGTCTGAATCGCGGCCCCGGGAACCGCCGCGCCGTGGTTGCCTCCGGCGTGTCGGCGGCCCACGCGCGGGAGGTGCTGAGCACTTCCGGCCTGTGGGATTCGTTTGCCTTCTACCAGGTTGTCCAGCCATATCCGCTTCACAGCGCCTTTGTGGAGGAGATCCGCTCCGCGTATGACGAGGTGTTGGTGCTGGAGGAGACCGCCGGGATAATTGAGATGCAGCTTCGGGACCATCGGCGGGTGCGGGGCAAGCTCTCCGGTTTTGTTCCCGAGGCGGGGGAACTGCTGCCCGGTGAGATCGAACGGATCCTGGCCCGGTTCGCCGGCCGGTCGGTGCCGGAATTACCCGAAGCGCCCCAGCCAGTGGGCAGGCGTCCAACCCTCTGCCCCGGATGTCCGCACCGGGCCAGCTTCTATGCCATCAAGAAGGCTGCGCCCCAGGGGATCTACCCCAGCGATATCGGCTGTTACACCCTGGGGGTCAATCTGGGGGGTGTGGACACGGTCCTGTGCATGGGGGCCGCCATCGGCCAGGCGGCCGGCTTCTATCAGTCCTACCGGGTAGCCGGCCATCCGCGCGACATCGTGGCCACCATCGGCGACTCAACCTTTTTCCACGCCGGCATCCCCCCCCTGATCGACGCCGTGGTGCAGGGGGCCCGTTTTGTCCTGGTGATCCTTGACAACAGCACGACCGCCATGACCGGCAACCAGCCGACCCCCTCCCAGGGTACCCCTGCCGGCCGTGCGGTGGGTATCGCCTCGGTCGTGGCCGGTTGCGGTGTGGAATTCTGCCGCAGCGCCGACCCGTTGGAACTGCCGGCGTTCACCGCTCTGCTCAAGGAGGCGCTGGCCTTTTCCCGTGAACAGGGGGTGGCGGTGGTGATCGCCAAGAGCCCGTGCCTTGTGGATAAAAGCATGCGCCACGCCAAGCGTCCCCAGGCATTTGTTGATGCAACGTGCGCTGGATGCCGGCTCTGCACCAGACAGTTCGAATGCCCGGCCCTGGTATATGACGAGGCCAGCGGCAAGGTCATGGTGGATGTGATAATCTGCAGCGGCTGCGGTGTGTGCCTGGATGTCTGCCCGGTGAAGGCGATCCGACAAGGAGGGGAGCAGCCATGATCTCCCAACAGTTGATCATCTCCGGGGTGGGGGGCCAGGGAATCCTCTTCATCACCCGGCTCCTGGCGGAGACCGCCATCGCCAAAGGGTTGCCGGTGCTGACCTCCGAAACCCACGGCATGGCCCAGCGCGGCGGCGTCGTCGTCTCCCACCTCAAGGCCGGAGCATTCTCCAGTCCGCTGGTGCGTCCGGGCCACGCCGACGGCCTGATAGCACTCAAGGCGGAGAATGTTCTGATCCATCGCTCATTTCTGCAACCGGACGGCTGGATCGCGGCCAACGCCGGAGATTCATTTTCCCTGTCTGGGGCTTCCGAGATTGCGACCATCGATGCCGACAGGCTTGCCTTGCAGCTCGGCAACACCCAAGCAGTCAACCTGATCGTCCTCGGTCGTGCCTTGGCCACGGGGCGTCTTTTCTGCACTTTGGATGATCTGGATAGGGTGATCCGACGGAAATTGAATGATAAGCCTGCCCTGCTGGAAGGGGCCTTGGCTGCCCTCGACGCTGGATCCGGCGCAGGCGATAGCAGTGTGTCCCAGATCATCCTCGGAGTTGGTACCTGACATGTTGAAGCGTTTTCCCCCGAAGATAGCAACCATCGAAGAACTCCCCGCCCACCAGCTTAACGGCCTGCAATGGACGGTGCAACACGCCTTCGAGCATTCGCCCTTCTACCGCGAACGGCTCTCGGCCGCAGGGGTCGGACCGGAGGACATCACCAGCCTGGATGATCTGCGGCGCCTCCCCTTTACCACGGCGGACGACCTGGCGGCGGACTACCCGTTTGCCCTGCGCGCGGCTGATTTTGGTGATCTGGTGCGCATCCATGCCTCGTCCGGCACCACCGGCAAACGCAAGGTTCTCTGCTATACCCACAAGGATGTGGACGATTGGCAGAACATGTTTGCCCGCTGTTACGAACTGGCCGGCCTGACACGCCAGGACCGGGTTCAGATCGCCGTGGGATACGGGCTCTGGACCGCCGGCATCGGCTTCCAGCAGGCCTGTGAACGTTTCGGCGCCCTGGCGGTGCCGGTGGGGCCGGGCAACCTTGAACTGCAAACCGCCTTTTTGATCGACCTCCAATCCACGGTCTTTTGCTGCACCGCATCCATGGGGCTGCTGCTGGCAGAGGAGGTTCATCGGCAGGGGTTGCGGGACAGGCTCAATCTGAAGAAGATCATTCTTGGGGCCGAACGTTCGAGCGGCGCCATGCTCGACACCATGCGCGAATTCCTCGGCGTTGAAGAGATCTACGATATCACCGGCCTGACCGAGGTGTACGGCCCCGGCACCGGCCTGTCATGTCGGGAGAACAACGGCATTCACTATTGGGCCGACTACTACATACTGGAAGTGCTTGACCCGCTGACCCTTGAACCGGTTGCATCCGGTGAGATCGGCGAAATGGTGTTCACCACGTTGTGCAAAGAGGGGGTGCCGCTGATTCGCTACCGCTCCCGCGATCTGACCAGGCTCATGACGGGTGAGTGCCCCTGCGGCTGCATCATGCCGCGTCACGACCGCATTCTGGGGCGCTCTGACGATGTCGTTATCTTCCGGGGGGTCAATATCTATCCCGGCCAGGTGGATGAGGTGCTCCACCGGGTGCGGGGTATCGGCAGCGAGTACCAGGTGCTTTTCGACCATGGCCCTGACGGCCGGGATCGCATGCTGGTGTGTGTCGAGCGGGCGCACAACGGCAGCGCGTTGCCTGATGAGCAGGTGGTGAAGCAGGTCGCAGGAGGTATAAAGCATACCATGCTGGTGTCGTGCACCGTTGAACTGCTGGTGCCCGGAACGCTGACCCGTTCGGAGCGTAAGACGCGTCGTTTTTTCGACCATCGAGTGTTTGCCTGATATTTCCTGGTGTAAGCTATTAAATCAGAGGGTATTTTTAGCGGTGGTGTAAAAAAGAAGAAAAAGCATAAAAAAAGCACTTGACGGTACAAATGATAGTTGTTATAAACAGCGTCCCTTTCGGGCCATTGTTTTTTTGGTTTTTGTGAAAAAAGAGTTTTGCGGTTAAAAAAGCTCTTGACATGGATGGTTGGTTTTAGTA
>JBEKFJ010000036.1:0-17382 GCA_050013355.1 Oryzomonas sp.
ATTTTTGAGTTTACAGGATTACCATGTAAAAAATTATTTCTTGCGTAATTCATTTCAAGATATGTTTTCTGGACAAGTGTTAAGGATAATATTTTTTTCGATGTTTTTATCCGATATTTCTTATATTGTAGATGTGGGGAACAAAAATATATAGTACCCAACATATTTAAAACATCTTTATAACTAATAGCTTTATATTGAGGCCGGATAAGTATCTCAAAAGCACTTACCCATAATGAAATACTGGCACCGTAATCATGGATTGTACCTTGATTTCCAAAAGGCAACGCTGATGCTCTAAAAGCCATTTCAAGAGAACGAAATAGAGCGATTAACTCCCACTTACCGCTCCGTTTTTTTATGAATAATTCAATCCATTTTGACAATAATTCATTAAATAAGGATTTGTCGTAGAAATCACGAAGAGAGGATGCTTTCGCAATTCCTGGTGAAGGCTGTCCTGAAAAATCTCCAACCTCTTCCAAGCTCCTAATTGATGGCGTCTGAGCTAAAAGATATTTTTCATCACTTGTAAGTGAATATGGATAAAAATTGAAATAGTCAGAATATTTAAAATACTCAAACTGCGACCCATAGCTAAGAACTCTTGCCCATGCTAATGAAATTGACGATATAGCCAAAATATTTCGAAAGGAAACGAGAGACTCAATATCTGGTTTGTTAACCGAATTAAGAAATAAAAGACTCGGTTTTGATGATCGCCCAAATTGGTCTTTAAAACTATCAACAAATCTACAAAAAGTCTCTGATCTAAGCCGTATTTCTGCAACTAATTGATCATTTAGAGGGACAATTTTAATGATATCATTGCCAATAGGTTCTGCAACAGGTAGATTGTGGAAAAGTAATATATATTTCCAATTGCTCACTAATTTCCTTTCAGGACAAAGAAGTGAACAGGCTTCTTAATGATCCGGTGAATCATATGTTGCCTGTCCCCTTATTTGCCACCGCTTTTCTCGATGATGCCAGCCTATTTCTTTGTCGGCGTAAAGAGGATTGCTAGAAGGGTAATCAAGGCAAAGATCAGCCAACCAATCCACTCGCGTCGGGTAAACCCGCGTTGTACGGTTTTGTCGCCTTCTTTCCGGGTAAGCAGAAGAGGCAAGATAAACAGGTAGCTCCATATGTTTGGTCTAAATTGTTGGTATTCTTGTTTAGAATTATTTCTCAACATGATCCAAATCATGAAACCGACTGAAATAAGTAGAGCTATTATGAGGAAACAGTACTTCGCCATAAATGCAATAACTTCAGTCATCCAAGCCACCTGTGCTCATTCCTTTGGTTGATCTGATCCATCTGTCTTCTACCCACATAACTCGTTATTCACCAACGAACATTCATAATGCAGCCTCACCCATCTGCCTTCTCAAACGAAACCGACGCCCGGAATAATCCGCAGCGCCGGTTCTTGTCAAAGGCAAATCCCCCTCAATCCCCCTTTATCAAAGGGGGAAGTATAATCAAAGACGGTTAGGCACATTCCGAATACCCGCACACCCGGCAGACCGAGCAGCCCCCCTCATGCTCCACGACTCCGCCGCAATCGGGGCAGGCGCCCCGTTCCTGGGTAGGGGCCTCGGCGCTGATGTCGTAGCCGTTGGCCACCATATGGGCCTGGATGGCCTTGGCCACGGCGTCGGCGCAGGAGAGGATGCGGTTGTCGCCGAACCCGGAGGGGCAGTGGCAGGAGATCCCCAGGAGCTGCTTGATGACCTGGCGGGCCTGGACGCCGCTGCGCCATGCCAGGGATACCATACGGCCGATGGCCTCGCTCTGGGATGCGGCGCAGCCGCCGGCCTTGCCCATGGTGGTGAAGAGCTCGAACAGGCCGGAGTTGTCCTCGTTGATGGTCACATAGAGCGGTCCGCAGCCGGTCTGCATCTGGTGGGTCCACCCCTTGAGCGCCTTGGGACGGTCGCGCTTGATGGCCTTCTTCTCCTCTTCCACCGGCGTGGCGGCGACAATGGCCTGCTGTTCCTCTTTCTTGCCGGTGGAGAGCACCTGCTCGTCGCGGGAACCGTCACGGTAGATGGTGACGCCCTTGCAGCCGGTCTCGTAGGCCAGCATGTAGGCCTTTTCCACGTCGTCCATGGTGGCCGAGTGGGGGAAGTTGACCGTCTTTGAGACGGCATTGTCGGTATAGAGCTGGAAGGCCGCCTGCATCTGGATATGGTCTTCAGGGGTGATGTCGTGGGCGGTGACGAATACCCTGCGCACGTCCTCCGGCACCTCGGGGATGTCGTGGAGGGTGCCGTGCTCGGCGATCTTCTTCATCAATGCCTCGGAATAGAAGCCGCGATCCTTGGCAATCTGTTCGAAGATCGGGTTGACCTCCACCAGCACGTTCTTGTCCATGACGGTGCGGATGTAGGAGACGGCAAACAACGGCTCCACGCCGGAGGAGGCGTTGGAGATGATCGAGATGGTGCCGGTGGGCGCAATGGTGGTGACCGTGGCGTTGCGCATGGGGGGCGCGCCTTTTTTGTCGAAGATCGAGCCCTTGAAGTTGGGGAAGGAGCCGCGTTGCTTTGCCAACTCCTGGGACGCCAGGTGCCCCTCGTCGTTGATGAACTTCATCACCTTTTTGCCCAGCTTTATCGCCTCTTCGGAGTTATAGGGCACCCCCAGCAGGATCAGCATGTCGGCCCACCCCATGACCCCCAGGCCGACCTTACGGTTGGCGTGGGTCATGTCGTGAATCTGCTGCAGAGGGTAGTTGTTGGCCTCGATGACGTTGTCCAGGAAGTGGATCGAGTCATGCACGACGGTTTTCAGCCTTTTCCAGTCAACGGTGTTGTCCTTGATGAATTTCCCCAGGTTGATGGAGCCCAGGTTGCAGGATTCATACGGGAGCAGCGGCTGCTCGCCGCAGGGGTTGGTGGATTCGATCTCGCCGATGTGGGGGGTCGGGTTGTCGCGGTTGAGGCGGTCCAGGAAGATGATGCCCGGTTCGCCGTTTTCCCATGCCTGCACCACGATACGGTGAAAGACCTTGCGGGCGTTCTGGGTGCTGTAGACCTTCTTGTCGCGGGGGTTGATCAGGTCGTACTCCTCATCCCGCTCCACTGCCTGCATGAAATTTTCGGTCAACCCGACGGAGATGTTGAAGTTGTTGAGATGTTTCTGGTCGGCCTTGCACATGATGAAATCCATGATATTAGGGTGATCGACCCGCAGGATGCCCATGTTGGCGCCACGCCGCGTGCCGCCCTGCTTGATGGTTTCGGTGGCGATGTCGAATACCCGCATGAAGGAGAGCGGACCGCTGGAGATGCCGGTGGTCGAGCTGACCACGTCGTTGGCCGGGCGCAGGCGCGAAAAGGAGAATCCGGTGCCGCCGCCGGATTTGTGGATCAGGGCGGTGAACTTGACCGCGTCGAAGATATCCTCCATGGAATCGCCCACCGGCAGGACGAAGCACGCGGAGAGCTGTCCCAGTTGGCGGCCGGCATTCATCAGGGTCGGGGAGTTGGGAAGGAATTCAAAGCTGGTCATCATGCGGTAAAACGTGTCGGCCAGGCCCTTGAGGTCGGCCTTTTTGTCGAACTTTTTATCAGGAGCCGCAATGGTTTCGGCAACCCGGCGGAACATGTCGGCCGGCGCCTCCAGCACCTTGCCCTCTACATCACGCCTCAGATAGCGCTTTTCAAGGACGGTTGCGGCGTTTTTGGACAGGTCGGGGATGGTGTCGTGGGATGGTTCCTTTTTCATGGGCGGTTCTCCTTGTGGCGTGAAAAAATCGAGTTATTTTGGGGAATTGGGGGTAGAATAGGATACTCGCACAAAACCACAATATTTGGTGGAGCACAGGAAATAAACCACAACATATATGACAAGTCAATAGAATATTTACGCTAAACCTAACGTGTTGAAATGAACCAAAAAACGGCACTTATGCCACAGAGACGCAGTGACACAGAAAATAAACCAAACCTGCCACGGAGCCACAGCGACACAGAGAAATCCAGGAGTAAGGCATGCAAAAAATAACGATTCTTGATGATGGTATCAACGAAAAATAGTTTTTCTTTTCACAGTGGACCTCTGTGTCTCTGTGGCGGATGTCAGCCTCTTTGTGGCAAATGCTTTCCCCAGGATGAACAAAAAATTTACAGCATCCCTGCAAGTGTGGTAGAACCTGCTCATCACCGAATGGAGCACCATGTGAACAACCTTGCTTTCCGGGTCATCGGCATCTGCCTCACAATCATGTCCCTGGCCGGTTGCCAGAATACCTTTGTTGCGGGTGAGGAAATCCCGCTCAACAGAAGCGCCCTGTCTGCCCGGCTCCAGGGCATTGTCCCCCTTGAGCCGGCCCGCCCGCCGGCTTCTTACGCCTTTGACGGTCCGCCATCGCCCCCCCGGAAAACTCCCGATGACCTGGCCGATCTCCAGTACGAAAATACGACCCTCACCGAAGACGTGACCTGGCGCGGGACCGTACTGATCAGGGGAGCTTTGGTGGTTGCTCCCCAGGCGACGCTGCGCATCGAACCGGGGACGGCCGTGCGTTTTGTCCGGGTTGAGGGGGGGGTAAAAAAGGCCCGCCTGGTTGTCATGGGTCGCATCCAGTGTATCGGCACGGCCGAACGTCCGATCCTGTTTTCCACGGACGCCCGCACACCGGTCAAAGGCGACTGGGGCGGTATCCTGCTGCTCTCCACCGAAAAGCACAACCAGTTCGAACATACTGCAGTCGAAGGGGCGGAAACAGGCCTCCAAGCGCACTTTTCGGCCTTTACCGCGAAGTCGGTGCGCATCTCCCTCTCGAAAACAGGGCTGGAACTGCGTGACAGTACCGTCAGCGTCGAGGCGTCGAGTTTTTCAGTCTGCGAGACGGGCGTCGAGGTCCATGACAGCGAATTCGAGCTGCGCGACAGCAGCGTGAGCACGAACCGGCTGGGCATGTTCCTGTCACGCTCGTCGGTCGTCCTGGCATCCACCAGCGTGACGGACAACGGCCAGCAGGGGGTTCGGGCCGAGGAATGCCGCCTCAGGATCAGTTCGTGCAGTATCTCCTCGAACGGTGCCGGTGCCGTGGTAACAGGCGGAGAAGGCCAGATTATCATGACGCGCTTCGTGCGCAACAATGATACGGCCCTGCATCTCGGCTCAGCCCGCATGAAGGTAACCCGGTCTCTTTTTGCCGACAATGACCACGATGCCCTGCGGATCGAGGATGGCCGGGCAACGGTCTGGGGATGCGCTTTCCGCGGTAATGGCGGCTTCAACCTTTACAACGCGGGGCGGGAAGGTGTGGTTGCCGTGCAGAACTGGTGGGGCGTAAGCGAGGAAAAGGCTGTTTCATCCAAGATATTCGACGGTTCACACGATCCGCGCTTCGGAACGGCGCAGCTCTTTCCCTGGCTTACCAGCCAGCCGTTCATCCTGCCCTAAGGAGGCTAGCAACAATAACATGAACATCTTGCATCTCATCTTCCGGCCATCTTTGACCGCAGCTCAATCACAAAATCCTCGACGTAGCCTGCTACGCCTGCGGTTTTGTTCAATCGCTCCAGCCAAATCTGACCAAAATCTGAGCGTAATTTTGTTCAACTTATTATTGCCAGCCTCCTAAAATGTCCATCTATCTCGACAATGCGGCAACATCCCACCCCAAGCCGGAATCCGTCTACCAGGCGGTCATGCATGCCATGCGGGAGATCGGCGCTTCGCCGGGACGCGGGGGGCATCGGCGGTCCCTGGAGGCGGGACGCTTGCTGCTCCAGGCCCGGGAAGCGATTGCCGCCCTGTTCTCCATCCCCGACTCGTCGCGGATCATCATGACCCACAGCGCCACTGAGGCGCTCAACCTGGCGTTTCGGGGCGTCCTTGTCCCCGGCGACCACGTCGTCACCACCTCCATGGAGCACAATTCGCTGATGCGCCCCCTGGCCGCCTTGCGCGCATCGGGCTTGGAGGTGACCGTCGTCAGGGGCGACGGCACCGGCATGGTGGACCCCGACGATGTCAGGCGCGCCCTGCGGCCCACCACCCGCATGATCGCCCTTGCGCATATCTCCAACGTGTGCGGCGCAATCCAGGCAATCGACAGCATGGGGGCGATCGCCCGCGAGGCCGGTGCGTTGTTCCTGCTGGATGCGGCCCAGTCGGCGGGCAGCGAACAGATCGATGTGATCAGGACCGGCATCGATCTTCTGGCCGCGCCGGGCCACAAGGGGTTGTACGGTCCCCAGGGGACCGGCTTCCTCTACGTCTCGCCGGCCGTCCATCTGAGGCCGCTTCTTCAGGGAGGGACCGGCAGCAGTTCCACTGCCGAGGAACAGCCCCTGACCCTGCCGGATGGATTTGAGGCAGGAACCCATAACCTGCCCGGTATCGCCGGGCTCAAGGCCGGGGTTGAATTCGTTCTGGAACAAGGCGTTGCCGCTATCGGGGACAAGGAACACCGCTTGGTCACGTTAGCAGCAGAGCGCTTGGCCGAGCTGCCGGAGGTCACGCTCTACGGCCCCACCGATCCGGCCTTGCGGGGTGGCGTGTTGTCTTTCGCCGTTGCGGGAACCGACCCTGCGGCCCTGGCGTTCATGCTTGACCACAGCCATGACATCGCGGTGCGGGCCGGTTTGCACTGCGCGCCCCAGGCGCACCGCACCCTGGGCACCTTTCCCGGCGGCACCCTGCGCATGAGCCCTGGTTGGTTCTCCACGGGCGAAGAGATTGCTATTTTCTGCGATGCCGTTGTAGAATGCTGCCGTCCAAATAAAACATAAAATCTGCCACGGAGACACAGAGACACGGAGAAAGTCGAAGGTCCCTCCCTAGGGAAGGGGAAAGGGTCTAGGCTGTGAACTGAGGATGGCTGCCACCCCCGACCCTTTAGGCCCCAGAAGGGTCCTCCTAACCTCTACGTTTAGGCCTTTAGGCCCTCTGGGCCCCAGAGGGTCCGCTGGGGGGAGGAACTAAGGTTTTATCCTTGACGTCCTCCGCGCAGTTCTCCGTTTCTCTGTGGCTCTGTGGCAAATTAAAGTATTTGGTCTATTAATCACTCCCGACAGAAAGGCCTTCCGTGAAAAACTTCATCCTCGACACCAACGTACTGCTGCACGACCCGCAATCCCTGTTCAAGTTTCAGGACAACAACATCATCATCCCCATAACCGTCATTGAAGAGGTTGACCGTTTCAAGAAGGACATGAACGAAACCGGCCGCAATGCCCGCCAGATCTCGCGCATCCTCGACACCATGCGGGAAAAGGGATCGCTGGCGTCCGGCGTTACGCTCCCCGGCCAGGGCTCCCTGCGGGTCGAATTGTTCAGCGAGGTCTATCTCAAGCGTCTGCCGGTCGATCTGCGGGTGGACAGCGGCGACAACCGCATCCTGGCGGTAGCCCTGGATATGCGCGACCGCTTTCCCGACATCCAGCTCATATTCGTCACCAAGGATACCAACCTGCGCATCAAGGCCGATGCCATCGGCCTGATTGCCGAAGATTACGAATCAGACAAGATCGATATCCAGGACCTGTATTCCGGGACCCGCAGCGTCGAGATGGCTCCCGATGCCGTGGACCGCTTTTACGGGCAGAACTGGCTGGAGGCGCCGGAAGGGCTTGCGCCCAACGAGTTCATCACCATCGTCGACAGCACCAACCCCTCCCATACCGCCATCTGCCGCTACGATGCGGTCAGCGGGCACATCGTCCCGGTGCGCAAGGTCCCCAAGGAGGGGATATGGAGCATCTTTGCACGCAACCGCGAGCAGTCCTTTGCCCTGGACGTGCTGATGGACGACACCATCAAGCTGGTGACCCTGGTGGGCAAGGCGGGCACCGGCAAGACGCTTCTGGCCATCGCCGCCGGCTTGCACAAGACCGCTGAGGAGAATGTTTACAACCGCCTGCTGGTTTCCCGACCCGTATTCCCCATGGGCAAGGACCTGGGGTTTCTGCCGGGCGATATCGAGGAAAAACTGACCCCCTGGATGCAGCCGATCTTTGACAACGTGGAATTGCTCATCTCGGGCCACGAATCGGAGAAACGCCACAGCAAAGGGTACAAGGAACTGATGGCCATGGGGCTTCTGGATATCGAACCGCTGACCTACATCCGCGGCCGCTCAATTCCGAACCAGTACCTGATCGTGGACGAGGCCCAGAACCTGACCCCCCACGAGATCAAGACCATCGTCACCCGGGTCGGGGAGGGTACCAAGATCATCCTGACCGGCGACCCCTACCAGATCGACAACCCTTACGTGGATTCGTCCAGCAACGGCCTGAGCTTTCTGGTGGAGAGGTTCAAGTGGGAGAAGATCGCGGCCCACGTGACCCTGACCAGGGGCGAGCGTTCGGAGTTGGCGGAATTGGCGGCGAACCTGCTGTAAAAACACTATTTTTGCCACGGAGCCACAGAGGCGCAGAGGAAACCGAAAATCGTATTTACAGGGATGAACAGGATGTAAAGACCTTAGAGTCATTGCTTCTTAATAGTTTAAGGTCTTATCCCGTTTAACTCTGTTCATCCCTGTAAGATCAGCCTGTTTTTTCTCCTGGTTTTTCTCCGTGTCTCCGTGTCTCCGTGTCTCTGTGGCTCTGTGGCAAATTTATAGAGGTAATTATGACGTTTGAAGATGCACACGATAAAATCATCTTTGCCCTTGATGTGCACGGCCTGGCGGACATCGACCGCTGGGCGGCACAACTGGCGGGTCACGTGGGGATGTTCAAGGTCGGCAAGGAGTTGTTCACCTCCTGCGGCCCCGAGGCGGTCAAAACCGTTCAGCGTCACGGCGGGCAGGTCTTTCTCGACCTCAAGTACCACGACATCCCCAATACCGTGGCCAAGGCAATGGTCGAGGCTGCCCGGCTCGGGGTGCAACTGGCCAACCTGCACGCCCTGGGGGGCGCAGAGATGATGACAACGGCTACCGCTGCGGTGCGCAAAGAGTTCGGCGACGAGCGCCCCCGGCTCCTGGCCGTGACCATCCTGACCTCATCCACGGTTGAGACCCTGCGCCAGGTGGGGATCGAACGGCCGGTGGAAGAGATGGTCGTCCGTCTGGCCCGCCTGGCCAGGGATTCCGGCATGGACGGCGTGGTTGCCTCGCCGTTGGAGATCGGACCGATCCGCGCGGCCTGCGGCCCGGATTTCCTGATCGTCACCCCCGGCGTACGGCCGTCGTTCGCCTCGCTGGACGACCAGAAGCGCGTCATGACCCCGGCCGAGGCGGTCGCCGCCGGAGCCGATTACCTGGTGATCGGCCGGCCCATCGCCAAGGCCGGCGATCCGGTGGCCGCAACCCGGATGATCGTGGATGAGATCGCTGGGGGCTGCCCGTGAAGGGCGAACTGGTTTTCGGGGTCAATCCGGTCAGGGAGGCCCTGCGCGGTGCGCGTGGGGCATACGGGCTGTACGTGCAATCCTCCGCAACCGACCATCGCCTGGAGAAGATCCTCAAGCTGGCCGAAGAACGTGGCGTCCCGGTCCACCGGCGTGAACGCGACGATCTGACCAAGCTGTGCGCTTCAAGCCACCACCAGGGTATTGCGCTGATGGTGGAACCCTTCCGGTATGCCGACCTGGACGACCTGCTGGCCGGCATCGATCAGACGGGTCGCAGCGGTTTTCTGCTGGTGCTGGACGGCATCCAGGACCCCCATAACCTGGGGGCGCTGATCCGCACCGCGGCCTGCGCCGGCTGCGACGGCGTCATCATCCCCAAGGACCGCGCCGCCGGCGTCACTCCGGCCGTGGAAAAGGCCTCGGCCGGTGCGGTCGAGACCATCCCGGTTGCCCTCGTGACCAACGTTGCCCAGACCCTCCAGATGTTGAAGGATGGCGGTTACTGGGTTTACGGCCTGGCCGGCGAGGCCGGGCAGTCGCTGTACGATGTGGATTTCTCCGGCAAGGTGGCCCTCTTGGTGGGGAACGAAGGGGAGGGGATTCGCCCACTGGTGCGCAAGCAGTGCGACGTGGTCCTGTCGATCCCCCTCCACGGCGGCGTAGCCTCCCTGAACGCCTCGGTGGCCGGCGGGATCGCCCTGTTCGAGGCAGCGCGCCGGCGCGGTGTTTCGGCTTGACCAACCCTTCGTGAGTACACCCGCCCCTGAAATACCCTCACCCGAACAACGCCTGAACATCCTCAAGGATCGCGTGAAACCAACCCTGCTACTTGCCGTTGGGCTGGGCATTGCGGGTGGCTTCGTGCTGATCGCCCAGGCCCTGATCGTGGCCGGGCTGGTGCACCGGGTCATGGTAAGCGGCGCCGGTTACCGGGAGGTGTTGCCGCAACTGCTCAGGCTTCCCCCCCTGATGCTGGCGAGGGCCGGACTTTCCTGGGCCTCGGAACGGGTCGCCTTTGCTGCATCGGCCTCCATTCGTCAGGAGGTGCGCAACGAGCTCTTCCAGCGGTTGCTGGATGCCGGCCCCTTGCGGCTCAAGGGAGACCGGGCCGGCGAGGTGGCCACGGTGATCGTGGACGGCGTGGAGGCGCTGGAAGGGTACTACAGCCGTTACCTGCCCCACCTGGCCGTGATGGCCATGGTGCCGCTCTCCATCCTGGCGGCGGTTGCCCCGGCCGACTGGATCTCGGCCGGTATCATGCTGTTCACGGCCCCCTTTATCCCCTTTTTCACCATCCTGATCGGCCGCGGCGCCGAACGGCTCAACCAGCAACAGTGGCAGACCCTGGCCCGCCTGGGAGGGTATTTTCTCGACCGGGTGAACGGCCTGGCCACCCTGCGCATGTTCAACGCCTCGCGGCGCGAGGCCGGGATGATCGCCCGCATCTCGGACGACTACCGCCAAGCCACCATGTCGGTGCTCTACGTCGCCTTCCTCTCTGCGCTGGTCCTGGAGTTCTTCGCCACGGTCAGCGTGGCGCTGATGGCGGTGATCATCGGTTTTCGGCTCCTGAAGGGAGGCATGGCCTTTCAGGACGGTTTCACCGTGCTGCTTTTGGCGCCTGAATTCTACCTGCCGCTGCGTCTGATGGGAAACTACTACCATGCCCGCATGGAGGCCATCGGCGCAGCCGAGCGCATCTTCAGCCTGTTGGATACCCCGGTCGCCCCCCGACCCCGTGCGCCTCGTCCGCTGCCCGCCATCTCCCTGCTCCGGATCTGCTTCGAAGATGTCAGCTTCCGTTATTCGCCGGGCTCTCCTCCCGTGATCGACGGCGTTACGCTCTCCCTGTCGCCGGGTGAACGGGTGGCCCTGGTGGGGCCGAGCGGGGCGGGAAAAAGCACCCTGGCGGCGCTGCTTTTGGGCTTTGCCCTGCCTGAACAGGGGCGGGTGCTGGTCAACGGTGTGGACCTGGCGCACTGCGATCCCGAACAATGGCGGCGCCTCGTGGCCTGGGTTCCCCAGCGCCCCCACATCTTTCACGGCACTGTGCGCGACAATATCCGCCTGGGCCGCCAGGACGCCGCGGATGCAGACATTCTCCGGGCTGCCGGCCTGGCCCGCTGCGAGGATGTTATTGCCCGCCTGCCCCAGGGGCTGGATACCGTCGTCGGCGAACTAGGGGCCGGCCTGTCCGGCGGGCAGGCGCGGCGCATCGCCCTGGCACGGGTTTTCCTCAAGGACAGCCCCCTGATCATCACCGATGAGCCGACTGCCGGACTGGACGCCTGCTCCGAAGTAATGGTCCGCGAGGCGCTCAACGAACTTGCCCGGGGCCGGACAGTGATGACCATCGCCCATCGCCTGGCCACCCTGGAGGATGCCGACCGGGTCGTTGTCATGAGCAAGGGAAAGATCGTTGAGCAGGGGGGGTATGAAGAGTTGAAGGGGGCGGGCGGGCTGTTCGCCCGGATGGCGGCTGCGGGGGAGGGGCCATGAGGGATATGGTGCGCCTTCTGAAACTGGCCTGGCCCTATCGCGCCTGGCTGCTGGCCGCCCTTGGACTCTCCCTGGCGACGCTTTTGGCCAATGTGGGGCTCTTAGCCCTCTCGGGGTGGTTCATCGCCGCCATGGCCCTGGCCGGGATCAGCGGTATCCCCATCAATTATCACTATCCAGCGGCCGGCATCCGGGCCCTGGCGATCTGGCGCACCCTTGGGCGCTACGCCGAACGCGTGGTCGGCCATCAGGCATCGCTGCGGCTCCTGGCGGGCCTGCGGGTCTGGATCTATCGCCGCATCGAACCGCTGGCTCCGGCCCGGTTGGAGGGTTACGCCAGCGGAGATCTCCTGAGCCGCATCCGGGCCGACATCGACAGCCTGGACACCTTTTACCAGCGCCTGCTTGTGCCGGTGCTGACCGCGTTGTGCGCCGGCCTGCTGTTCATCCTGTTCCTGTGGCGTTTCAGCTCCGCGGTTGCCCTGGCGACCGCCGGGTTGTTGCTCGTGGCCGGCGTTTTCCTGCCGCTGGCGGTTTACCTGTCGGGCCGCAGGCCGGGTGCGCGGGTGACGCGGAACATGTCGGAACTGCGCACGGCCGTGGTGGATGGCCTGCGGGGGATGGAAGAACTGCTGGCCTACGGCGCGGCAGAGCGCCAGAAGGAGCGGGTGAAGGAGCTTAACCGGCGCCTTCTGGCCGATCAGGCGCGTTTGGCCGGCCTGGCGGGTATCTCTGCCGGCGGCGTGGGGCTCTGCTCAGGCCTTGCGCTCTGGCTGGCGCTGGTGATCTCGATCCCCCTGGTCCGCGCCGGTTCACTGAGCGGGCCGCAAATGGTCATGCTTGGGCTCTTCTGCCAGGCCGCCTTTGAGGCGGTCCTGCCGCTGCCTCCCGCCTTTCGCCTGCTGGGTCAAACCCTGGCGGCCGCACGACGGATATTCTCCCTGGTGGACGAGCCTCCAGCGGTCAGGGAACCCCATGAGCCGGCACCGCTGCCGGCGAACGCCGCTATCAGCCTGCGCGGGGTGGGTTTCACCTATGGGCATGGGGCTGCAACCCTGGAGGGGATTGACCTGGAGTTGTCACCGGGCCGCAAGGTGGCCGTGGTGGGGGGAAGCGGCGCCGGCAAGAGCACCCTGCTGGCCCTGCTGCTCCGTTTCCGGGAGTATGACAGCGGTTCCATAATCCTGGCAGGACGGGAAATCAGGGAGTATGACGGCGAAGACGTACGCCGGCTGATGGCGGTGGCCGGCCAGCAGCCGTTTTTGTTTAACGCCACCCTGCGGGAGAACCTGCTGATCGCCCGGCCCGGAGCCGGAGATGAGGAAATGGTTGCGGCGGCCCGCACGGCGGGGATTCACGACGAGATCGCCGCCCTTGCGCAAGGGTATGACACGCCGGCAGGCGAGGGAGGGGAGAAGCTCTCGGGCGGCCAGGTGCGCCGTCTGGCCATTGCCCGGGCAATCCTCAAGGATAGCCCGGTCCTGCTGTTGGACGAACCGTCGGAAGGGATGGACCCCGCAGCCGCCCGTTCGTTGCTGGAAAGGGTGTTCCGTTATGCGGAGGGAAGGGCGCTCTTGGTGATTACCCACAGCCGGATAGGGTTGGAGGCCATGGACGAGGTGGCGTTGATGGACGAGGGGCGCATCGTCGAGCGGGGCAGCCACGCCGAACTGCTGGCGCGCAGCCGGCGTTACCGGGACATGTGGGAGGTGGATGACGGGATGCCGGAGGAGGGCTGAGGGAAAGGCTTTTTCCGGAATAAGTGTTTGCAACAGAGCCGCAAAGACACGGAGATAAACATTTCAAAGGTTATTGGTCTAATTTCTCCTCAGCATTCCGGATTTAATAATATGTGATAATACTCTGTGCTTTCCTCTGTGTCTCCGTGTCTCTGTGGCAGAATTGTCGATTTAAGGTTTTCAGGTATTTTCAATACCGTTTGTGTTGAACATGTCGCCCCAGTCGATCTTCTCCGTTATTTTCCGAAAGTGGTAGCCATAGATGGCAAAGGTGATGGCGAGGGGGAACAGGCGCGGCCTCCTGGCAAGGGACCAGAAAAAGAGCTTCCAGAACTGGAGCCGCTCTTTGCCGATCACCCCCAGCATGACGATGGATTTGAAGAAGGCCCCGAAATAACCGGATTTCATATGAAAGTTCCCACGCTTGAGGGGCCGGTACTCGCGGAGAAATCTGGTTACCCGTTGATAGTAGTTCTTTGGGGAATAGATGCTGGTAAGTATGCTCCGATAACCGTTGACCAGCGTCTCCGCTTTCATTCGGGGGATAAAGTTGAGGGAAGCGATCGTGTTGTTGCCGGTGGAGTCCCCCAGCAATCGCCCTTCCTTGAAGAGCCGCTGGTGAAGTTTGGTGCCCCGCAATGCCATGAGCATCCCGACCATTGCCGTGGCAATGCCGCTTTCCTGAATAAAGTGAATCTGCCGCTCGAAGATCGACAGGGGATCGCTGTCAAATCCGACGATGAATCCGCCCTGGACCTGCAACCCTGCGTGCTGGATCTTCCTCACGCACTCCAGGAGATTGCGGTTCTTGTTCTGGACCTTGCCGGTTTCGGTCAGGCAATCCTCATTCGGGGTTTCTATGCCGATGAATACCTCTTCAAAACCGGTGCGCACCATGAGGTCCATGAGAGACGCATCGTCCGACAGATCAATTGAGACCTCGGTAAAAAAAGCAAAAGGATGCTTGTGCTGCTCCATCCATGCGAGTACGGCCGGGAGGGTCTCGTTCTTCAGTTTGCGCTTTTCGCCGATGAAGTTGTCGTCCACGAAGAAGATGCCGTCGCGCCATCCCCACGCATAAAGGGCATCGAGTTCCGCTGTCAGTTGCCCGGTACTCTTGGTCCGCGGCTTGCGCCCGAACAGTTGGGTAATATCGCAAAACTCGCAGTCGAACGGGCATCCCCTGGAATACTGGATGTTCATGGCAGCGTATTTTGAGGGATCTATCAGCTTCCAGAGCGGGATGGGGGTCTCCTGCATCTCTGCCCATTGGCTGGAAACATAGCTGTGTTCCGGCCGGCCGCGGTCCAGGTCATGGAGGAACCGGGGGAGGGTTACCTCGGCTTCTCCCAACACCAGGTGATCTGCTGAATCGAACTCCGCCGGAGCTGAAGTGAAGAGCGGGCCCCCCACGACCGTCCTGGCGCCCAGGCGGCGACAGCGGGCCAGGACCTCGTTGACGGATTCCTTCTGGACCGCCATGGCGCTGATGAAGACATAATCCGCCCACTGGATCTGTTCATCGGAAAGAGGCTGTACATTCATATCCACAAGCCGCTTGTCCCATTCGGCGGGGAGCATGGCTGCTACGGTCAAAAGCCCTAACGGCGGGAAGGCGGCCTTTTTTCCGATGAACTTGAGTGCGTGGCGGAAACTCCAGAAGGTGTCGGGGTAGTGGGGGTAAACGAGCAGAATTTTCATGCGGGCAATCCTTGCGGTGCTCCGGCGGAGGTGGTTGCGGTTGGAAGGTTCACCTAGAACAAGGATACAACAGTAATCGGAAATGCAATGTAAATCTATTGTAATAATTCCGGAAAAAAGCGTGTGTCAGAAGCTACGAACCGCCATATCTCTCCTCAAACCTGCGGAAATACTCCTCCCGGCACCAGTTCTCCACATCCACCAGCGCTTGAAAGGCCTCCTCGAAATCGTTGCGCCCAAGGGTAAACACCCCATGTCCGTAGACGATGGCCCGCCCCGGCTCCGCGATTACCGGGGGTACGTTTTTGGCAATCCCTCCGGCCCCAATTTCGCCCGCCACCACGGGGGTTCCGCCCACTATCCTGACCTTGGGGCAATCCTTCCAGCAGTCGGTTATGGAACAGTGCTCCTTCTCGTCGCAGAGCATGCTGATCACCACTGCGAAGCGCGGGTGACCGTGCAGGATGGCGTGGCAGCCGGCGGTTTCGAAGATACGGCGGTGGGCCACCAGTTCGCTGGAGGCGGTGATGCCGACGGTGGAGCTGTTTTCAAAGGGGACCGGATCGATGCAGCCCGCCAGTTCGTCCAGGCTGGAAGCGGTCTGGGATATGTAGATCAGATCGCCGTTGGAGTAGGAGATATTGCCGAAAAACGAATCGACCAGACCCCGCTCTACCGTGTAACGTCCCACCCTGGCCATCTCGTCGAGGATTTCGGCCTTTTCACACAAGGGGCCCTTTCTGAATTTCAATCCGGAAGCCGTGAGCGGCACCAGCCACTTTCTGCGGAAACCGTCAAAGGCCTGGGCTTCGCCCGGCAGCTTGAAGCCGTGCTCCAAGACATCTTCCAGGTATTTTATGAAGGTGGAGTGAAATACGGACGACCAGTTGATAAAGGCCTGTTCGACGGTCAGGGCACCGCTGGCGATGATGCCGATGTCCTCGACGATGACCCCCTTGCGGTTTCCCAGCACTCGTGCAATGGCCTTCGCGGGATCGTCGCCGAGATCGCCGTTTCGCAGGATCGGAATGTCGTGCAGGAAGGTACGGGTCTCGGTATCGCGCGGCACGATTTCCCGCTCATCGTTTTCGGCCCGCTGCAAAAGAAAACGGGCAAAGGGCAGGGCGGGCGCGGCGGCACAGAGTGCCAGGCAGTCGAGCCGCCCGAGAACGGATGCAGCAAGACGGGCCAGCTTGGCGTCCCCTGCGGAAATCACTGCATCGTCCTGGGCGGCAAAGGCAACCTGTTCCGGCATGGCCGAACGGTCTGCGATCAACTTGCGGCTGTATTTTTCCATCTGGTCGTACATCAGGGAACGGAATCGGGGATATTGGTGAACAGAACCGAGCCATCGGCCAGGGTAGCCTTGCGGAAATGGCTCCTGTGCTTCGACGAAGCCAGCTCTACCTTAGGCAACGGCATGGTGCTGCCGGGCATGAAGGCCGGCGTCACGTTCACGCCCGCCTGCCAGGCTTCGAAATGGAGATGGGGGCCCGTCGAGCGGCCGGTATTGCCGGACAGGGCGATGGTTGTCTCGCTGTCGACAGGTTGCCCCTGGGCGACCAGAAGGCGGTTGTTGTGGCCGTAGATGGTGATCATGCCGTTGTCGTGCTCGATCAGCACCGTGTAACCGTAACCGGAACGCAGGCCGCTGTAGACCACGATCCCCGGCGCAACCGCTTTGATGGGAGTTCCCTCGGGGATGGCGATGTCGATGCCGTTGTGGTGGCGCCATTTCCCATCGATGGGGTCGATGCGCATGCCGACGCCGGAGGTTATGGTGCCGCCCACGTTGGGCAGGTGCGGCTCAAAGGTGGCCGGTGGCGTTTCCCGCGGATTGAGCGATGCGCTGACAGTCTTTTCCAAAATCTCATTCAGGGAAATATCCCTGACCTTTTCTTTTTTTTCTGTTTTCTTTTTTTGGGAAGGTGACGCGCGATGCTCTTTGATGACGACCTTTGCAGTCTTGTCCTGAGGCGCATCGGTGAACGTCTCAACGCCGTCAACCGTAACGAAGCGGTATATGTCGGCCCGGCAGTTGACGGGCAACACCGGAATGGCTGCGCATATCCATAATATCGCGAGGAATTGTATCCCGGGAGATGAAAAAATG
>JBEKFJ010000037.1:0-23465 GCA_050013355.1 Oryzomonas sp.
GGTGGCGCCGTAGGTGAACTACAACCCAAATTTCGGCGTCACCACGACCCTGTACGGCGCGTTTTATCCCACGCCTGACCGGTATATCGAGATCAACCTGTCCCAGTCCACCACGATCAATGACGATTACGAGTTCAAGCTGCGCGATAAAACCTATTTCGACAAGAAACTGGAGGTGAACCTTTCAACCTTTGTCTTCAGCGACGGCTCGGCCCGTTTTTTCGGGTTTGAGGCCAAAAGCCCCAAGCAACAGGAGACCAATTACACCGATAAAGAGGTCGGTTTCAACCTGTCCGCAGGTTACGACATCGGCCGTCATTACCAGGTGATTCTGGGGGAACGCTACCGTGACGTCGCTATCGAACCCGGGGCAGTCAATGGGATCCCCTATATCAAAGACGAGTTTGGCAAATCATCTGTCCCGGGAATCAATGGATTTGCCACCCATGCCCAGCGGGTCTCCCTGGTCTACAGCACGCTGGACTCCGCTATAACCCCCACCTATGGCGGCTTTGCCAAGGCGACCGTAGAGCCCACATTCAAGGCTCTCGGCGGGGCGAAAAATTTCCAACGCTACGAGGTTGAAGCCAAGGGGTTCATCCCCCTCGATGATGCCCGCTACATTAGCGTCTTTCGCCTCATGTACAGCCAAACCCAGGGAAATAGAATCCCTTTCCTGGAACAGAGTATCCTGGGAGGGGAGACCACCCTGCGGGGCTACGGCCGAAACCGCTTCATAGACAACAGTTTCCTTCTCTGCAACCTGGAGGAAAGGATCCGGCTTTTCCGGTGGGAGGTATTCAATGTGACCGCGGACTGGGAGGTCGCCCCCTTTATCGATCTGGGAGCCGTAATGGACGCCCTGGACAAGGCCCGCGCCAACGACTTCGAGTTCAACCCCGGCATCGGTTTCCGGGCCATTGTCCGCCCCAACATCATCGGGAGGGTCGATATGGGGGTCGGCCGCGACGGACCGGCTATATTCGTGGGGCTGGGATACCCGTTTTAGCAGGTTACCGAAAATCTACTGCGGGGCCGTTCTGCTGTGTTGCCGCTCGCTCGAAAGCGGGGGCGTACCAAGCGGTACGCCTCGCTTCCTCACTCGCTTGCGCCTTGCATAACGGCCTCCTCATGACGATTTTCAACAATCTGCGGGGCCGTATCTACAGCAACTCCTCCCGCAGTCGCTGCATGCGGTACATCTGCGCATACAGACCTCCCTCCCTCAACAGGTCGGCAGGCCTTCCCTGTTCGGCGATCCCGCCGTTTTTCAGCACAATGACCCGGTCACAGTCACGAAAGGCCGACAGGCGATGGGAGACGATCAGCACGGTCCTGTCACGGTAGAACGAGCCCAGTTCAGCGAGAATGTCTTCTTCACGGCCGGCGTCAACGGCCGAGAGAGGGTCGTCCAGCAGCAGGATACGAGGGTCCGTCGCCAGTGCCCGCGCAATGGTCAGCCGCTGCTTCTGTCCGCCTGACAGCATCACCCCTTTTTCCCCCACCAGGGTTTCCAATCCATCGTGAAAATGTGCCACATCCTCCAGAAACCCGGCCTGCCGGGCCGCTTCGTCGACAATGGCACCTTCTGCGCCCGCCGCCAGGCCATAAGCGATATTCTCCCGGATATTGCGGGAGAAGAGAAAGGCCTCCTGGGGCACATATCCGACCAGCCGGCGCAGGCTGGAGAGGGCAATACGGTTGATATCCCTGCCATCGACAAACAGCATCCCGTCGCCCACCGGCAAAAGCCGCAACAGCAGCCTGAGCAACGTGGACTTGCCGCTCCCCACCTCGCCGGTGATCCCCACCTTCTCGCCGGGAGCGATGAAGAGCGAAATCCGCTCCAGCACTGCCTCATTCCCATAGCTGAAGCTGAGCCCGCGAAACTCGATCCCTTGCCTCACCTCCACAAGAGGTTCCGCGTCGGCGACATCCGACACCTCCGGCTCGGCCGACAAAATGACGGCCAGACGCGCCATGGAAGCCGCGCCACGCTGGGCCAGGGTCAGTATCCATCCCAGAAGCACCGTCGGCCAGGCCAGCATGGCCAGATAGCCGCTGAAGGCCACAAAGTCTCCCAAGGTCATGGCCCCGGCAATGACCAAGCGCCCCCCCAGGAATACCACCACCAACGTGCCGGCCCCGGTGGCGGCCGCCATTACCGGCAGGACGAGGCCGCGCAGCCTGGCCAGATGCAGGTTGTGGCGC
Organism: Oryzomonas sp.; assembly: GCA_050013355.1. GTDB lineage: Bacteria > Desulfobacterota > Desulfuromonadia > Geobacterales > Pseudopelobacteraceae > Oryzomonas. Next base: position 2,212 of record JBEKFJ010000037.1, read on the forward strand.
AGGTAGTTGCCGGATATTGTATTGAAAAGGCTCTGAAAATGATCTTCGCGGCAGTAGGACTTGATCAGGCGTACCGCCGAGACCGACTCCTCGGTCATGCTCGACAGGCGGGCCAACTCCTCCTGGGCCTCAAGCGAACGCAGGAACAAGCGCTGGCTGATCCATTTGACAACCAGCACCATCAGGGGGAAGGGGAGCACGGCCCACAGGGTCAGCCAGGGATGGATGCGCACCATCAGCGTCACTGCCGCCAGGTAAAGGATCAGGGTGTTTACGGCGCTCATGGCGCCAAACCCGGCCAGCATGCGGACATTGGTCAGGTCGTTGGAGAACCGGGACAGGATATCTCCGGTCCTGCTGCTGGAAAAATAGTGCAAATCAAGGAGCATCAGACGGCGAAAGAGATCATCGCGGATGCGGAACTCAATGATGCGGGCCGCATTGAGGATCAGGGTACGGGAAAAGATGCGGGTGATGCAGTGTACTGAGGCCAGGGCTGCGATTATCACGGCGCAGGCGGAAGGGGAGAGGCGTGAAGCGGCCGGATGCTGCAACCCCTCCACTGCCAGCTTCATGAACCAGGGTATCAGCAGGGCAAAGCCGTTGGTCAGCAGAAGAAAGAGCGCCCCACCGGCATAACGGCGACGGAGCGCTCCAAGATATGGGACTAAAAGGGCAAGATCTTTAATGCGTGTGCCTCGTAGAATTGAGCGTAGTGTCCTGTGAGGTCAGTTCGCCGCAGAAATTCCGAGGAGTTTTAGCTTCTGGCAAGGCACGGCGACGCAGGCATAGCAGGGACTTTGCCGAGGAACTGTAACGCTGCCAGGGTCTAAAAAAACCGGACTTACAAGGAATGAATTAACCGCACAGGACACTGATTAAAGGGGTAAGACCACCCTCCAACTACACCTGTCAGTGCGCTACGTACGGCCCGTTATTCCTATGCAGGAACCAATTTCTTAACTATATCCCATTTCACGCCTTTTGGGGACTGGGAAAATTTATTCGTCCCCTTTTTACACCGTTTTCGCTGCAACCTCCACGCAAAAAATCGTGGCAAGTCATCCCGCTACTTATCTGTTACGGCGGGGGAGAAGGAACAACCTTCATCCAGCCGTTCGGGCATTTTTTGACATAGGGGTAGTACCCCTCCGGGTTCTGGCAGTAATACCAGTAGCCCGATTCCGCCGACCGCTGCGGAGCCTGCTGCACATACGCCTCTGTTGCCGGTTGCTGGACAACGACAGGCCCCGGATAGGCATAGGGATAATACGGATAGGCATAATGCGGATAGGACGCCTCCCACAATCCCAGCCCCAGCAATCCTACACCAAGTGCCGGACCCCATCCCCATCCCCAACCGCCGCCATGAAAGCGATCGGCCTGTCCGGGCGTGGCACACGCCATGAGCACCGCCATAACAGCCACTGAAATTTGCATGAACCTTTTCATTTCAGCCTCCCCTCTTTAAATCCTTTTCCGTTTTCTTGATGCCTCTCTTCAGGCTGATAACCGGGCGCCCCCGGATTGTTTTCCTATAATATAAGACCGTTGTTTGAGCAAAAAGATTACAAACTATATGGAGGGTGACGTTATTCCGGAGGCGTGACGTAGGAGAAGCAGGGTCTACATCAAGGGGTGGCAACGACGGTAGCGGTCAGATCCGGAATCACGAGTATGATCTAGTTTCTCATCCGGACTTTCCGGATGGAAACGATCTAACCGCACGGGACGCCGAATGCATCTACGATCGCCTCCCGCCTCCCAAAAAGATTGTCATTTATAAATGTAGATGTTATTAATAATAGCCCATTAATATATTCAGGGTAGGTACGAGAGGTGCTCGATTACAATTAGCGGAATGAATAAATGAGTTTCTCAACGATTTTAACACGTGAAGGGGGAAGAACATGTTCAGACAGATGTCGATCCGCACCAAGATGATCCTTCCGTTTCTGGTTGTGATCGCACTGACGGCGGTCATCGGGATTTTTGCGATCGTGCAGAACGGCAGGCTGACCGATATCGTTGCCCAGACCGCCGGAAGTAACGGAGCACTCGCCATTGCCGATGCCACGAGGGTGGGGATTATTGTGCTGCTTTTCGTCTGCGTTCTGATCGGCGTGACCTTTGTCGTTATGTTCTCGCGGGCCATGAGCGACCCGCTGAAACGGCTTTCCGTCGATGCGGAACAGGTCGCTTCGGGGGATCTGGGGGTGGTGGTCGAGGTCGGTTCAGACGACGAAATCGGGCAACTGGCCCAGTCGTTCGAGAAAATGGTCAACAATCTGCGCGAGATGATAGGGACCCTTGCCGACTCATCGGCCCAGGTATCCGAATCGTCGGCCGAGATGCAGACCAATGCCGTTCAGATGGCCGACGGAGCGGAACAGGTCGCCATTCAGGCCATCACCGTGGCGACCGCCAGCGAAGAGATGTCGGCAACGTCGGGCGACATCGCCCAGAGCTGCCAGATGGCCGCAGACGGTGCACAGCGGGCAAACCAGGCTGCGGAACACGGCGCGGGGGTCGTGGAGAAATCGATCTCCGTGATGCACCGGATTGCCGAAAGGGTCCAGTCGTCGGCCAAAACCGTAGAAACCCTGGGGCGGCGTTCCGACGAGATCGGCGCCATTGTCGGCACCATAGAGGATATCGCCGACCAGACCAACCTGCTGGCCCTGAATGCCGCCATAGAGGCCGCCCGGGCCGGTGAACAGGGACGCGGTTTCGCCGTTGTTGCCGATGAGGTGCGGGCGCTGGCGGAGCGGACGACCAAGGCCACCCGTGAGATCGGCCTGATGATCAAGGCGATCCAGCAGGAGACCAGGAGCGCCGTGACGGCTATGGAAGAAGGCGTGAGTGAGGTGGAGCGGGGGACCGGGGAGGCCGCCAGGTCGGGCGAGGCGTTGCGCAATATCCAGGACGAAATCAACGCCCTGCACCTGCAGGTGCAGCAGATTGCAACCGCCGCCGAGGAACAGACCGCCACGACCAATGATATAAGCAGCAATATCCACAGTATTACGGAAGTGGCACAGGATACGGTCGAGGGCGCCAGAAAGACCTCAGCCGCCGCGGGGCATCTGTCCCGCCTTTCGGCAGAGTTGGAACGCCTGGTCGGCCAGTTCAAGCTGGACGGGTCGGGCAAGATGATCACCTGGAGCAGGAGCTACAGCGTCGGCGTCAGCCAGATGGACAAGGAACACCAGCGGCTGATCGACATCATCAATAATCTCTATGTCTCCATGCGCTCAGGCCGGAGCAAGGATGCCATCGGGTCGATCCTGAATGAACTGGTGGATTACACCAAGACCCATTTTGCCCATGAAGAGCGTCTGATGCAGGAATCCGGATACGAGGGATACAACGATCAGAAGCGCGCCCACGAGGCGCTCATCGCACAGGTGGTGGAGATCCAGGGGAAATACCGCGCAGGCACGACCCTTGGGCAGGAAGTGATGACATTCCTCAAAAACTGGTTGCTGAATCACATCCAGGGCATGGACAAGAAGTATGGACCTGTTATGAATAAGAAGGGCATCAAATAGCCCTACGGGTTCATTACCGACCGAAGAATATGTGATGCGGTGCACGTATGGCCGCATCAATCAACGTGGTCCCCGCCAGAAACCTGAAATCAGGCGGGGACCTGCTTCTCTGATGCAGCAGAAAGTTTATCTCCCCCAGTTTACCCCGACAGCATACTTCATGCAGCGCTCAAAAACAGGGTACGTGAATTCGGACGGGAGCAGCCCGGCGGTCCCGCAGTCCGTGGAGTGCCGGTCAAAGTCCCGCATGTCGGACAGATACGGCCGGTATGGCTCGATAAACCTGTTGAAGAGCGCCTCCGGAGGATTTTGTTCCAACGCGTCCGGCGGGTGCCCGTAAACGATTTCGATACCCTTGATCTTCAGGAACGCCTCGCAGTATGAGGCAAGGGTTTCCACCGTGGTAGGCGTATCCGTCGTGAGATGGTATATGGTGCCGCTTTGCCCATGATCCAGGAGCGCCAGGGTGGCGGAAACGAAATAGTCGACCGGGATCAGGTTGATGGTGCCCCGTTGGGGGAGGACGATCCTCAAGGGGATGTGGAGGATACCGTTGTCATCGAGGCGAATGCCCCAGTCGCGGGATTTCCGCCCTCCCTGTGTGCGGATGTCGTTCAGGTAGATCTCCCTGATGAAATACAGGGCCTTGACATGATTGTACAGGGCGTTGAAACGATTGGCCCGGCCGTTGCGGGAATCGCCGCAGACTATGGAGGGGCGAATGATGGTAAACGGGATGGAATGCTCGCCGCATTGTGCCGCAACCTCTCTTTCGGCCCAGGCCTTGGTCTCTTCGTACACGTTCAGGAATTCACCCGGGGGCACGGTCACTTCGCGACCACACGGGGACGCCCCTCCTGCGGCATAGGCTGTGCTGATATAGTGGAACCAGGGGGCAGCGCTGTCCTTCGCAAACCCGATCATCCCAGCCAAAGCGTGCACATTCGAGGCAATGGATTCAGGGCGGTTCTGTTCCGAAAAACGGGTATCGGAGGCGCAATGGATGATCGGGCCGGCCGCGGCGCAGAGAGCGTCGTATCGGCCCTGCGGCAAGCCGAGAGCGGGCTTCGTCAGGTCCACTTCCGCCGTTTCCAACTGCCCCTGCCGCCCTTCAAGGTCAAACCACGCTAGCAGTCGGGCGATCCTGGCCACAAGGCTTCCCTCGTCGGAACGCCTGCCAAGGATGACCAGCCGGTGCCCTTGTTCAAGCAGGGAGGCCATCAGGTGACTCCCCAGAAAACCGGTCGCTCCGGTCAACACGAATGTCTCTGTCTTGTCTCGCGTCATGCTTGTTCCGCCTTCCCTATCAGGCTGTTGAAAATCGTCATGAGGAGGCTGTTATGCAAGGCGCAAGCGAGCGAGGAAGCGAGGCGTACCCCAACAGCCTGCTAGGCGTACAACAGGTTTTCCTGCCGGCAAAAGCCTTGATAGAGCAGGTAGCGCAGCCACCGTATGGTGCCGGTTCTGGCGGTAACGTCCTCGATCAGGACGCCGGCTTCCGCCGTCGCCTGCCGCATCCGCGCGATCTCATCCCCATCGTTCTGGTCCAGATAGTAGTCATATTCGAATATGCATCTCTTCCCGCCATCAACGGGAGTGATGAACCCCAGCTCATTCTTGAGCCCATGGCGCTCCGCAATCTGTTTGAATCCGGCACTCAACTCGGCGATCAGGGGGGATTCGAGGGGAAGATACATCAGCAGCGGGAAGAAATGCTTTTCGCGGCCGATCCTGGTGCTGGTGATCCTGAACATGTTGAGCCAGACCAGGTTGGTCATCTCGGGCCGGGCATACACCTTTTCGAAAAACGGCCGCAACTCCGGGTCCAGTTCCTGCACCAGTTGGCTTGGCGACGGCGCCAGCGCGGTTTCCACCAGTTCGGAGAATCCGGGGGTTTTCAGATATGAAAAGGGTTCGTCAGCGGAAAACTCGGTGATGAGTTCGAGCCAGGGGGCCGACCCGAGAGAAGGCAGGCCCAGACTGATCGCGGTGAACAGCCGTTGGTCGATGACCGGATGGCCCATCTCCGCGACGCTTTGCAGCGCAAATCTGTCGCCCAGGACCAGAACCATGGAAGCGATGCCCAGCCTCCTTTCGAAGACATCCCTGGCATCTGCGGCCAGACGCTGCGTGGGGGCGATAAACGATGATACATACTCGGTCCCGAGAACCCCGATAGCCAAGCCGATCCGCCGCACGGCACACTCTTTCGCGAAAGCGAGCGCCGCTTCCAGCGACGGAAACGGGACCAGGACCCCCGTCTCGTCGTCCGTCATGGGATGGAGTTTGGCCGTAAGCCCGGTGCAGATCCCCGGCGTCTTTTGATCGGCCCGGCTGAAGGCGAACAGGTTGGGCGCATCCCTTTCGTTGAGCGAGAAATACGAGCCGTCGGCAGCAACAAACTCGGCATCGACGTAGTTGTCGGCGGAAGTCCCGTATGCGGCGGAAAACAGCGACAAGATCCCGGAACTCATGGTGCTGCCGCATACCAGGGCCGCCGGTTCGGCGACATTGACACGATAGCCGCGCCGGACCGCTTCGCGCTGGAGGTCGAAAGCCGTCACGCCCGGCCCGATCCGGACCGACCAGTTCTTTTCATCGAAGGCCATCCCCTTCATCCGGTTCAGGTCGATGACGACGCCTTCACAGAGGTGGAAGCCCAGCACATTGGTGCCGTTGCCGCGCACCACCCACGGGATCTGGTCTTCACCGCACAGCCGCACCAGCGCCGAGATCTCTTCCCTAGTGGCGGGCATGACCACGTAATCCGGCATTTTGGGCTCTGCAAGGGCACAGGGATCACCGGCATAGGTGGCGGCAATCGCCCTGTCGTTTGTCGCCCACTCGGCGCCGACGACCTCCCGCATCCGCTTCAGCAGTGGGTCCTCTACCGCCTTTTCAACCGCGCCCCCCGCCCCGACGTGCGCTTCGATATGAAGTTTGAGCGCCTCCATCACCCGCGATGGCCGCATCCCGGTAACGAAGCTGCACTGGTAGTCACATTTGCCGCACAGGTCACAGCTATCGGCGATCTCCACAGCTTTTTCCGTAACCGGGATCTTATGCTCCGCCAAGGCGGCATAAAGGTCCATCCGCCCCTGCGGATAGTAACTGACATACTGTTTGACGGGCCCGGAGGCACAGACCCCGCTTCCCAGGAAATCGATCTTGCACATCGCATAATGACGGCAGTTCTTGGCGGTCTTCAATAGTTCATCCACAAGAGGCTCCTTCCATACTCCGGATTAGTAAAAAAAAGTTTCCCGGGTTCATCTCTTGATGGCATAACCCATGTACATTACGCCCGTGACGAAACTTTCAACGAGGAGAAGCCGCTCGCCGAGATCTTTGTAGCCCCATTCCCCCCTGGCCCTCTTGCGCAGATACCCGAGGATCTTCGGGATCGGCCCCTTAATGCCCACCCCGCGATGCCCCTGCCATTCAAGATCGTTGCTCCGCAGGAGTTGAATCAGTTCGTCCGGCTTGATGAACATCTCCCAGCAATGGAGGCCGGGAGGCATGAATGCCCACCGTTTCCATTGCTGGGAGATGCGGATCGCCACCAGCTTGCTGATGAACGTGCGGTTGATGGTGTCGTAGCAGAACACGCCACCCCTCTTCAGCACCCGGCTGATCTCGGAAATCACCCTGTTGGGATCGCTGACATGTTCCAATACATCGCAACAGAAAACGACATCAAAGGAGTTGTCCCCATAGGGGAGGGCTTCCCCTGATCCCGTGTCATACCTGATATTCAGCCCGCTCTGCCTGGAATGTTCCCCGGCGAAATGCAGCGAACGCTCCGAAGGGTCGATGCCGGTGGTTTCGAACCCCATTGCCGCAATCTCCTCGCAGAGGATGCCACCTCCGCAGCCGACTTCCAGAGCGGATTTTCCTTGTGGCTCTATTTTCAACTCATCAAATAATTTTTTCCTGACATAACCCACCCTCACCGGGTTGACGGTGGTTTTCAGCAGGTAAAGCGCGGAGTCGGGTTGCCACCACGTGTCGCTTTTCGCGTTATAAAGCGTATTGTCAATGTGGTCGCAAACTCTCTGCATCGGAGCACCACCCATAGGAAATCACCTGGTGCGATCTCGCTGCCGGGCATGTTTGAATTTTGATTATTGTAGCGCATAAATCACTGCTGTCCATGGCGGGTTGGGGGAATTATTCAAACTCTTTTCTCGCCTTTTTCAGCATCAAAGTTTACATTTTAGATTCGGCAACGACCATGGCAGTTATCCATGTAATGACCTCTACCCATCGATAACCACGCAAAAAAAAACTGAGGTATGGCAGACAGGAGCAATGCAATGGAATGGTATGAAGAGGAGGTTCGCGGAATAGAGCGAAAGCATCTGGAAAATCCGCTTCCTCCCGGACTTGTGGTATTTTACGGCAGTTCTTCCATTCGTCTCTGGGACACTCTGATTGAAGATTTTCGAGAAGTCGGCGTGCTCAATCTGGGATTCGGCGGTTCAACCCTGGAGGCCTGCGCCTGGTTTTTCGAACGGCTCGTCGTGCCCTGCTCGCCGCGTTCCATCGTCTGCTATGCAGGTGACAACGACCTTGGCGATGGGAAGACACCCGAAGAGGTACTGACATACTTCCGGGGATTGCTTGCCAAGGTTGACGCCCATTTCCCCGCCACTCCGTTTTCCTTCATGTCGATCAAGCAAAGCCCGTCCCGCATGGGTATTGCCGACAGGATACGCCGCACCAACGATATGATCCGCCGGGAACTGGAAGGACGTGCGGGACGGCACTTCATTGATGTGTCTTCCCGCATGCTTGCCCCTGACGGCCGGCCGGACGCATCCTTGTTCCTCGAAGACGGCCTGCATGTCAGTCCGAAGGGGTATCACGTCTGGCACAACGTTCTGAACGAGTGGCGAGACAAGATATTTTAACCGTCCCGTAATTATTCCGTGACAAGTCTAGTATACTCTTTAGTATTATGAACAGAGAGTATCACTGCTGGTATAGCTCGCGACTCGGGCGCAATATGGAGCTACTCGTCTTCGGCCACGCAGGCGTGCGGGTTCTCGTTTTCCCGACACGGTGCGGCAGGTTTTTCGACTATGAAAACTGGGGCATCGCCAATGCGATACGTCAAAAGGTCGAAAAGGGCTGTTTGCAACTCTTCTGCGTAGAAAGCATAGATTCCGAGAGCTTCTATTGCGACTGGTGCCCGCCACGAGATAGAATCGTCCGCCACAAACTGTATGAAGAGTACATTCTCAACGAAGTCATCCCCCTTTCGCACGCAAAAAATCCGAATCCCGCCCTGATCGCCCACGGTTGCAGCATGGGAGCCTACCATGCCGTCAACATCGCCTTCCGCCACCCGCAGCTTTTCAGCAGGATCGTGGCCTTCAGCGGCAGGTATGATCTGACCAGTCAAATCGGTAGCTTTCGTGATCTCATGGACGGATATTACGATGAAGACATCTATTTCAACAACCCTTCCCACTTCGTACCCAATATTACCGATCCGGAACTTATCAGCCTTATCCGGCGCTTCGAGGTAACCTTGGTCGCAGGCGAGGCTGACGCCTTCCTGGAAAACAACACGAACTTCAATGGCGTGTTAAGGGGAAAAGGGCTCCAACCCCAATTCCACGTCTGGGAAGGTGAAGCCCATCGTGCCCGCTATTGGCGGGAAATGGTCGTTCATTATCTTTGAAAGTTTTGAAACCCTACCCCGCTAATTGGTCCAAACGATCTTGATTTATACTTGTAATGTGAACCGCTCAAAACAACGGACTTATACTTTGAGCATGCACGTGTGCGTAATCTTTAATTGCGGCACAGCTTATTAAAGGTTGCACCTATAATCCTTGCTGGCGTACAACTGAGGGATTCATAATTCGAAATTTTATATTGGAAAAAGCCGGCCAACTCGGCATCCAACTGAGGCGATTGACGAATACCAAACACTTATGAAGGAGAAAACTGTGGGTGTTAAACCAAGAATTAAACTGTTGGCATTTGAAAACGGAATCATCAGTTATGGTCTTCGGCGAATAAGCTCCGCCACCAAAGAGGTGTATCCAGAAACAACAACATATATTTATGATTTAAAATTTGATACGGCGAAAGTGTCCTTCAACAGAATTAAAAAGTCCTCTGCCAACGAACAAACGATAAGGTTAAATGAGCAATTAATTCAGGAATTGGCTGAAACTGACATAATAGGCATTTCCTGTGTCAGTTTTTTTTCCGAATATGCCATTAAGCTGATAGAGGAATTGAGAAAAACAAACAAGCAAGCAATCATAGTATGGGGAGGAATACATGCCACGGTGTTCCCCGAAGATGCTATTAAGTATGCCGATGCAATTTGTATAGGCGAGGGGGAAAAGTCATTTCTATCATTCTTGAAACGGATAGAAGCAGGTGATGATTATTCTGATGCAAAAGGTTTCTGGATACGAAAAGGTGACACCATTATCAAAAACCAATTACTACCTCTCATGACCAATGATGAGCTGGAGACAATGCCTTTTCAAGATTATGGATTTGATATTAAGTATGTTACGCACGATTCAATTGAATATATGACTAAAGATATTTATGTCGCACGTAATGGATCTTTCTATTTAACCATGTGGAGCTTTGGTTGTCCCTACGGTTGTGCCTATTGTTCCAATAATGTTTTAATAAATTACAATCGGGACTATGCCAAGGTAAGGCACCCGAGCCCTGACTATATAGTCAAAGAACTGGTTTGGATAAAAAAGGCCCATGATTACGTGCGGTACGTCTCCTTGGTGGACGACAATATTAGTGTCATAAGCGCCGAAATACTTGAAAGATTTTCTCAGCTTTGGCAAGAACAAGTCAACTTGCCGATGTTTATACCCGGTTTTCATCCATCAACGGTAAAAAAAGATAAAGTCGCCATTTTGGTTCAGGCTGGTATGAAAAAGGTTAGGATGGGCATTCAATCCGGAAGCGACAAAATTCTGGCCTTTTACGGTCGCAAAACGACGCCAGAAAAAATTATCAAGGCGTCAGAAATTCTAGCCTCATTTTATCCCAGAATAAACCCCCCAGAATATGACATAATCATTGATAATCCCCTTGAAACGGAACAGGACAAGGAAGATACACTGGCGCTTGTTAGAAGTTTGAAGCGGCCACTAATGATTAATTGCTATAGCTTACGGTATTTTCCTGGAACAAAGCTCCATGATTACGCTATAGAGCACCCAGAACTAGAGTTCAAACCTTATAACGAATTGTTCAGTTATTCATACGATAAATATATGACAACTATGGTTTATTGTCTGAGTCTATTTAACCTGCCAGATATACTCTATAATCTTATTCGGCGAATAGCCAAAAACGACCGGCTCAATAATTTGTCTGTAACCGTTTTTAAGCTCTCCTATATCCTCAAGCGTTTGTGGTATGAACTTCGAGCATCGAATACCCATTTTTTATCCGGCATATCGCCAAGGCTGACAAGGACCATCACCTATTTGCTAAGTAAAAAATAATTTTTGTGGTCCCTCCCGGGAATGAATCAATTACTTTGTTCTTTAGCAAATTAGTAACATGTGTTCCATCAGTAGCCATGGAAATGTGACCATTCTGTGAAATCTTTATTGAATTTATTTTGGCTGAAAGGCACTCTGAGGATGATATCAAGCTCTTCCTCAATCTCCTGCTCGCACATGATCATCAGCTCTCTCCAAAAGAAATTCAAGCCGGTTAACGCTTTACCATGACAAAAACTCCGTGGGCCGGCGCGTCAAGCTCGTAATTCCGCCTGATGGCCGCAAGTTTTGTCTCGTCGAGCGCAACCCCTCGGCTTAGGAGCAGAATTCCGGAAGCGCTGCTGACATCCCGGGAAAGAAACATTCCTCCTTTCAATTCCTTGGGGTCAAGTTCCACCTCCACCAGTTCCTTGTCCTCGACGCCCAAGGAAAAATACGTGTAACGAGCCACTTTCCTGAAGGCCTTTTGCAACGAGGGGTCCAGTTGCGTCCCCACGACAAGCCCCGCCTTGACCAATGCCTGATCAGCGATGTCTCCTCTGCATGTTTCCGAGGCCTTGTCGATATGGTCCGCAAAGGCGATGATCCTGGCGCCCAATGGGATCGCATCACCGGCCAGCCTGTCCGGAAACCCGCTGCCGTCGAGATTTTCATGATGGTGCCGAATGAACACTCCGGCAGGTCGGAGCCCCTCGACGGTGTCAATGGCCACCTGGCCGCGGATCGGGTGTAGCTGGTATTCTTTCTGCTCGTCGGCATTCATTGCATCGCGGCCCCTGGTCAGAATACGTTCAGGCATCCCTATCTCGCCAATATCATGTAAAAGCGCAGCGATGCGGATGGTTTCCAGATCATCGCCGGCAATCCCGAGTTCCCTGGCAGCGTTGACGGAAAGATCCGCCACATTGCGGGAATGCTGCCTGAGCTTGCCGCCATGCATCTCCACAAGTCCTGAAAAGACCGCGATAATCGCATCGTAATCTTCCTTCACCCTCTTTAAAAGTCCGTGCAGTTCCTCGTTTTTCCGACGGATGGCCGTGGTCTGCTCAAGCACGCGCCCCTTCAGGTTTCGGTTCCACTCCTGCAATTCCTCGTTCTGTTGACGGACGATTTCGTTCAAACGCTTGTTTTCCACCAACAAGGCGTACTGGCGGACAGCATCGCGGATGGTCTGAACCAGTTCAGCGTCATTCCAGGGTTTGGAAATGTATCGACAGGCACCGCCCAAGTTGATGGCGTCGATGGTGGCAGTAATATCCGAATAGCCGGTCAGGAGTATCCTCAGGGCATCCGGAACGGCTTTGCGGCAGTACTGGAGAAACTCTGAACCGTTCATGCCGGGCATGCGCTGGTCCGATATGATCAACCCCACATTGTCGAGCCCCTTTAAAGCGGCAATACCCTGTTCAGCCGAAGAGGCCATGTGCACCTCGAACTCCTCATCGATGAGAAGCCGTTGCAATGACTTGAGGATGTTCTCCTCATCATCGACCAGGAGTACCTGTATGCTTCTGTCGATATCGCTCATTGCGTGCATACCTTCTCTGCTATCGGCATAAAAATCTCCATAAGGTGAGGGTCGAAGAAAGAACCGTTAAATTCCTGCATAACGCTAAGAACTTGCTCTCCTTCATATGCCTTGCGGTAGGGGCGGTCTGAGTGGAGGGCGTCGAAAACGTCGGCAATGGACACTATGCGCGCCTCGATCGGAATACGGTCCCCTATCAGGCCGGCGGGATATCCCGACCCGTCATAGCGCTCGTGGTGATGGAGGATTATGTTGACGATCGTCCCGGACATGCGCGCCAGGCGAGCCACCTCACTCCCCCAGATGGGATGTTGCTTGACAAGCTCGAACTTATCGACCGACAATCGCCCCCCGTAATTGAGAATCGCCTCGGGGACACCGATCTTGCCGCAATCATGTAGCCAACTGCCGAATCTTATCTCGCGGATGACCGTTTCGGAAAGCCCCAGCGCCTCCGACAGGCTGACGGCATAATTCGCGACCCGGTCGCAATGCCCACGTGTGTAGGGATCCTTGAGCTCAATAGCCTGGGCGATCGAGAGATAGCAGGATTCGTTCCCTTCCCGTAACTCTCTGACGACATGGTAGCGTGTCACTCCCTCGTTAACCGCCGTAATCAAATCGTCGTTATCCCATGGTTTGGTTACGAAACGAAAAACCTCGCTGGTGTTGATTGCGGCGATGGCCGTTTGTAGATCGCCGAAGGCTGTCATCATGATACGCACCGTGTCGGGGGAGATTGCTCGTACCCTGGTAAGAAGATCGATACCGCTCATTCCCGGCATCCTGTTATCGGAAACGACCACCGCAATATTCTCCTGCCCCAGGATTTCCAGCGCCTGTTCTCCCGAATCGGCGGTCAGGATGCGCAGGTCCGCATCACGAAATGTCCTCTCCACCGACCGCAGGATCGATGGTTCATCGTCAACAATAAGAACTGTGTTCATGGCTTCTTCTCCGTCAGGACCATGGCTACTCCGGGTTGATCGAAACAACGGAACGTTGTGCATCGCGCATCATAGTCTTTCCCGCCGTGTGTCCAATCAAGACGCGCCACCTGCTCCTTCTCCAGCGTATCGATTATCCGGTTGAATTCATCCGGCAGCGCAGCGTTCCGGTCGCTACCGAAGAACCCCCCTTCAACAGAGTTAAATATCTCCGCGGCCCTGCGGCTGCCCTGGACGATCATTCCGTTGACGTCGACGCCCACCACTGCCACGGGCAAAGCATCGAGCATGCACTGGGAAAAGGTCAGGGCACGGTTCCGCAATTCCAACTCGGAGGTCCGCTGCTTCACTTTCTGCTCCAGTTCATCGTTGGCGCGGGACAACTCCGCCAAGAGTTCACGGTTGCGTTTTTGCAGGGCATACCGTTCCACGGCATTGGCGACGGTAACCCGCAATTCGTTATCGTTCCAGGGCTTGGGTATGAACTTGTAGATGCGTCCCTCGTTGATGGCTGAGACAATAGCAGCGGTATCGGCATAGCCGGACAGAACGATGCGCACCGTGTCGGGCCAGCGCCGGTATACCTCTTTGAGGAATTCCACCCCATCCATGGCCGGCATTCGATAGTCGGAGATGACAACCTGGAACGGTCCGTCGTTCTCCAGGATGCGCAGCCCCTCTTCAGCGGAGGTGGCGGTAAGGATCGCGTAGTCGTCGTCAAGGAAAATCCGCTCCAGAGAGCGCAGGACATTCCTTTCGTCATCCACGCAAAGAATAAGGGTTTTTTCTAAAGATTCCATTGGAACCTTTCCACAACGCGAATGTGTAAAAAATATCTCTACTGGTCATATTTTAACCTGGAACACCGTTGATTGGAATCCTGACCGTGAAGGTTGTCCCCGTGCCGATCTCGCTATCAACCTGAATGTCGCCGTGATGCTTCTTGATGATATCATAACTGATGGAAAGCCCCAGTCCGGTCCCTTTGCCTACTTCTTTGGTCGTGAAGAACGGCTCGAAAATGCGCTTCTGGTTCTCTTCCGATATACCGCAGCCGGTGTCGGAGACTGATATGCAGACCTCACCGCCATCCTGCCAGGTCCGCACCCTGATCTCACCCTGTCCCGTGATGGCATGAGCCGCATTGACCAGGAGATTCATGAATACCTGGTTCAGTTGCTGAGGATAGCAGAGCACCGGAGGGATATCACCGTAATCTTTTTTGAGGGTTGCCACGTACTTGATCTCGTTCCAGGCGATGCCGATTGTGCTCTCAAGACACTCTTTGAGGTCGGCGCGCTTTTGCTCGGTATCATCGACCCGGGAAAAGCTCTTCAGGTCCTGGACGATCTTTCGTACCCGCTGGGCGCCGTCCAGGGACTCGGCGATCAACTGGGGAGAGTCGTCAAAGATATAATCGATCTTGAGGCGCTTTCGCTGTTCGTCCACTCCGGCACGTCCGGAGTCGGCGACAAACTCCTTCGTGCGCTCGAAGTATTTGCCCATTGTGGTCAGGTTGCTGGAGATGAACCCCATGGGATTGTTGATCTCATGGGCCACGCCTGCCGCCAGTTGCCCGATGGAGGCGAGTTTTTCCTGTTGGAAGACCTTTATCTGGGTGGTCTGCAGTTCGTCGTAGGCCTTTTGGAGTTCCTCGGTTACGGAACGCAACTCGGTCGTGTCAACCAGTGACATTACCCTTCCTGTTACCGTATCGGCACCAGGTGACGTGATATCGTAGATATACAGGTTGTAAAAGCGGTTGGACGATTTATGGACAACCTCTCCGCTCGTTTTATTCATTACAGAGAACGTGAAGCCTGCCTCGGTAAGGATATCAGGCCAGTCAATACCGATTATTTGATCATACGATTTATTGGCAAGCTGGTAGAGAAGGCGATTGCAGCGGCGCACCTTGCCTGTCGGATCGGTTAAAATCACCATATCGCGCAGGCTGTCGAGGGTCTGCTCCCATTCCACCTTAGCCGCCTCGACCCACTTGAAGAGTTCCCCCAATTCGGCGTGCTTGACCTCCAGTTCCGCTTTGCTCTCCGCCAGCGACTGCTCGGCAAGTTTACGCTTCTCCTCCAGGGCATGGCGTTCCGTGATGTCGGTAAAGCTTCCCACCAACCCGGCCGGTTTGCCCTTTTTGTCGAAATAGGGGGCCTTGGTCACGATGATCCTGCGCAGGCTATTGTCGGTGCGCTCCAGAAAGGATTCATAGGTCTGCGGGAGAGCCGAACTTATGCACTCGCGGCTCATCCGGAAGTGTTCCTTGGCGTACTCGCCCGGAATCAGGTCGCATATGGTTTTGCCGAAGATATCCTTCTTCGGGCGCCCGATGAACTCCTCGAAGGCACGGTTGGAACCGATATAGCGCCCGAGGCGGTCCTTGTAAAAGATCGGATTGGGGATGGTGTCGATAATCTCCTGGAGGAAACGGAATTGGTCGTTGAGCCTCTCCTCGATACGCTTGGTATCGGTAGCGTCTTCGAAGGTCTCTACCGCGCCCACGATCTCTCCGGCGGCGTTCCTGATGGGCGCGGCGTTGAAGCGGAGATAAAAATGGCGTCCGGTATTGCCCAAATGATACCACCCTTCGGCCTGGAAGGCGCCTTCGACGAGGCGCGAGGGGCGATAATTGTCGTAAAGATTCGGGAGCGCCCCCTGGGCATGATCCAGAACCACATCCGCCATGGTGGGGCGCTGTTCCTGGTAAAATACCTCCCATTGTCGTGTGGTCCCCTTCATATCATCGACTTTGTATCCGCTCAGTTTTTCCAGGGCCTTGTTCCAGTAAATAATGCGGTGGTCCCCATCAAGGACGAAGATCGGGGCGGCCGAGTTCGTAACCAGGCTCTCGATAAAGGATTTTTCCTCGCCTATTTTGTCTTGATGTTCATCGATCTTTTGAATCATGGTATTGAACACCTGGGCCAACTTGCCGATCTCGTCCCGTGACTCGATATGGACCAGGCGGTCTTTGCCCTGCTTTGCGTCGATGGTGACGACATGCTCGGTCAGCTTGATGAGCGGCGCAGTTATGCGCTGCATGGTGTATCGGATGATCAGTGCCGAGATGACGCAGGCGCCGACGAGGATCAGCAGGAAGTAGAGCACGGCTGTATTGAGAGGTTCGTAGGCCTCGTTGATCGGATAGGAGGTGGCCAGAATCCAGGGTGCGGCCTTGAGATGTTTGTAGGAACTCAGGCTTTTCACGCCCCTTGAGGTTGCATTCTCCAAGGTCCCTTCGAAACCCTTGAGGGTCAATTCCAGCCCCTGGTTGCTGCCCGGTTTGATCCTCTCGTATATCCTGTTTTTATCGGGATGAATCACGAGGTTGCGATATTTATCGAAGATGACAAAATAGCCCGTCCGGCCAATGCGGGCGTCGGCCAGTCCGCCAAGGAACTTGTTGGTCCATAGCTTTTGTCTGCCGACCAGTATGGCGCGCAGGGTGCCGTCCGAGTTCAGGATTGGGACCGTAAAGGCGATCACCGGTTCCTGGGAGAGCGTGTCCTTGTACGGCGATGAGATGTACGGCTTTTTGCCGGTCAGGGTCTCCTGGAAATATTCGCGATCCCTGGGGATGGTCGTTCCGATCCGCTCAGGGTGGAAGGGGTACTCGGCCAGGATCTTTCCGCTCCGGTCAATGACGAGCATGCCGGCATTGAAGTAGACGCGCAGGTCTTCTTCTTTGTTGAGCTGGCGTTGCAACTCGCGGGGGTTGTCAAGCAACTTCGTATTCAGCACTGCAAAACGCTTGAATTGTTCGTGGATCAGTTCCAGCCGGTCATCCAGTTGCTGGGCGATGGTATTGACCAGCGCGGTTTGCTGGGCGGTGATGGATTTTTTCAGTTCGGCGTGGGAGTAGTGGTAGGTCAAAGCCGCAATGGAAATAAGTATCGTCATCCCCAGGAGGGTGAAGATCAGGGATATCTTAGCCTTGAGGCTCGTATTGAATGGCATGGCGGTATCCTTTTGATGTCAGAAGTGCCCAAACATAAATGTCCTCGCTCATTCTATTTGCATTAGAGAGCTCGCGGCCCCTTATTGAAATTTAAATTAATGTACACTAAAAAAGCCATAGGCTCAATAGCTTATGGCTCATAGTTTACAAACTGCGTAATACCTTCTCTAAAACGGAATATCATCATCCTGAAAGGGCGGCTCCTCGTATCCACCGCCGTTTGCCGGTTCCGAGGTCGTGTCGCCGCCCCGGCGTGTTTCGCCCTTGGGCGAGAGCATCTGCATCTTTTCGCCCACGATCTCGGTGGTGTAGCGTTCGTTGCCGCTGTTGTCCTGCCACTTGCGGGTTTGCAGGCGCCCCTCGATGTAGACGGTCTTGCCTTTGGCGAGGTATTCGCCGGCGATCTCGGCCAGCTTCGACCAGAGGGTGACCCGGTGCCATTCGGTGCGCTCTTCCCATTCGCCGCTCTTGTTCTTGAAGCGCTCGCTGGTCGCCAGGTTAAAGCTGGCAACGGCAACCCCGGCCGGGGTATACCGCACCTCCGGGTCCTTGCCCAGATTTCCTATCAGCATGACCTTGTTCAGGCTTGCCATGTTCGTGCTCCTTTAGGTTGTGAAATGCCAAATGTTATGGTCACTCGCCAAATATTATGGTCACTTGACAAAAGATATGGTCACCATAAAAATGGCGGACGAGTGTCAGTGGGAAAATACAATACCTTAATTTACTGATAAGAGCAAATGAATCCGCAGGCTCAGGCGCCGGTCAAAGGCCGATACCGCTAGTGCCTCCGGTGATTACCGCTACTTTTCCATCCAGTTTTTTGGACATGATATTTCTCCTTTTTGAGGTGAGCATATGTTGTATTATCAAGCAGGGCCTATTCTCTCCACCCCCCGCCGGCAGCGGCGTAGATATTCACCAGGTCGTTCCTGAGGCTGGCGTCCGAGGCGGCTAGGTTAGACTCGGCGTCGAGCAGGTTGCGCACGGCCACCAGCACGTCCAAAAGGCCGGTATAGCCGTTGGTGTACTGTTGCAAGGCCAGATCGGACGCACGGCGGTTCTGGCCGACCCCGGTGGTAAGCGCGGCATTGCGCATGGTCTCGTGGAGATAGCCGGACAGGGCGTTTTCCATGTTCTCCAGTGCCTCCAGCACGGTCTGCTGGTAATTGAGGAAGGCCTGGCGCTGCTGGGCATCCGCCGCGTCGATCTGGGCCTCGATCCGCCCGAAATTCAGGATCGGTTGTATGAGGTTGACCCCCACTCCCCAAGGGGTGGACCCGAAGGGGGTCGTGGTCTGGACGCCGAACAGGGCGGTCAGGGAGATGTCGGGAAACAGCTCCGCCCTGGCGGCGGTCTTGGCCGAGATGGCAGCGGCAAAACGGCGCTCGGCGGCCCGCACGTCCGGCCGCTCAGCCAGGACCTTGGCTGGGGCCGCGATCAGGATGCGGTGGTCCAGGGGGGTGAGCTTCTGGGCGCCTTTGAGCAGGGCGTCCTTGGTACCCGGCGGGTAGCCCATAAGGACGTTCAGGCGGTTGAGTGCGGCATCGTAGGCCGTTTCCAGGGAGGGGATGAGCGCCTCGGTGGTGGAGACCTGGGCTCCGGCCCGCTGCACGTCGAAGTCGCTCGCCATGGCCCACTGGAGTTGCGCCTGGACCAGCTCCAGGGTCTTCTTCTGGGTCTTCAGGTTCCGCCTGGTCAACTGAAGTTGGCGCTCATAATTGCGCAGGTCGAAGTAATTGCGGGCCACCTCGGCCAGAAGGCCTACCCTGACCGCCTGCCGGCCTGCCTCGCTGGACTCCATGATGGCCGCTGCCTCAGCCGTGCGGGCCCGGTTGCGGCCGAACAGATCCACCTCCCAGGATGCCTCCACATCGGCCCCGGCGATCCAGACGGTCTGGTTGGTGGTGAAATACCCCTGATTGCCCCGCTGGGCACTGGCGACCCCGTTTACCTGGGGGAACATCCGGGACCGGGCTGCGCTGCGTCCGGCCCGCGCCTCTTCCACGCGCGCCTTGGCGATCTGGAGACTCTTGTTGTTGGCCAGGGCCTCCGCTACCAGGGCATCCAGGGCCGGGTCATTGAAGCGGGTCCACCAGGCGTGGTCCACCTCGGCGCCGGGGCTTTCAGCCAGGGGAGCGGTATTATCCGCCCCGGTGAGACGGTTCCAGGAAATAGGGGAGACGATCCCGGAGGACTGGAGCCCCAGGGGAGAGGCGCTGCACGCCGCCAACAGCAGGACGGCGCTCAGGGCCAACAGTATGGCAGTTGGTTTGGGATCATGCATGATGGTGTACCTCTTCTGTTTTCGTGATGCGTTTCTCCAGGGTGCGCATCAGCACGTAGAACACCGGCGTCAGGAACAGGCCGAAGAAGGTGACCCCCAGCATGCCGGAGAAGACGGCGATCCCCATGGCGTGGCGCATTTCGGCGCCTGCGCCCGACGAGAACACCAGTGGCACCACCCCCATGATGAAGGCAAAGGACGTCATGAGGATCGGCCGCAGCCGCAGGTGGGCGGCCTCGACGGCCGCGGCCGTGGTGGTCTGCCCCTGGAGTTCCAGGTCCCGGGCGTATTCCACGATCAGGATAGCGTTCTTGCACGCCAAGCCAATGAGGACGAACAGGCCGATCTGGGTGAACAGGTCGTTGTCGCCGTGGGTAAGCCAGACCCCGGTGATCGCCGACAGCAGGCACATGGGCACGATCAGGATGATGGCCATGGGGAGGAACAGGCTCTCATACTGGGCCGACAGGACCAGGAAGACCAGCAGCACGCAGAGGGGGAACACCAGGAGAGCCGTGTTGCCGGACAGGATCTGCTGGTAGGTCAGCTCGGTCCACTCGAACCCCATCCCCCTAGGGAGGCTGGCGTTGAGTATCCGCGTGATGGCCGACTGGGCCTGGCCGGTGGAGTAGCCGGGGGCGGGGGCGCCGTTCAGGTCGGCGGAGCGGAAGGCGTTGTACCGCATGGCGCTGTCCGGCCCGGTGGTTTCGGACACCTGGAGGATGGAGCCGAGTTGCACCATGCGCCCCTCGAAGTTCTTAGTCTGAAGCTTTATTATGTCGCTCGGCTTGGAGCGGAATTGCTTGTCCGCCTGGGCGATGACCTGGTAGGTTCGGCCGAACTTGTTGAAGTCGTTGACGTACAGCGACCCCAGGTAAATCTGCATGGTGTCGAACACGTCCTGCACATCCACCCCCAACTGGGCGGCCTTGGTGCGGTCCAAGTCGGCGTAGAGCTGTGGCGAGCTGATTTTGTAGCTGGAGAATACCCCCGCCAGCTCCGGCGTTTTGGCCGCCTGGGCCTGCACCGCCTTCATGGCCCGGTCCAGAGCCTCATACCCCTGGTCGGTCCGGTCCTCCACCTGGAGCTTGAAGCCGCTGATGGTGCCGAGCCCCTGCACCGGCGGCGGGGGGAAGATAGCAATAAAGGCGTCGCTCACCCCGTTGAATTTCTGTTGCAGCTTCTGTGAGATGGCAAAGCCGGACAGGGCCTTGGCTTTGCGCTCCTCGAACGGCTTGAGGGTCACGAAGACGATCCCTGCCGTGGGGCTGTTGATGAAGCCGTTGATGGAGAGACCGGGGAAGGCCACGGCGCTCTCCACCCCCGGTTCCTTCAGGGCGATGTCCGACATGGTGCGGATGACCCCTTCCGTGCGCTCCAGAGTGGCGCCATCCGGCAGTTGGGCAAAGCTCACCAGGTACTGTTTATCCTGGGTCGGCACGAAGCCGGGAGGAACGTGCTGA
>JBEKFJ010000038.1:0-16750 GCA_050013355.1 Oryzomonas sp.
TACATGACGGCCAAGCCTACGTCTTTTTCATGGACGCCCGCACGCCGGGCAAGAGCTACGACGAATTCTGGCGCCGTTCCATCGAAGAGGAAGAGGCGGTCTACATCAGGGGCATGGTCTCGCGCCTCTATCAGAAGGGGGACAAGATCGTGGTCATGGGGAGCGACATCGCCGTGGGCGTGCAGGTCGAGATCGAGGCCGACATGGTGGTGCTGGCCACGGCCGTGCAGCCCCAAAAGGGCGCCGACACCCTGGCTCAGAAACTGGGCATCTCCTACGACAAGTACCATTTCTACTCCGAGGCCCACGCCAAGCTGCGCCCGGTGGAGTGCGCCACGGCCGGCATCTACCTGGCCGGCGCCTGCCAGGGGCCCAAGGATATCCCCGAAACCGTCAGCCAGGCCTCGGCCGCCGCGGCCAAGGTCATGACCCTCTTTGCCAAGGACAAGCTGGAGCGGGAGCCGATCGTGGCCAGGGTCAGGGAAGCCGGGTGCGTCGGCTGCTTCTACTGCAAGAAGGTCTGTGCCTACGGTGCGGTGGAAGAGAAAGAGATCCGCGACCGCCAGGGCAACCTGGTCAAGGTGGTGGCCTACGTCAACCCCGGCGTCTGCGGCGGCTGCGGCACCTGCCAAGCCACCTGCCCGTCGAAATCGGTTGAGTTGGATGGGTATACCGATGAGCAGATCGTTGCCATGATTGAATCTTTGTAAAAACTTTAATCTGCCACAGAGACACAGAGACTCAGAGGAAAAGCAAAACAGAGAAACCAATTTTTTTGGGGTAAAGCCAAAAAAAACAGTAGGGTAACTCTTCAATGCCTTTTGCTTTTCCCCCTCGTTTTTTGCCTTTGAATTTACTCTGTGTCTCTGTGGCAAACCGCTTAAGGATTATAAAATGCATCATAAAGATAAACACGCGTTTGAACCGAAGATCATCGCCTTTGTCTGCACCTGGTGCACCTATGCCGGGGCCGACCTGGCCGGCACCAGCCGCATGCAGTACCCGGCCAACGTGCGGGTGCTCAAGTTCCCCTGCACCGGGCGCATCGATCCGGTCTTCATCCTCAAGGCATTCCAGCAGGGGGCGGACGGCGTCCTGGTGTCCGGCTGCCACCCAGGCGATTGCCACTATATCGCCGGCAACTTCCACGCCCGCCGCAGGTTTGCCGCCTTCAGAAAGCTCCTGGAGTTCGTGGGGGTTGATCTGGACCGCCTGCAATTTTCCTGGGTCTCGGCCGCCGAGGGGGGCAAATGGGTCGAGGTGGTCACCGACCTGACCGAACGGGTCAGGGGCATGGGGCCGATGAAGGAGTTCAAGGAACTGGCCCTGGAGGAGCAGTGGTCCGGGGCCATCGACACACCGGAGTTGCAAGAGGCATACGATTCCATCTAATAAATTCGACATCTGCCACGGAGCCACAGAGACAACAGAGAAGATCAGGCAAGAAACGAGAGAGGAGAGGCTTTGCAGACATACACTACTGTTATTAGCCTTTGGCATTACAAAAAAATGGTTGATTTTCTCTGTTTTTGCTTTCCTCTGAGTCTCTGTGACTCTGTGGCAAAAGGTTTAATGATATGACTCAATCCATCGATACATCCATCTACGCCGCCGTCACCGAGGCCATACAAGGCGAAGCGCGACGTATCCTGTTGGAAGGCAGCGTCTCCGCCGTGGTCGGTTACTCTGCCGCCCGCCGCAGGGGCTCGGCCCAACCGGTCGTCATTACTCAGGCAGACGATACCGGCAAACTGATCTTCTCGGCCGCCTGCGTCAACAACTTGGCCGTCTATCTGACCAAGGCAAAGAAAGAGATTCCGAAAAGCGGAAAGATCGGCATCGTGGTCAAGGGATGCGACCTGAAGGCCCTGGTGGGGCTGATGGGGGAATCGCAGCTGAAGCGGGAGGACCTGTACCTGATAGGTGTTCCCTGCGCCGGGGTGCTGACATCAACCATCCAGCCCGATACCGCGCTCACCTCCGACACCATCGCCCCCAAGTGCCGCGAATGCGGAGAGCGCTTGCCCCTGGGGTGCGACTACACACCGCCGGTCACTTCCCCGATCACACCGGATCTGGAGAAGAAGTATGCCGCCGAGATCGCGCGCCTGGAGGCCTTGACCCCGGCCGAGCGCTGGGCTTACTGGAAAGGGCAGTTCAAGAAGTGCATCAAATGCTACGCCTGCCGCCAGGTCTGTCCCTTCTGCTTCTGCGAACAGTGCCTGTGCGACCGCAACAAGCCCCAGATGGTGGAAAGCACCCCCCGTCCCGCCGGCAACTTCGCCTGGCATGTGGTCAGGGCCATGCACCTTGCCGGCCGCTGTGCCGGCTGCGCCGAGTGCGAGCGGGTCTGCCCCATGGACATCCCGCTCAACCTCTTGAACCGCAAGATGGCCAAGGAGTTGAAGGAGCTGTTCGACCACGAGGCCGGGTTCGAAGTGCGGGAAAAGGGGCCCCTGGCGACGTACGACGAGAAGGATGACCAGAGTTTTATAAAATAACCATTTGCCACGGAGCCACAGAGACACTGAGAACGTCAAAGGCAAAACAGAAGAGACTCAAACTTAAAACCCAATCTTTTGTTTTACTCGCTTTTCTCCGTGTCTCTGTGGCTCCGTGGCAAGATCTAAAGGTTCTTATGCAGAAATTCATCTCTCAACAAAACCTGGGCTGCCTGCTGGATAAGTTAATCGCTGAAGGCAAGCGTGTCGTGGCTCCGCGCCTAAATACCGGCACCGTGCTCTATGAACCCCTGGCCAACGCTGGCGAGATTGTTATCGACCAGTTGCCCCGCCGCTCGGCCAAGGAGGCATTTTTCCCGGTCTGCGAGGACATCATGTCCTACGTCAAGGAGGGACAGCAGGTCACTCTGACGGACGTGACCCCCGCGAGCTTCCCGGAAACGGTGCTGGTGGGGGTGCGTCCCTGCGACGCCGCCGCGATCCCGGTATTGGACGCGGTCTTTTCCTGGGACTACAAGGACGAATTCTTCCTGGAGCGCCGCAGGAAGACCACCATAGTCGGCCTGGCCTGCACAAAGGCCGATGACGCCTGTTTCTGCACCGCCGTGGGGCTCTCCCCGGCCGACCCCAAGGGGAGCGACCTGTTCCTGACCCCCCAGGAAGGGGGCGGCTACACCTGCGAAACCTTCACGGAAAAGGGGGAGGCACTGGTCAACGCTAACCGGGAGCTGTTCGCCGAGCCGAGCGGCTCAAAGACACTCCCCCTGGCCGAACCGCAGACAGAGAGGTTCGACCTGAAAAAGGTCAAGGCTTGGCTGGACGATCATTTCGAAGACCCGGCCTGGGACAGCATAGCCGTTCGCTGCGTCGGCTGCGGGGCCTGCGCCTTCCTCTGCCCGGCCTGCCACTGCTTCGACATCGTGGACGAGGGGACCGAGAAGAGCGGCAGGCGCCGCAAGAACTGGGATGCCTGCGGTTTCTGGAAGTTCACCCACCACGCCTCGGGACATAACCCGCGCGACCTCCAGCCCAAGCGCTATCGCAACCGGATCATGCACAAGTTCAAATACTACGACGATAAGTTCGGCCAGACGCTGTGCAGCGGCTGCGGCAGGTGTATCCGGTTCTGCCCGGTGGGGATCGACATCGCTGCGATTGTTTCGGATATCAGTAAAAAATAAAAAGAAGAACGTCTGCCACGGAGACACAGAGAACGGCAAAGTCCAAAACGAGGGGAAAACAAAACACAGAGCTTTTATGGTTTACTCACAAAGAAGATTTTCTGCCTTTGGTTTAACCCAAAAGATTGTTTGCTTAGTTTTTCTCTAGTTTTTCCTCTGTGTCTCTGTGTCTCTGTGGCAAAAATGAGGTTTAATATGGAACGATTCATCAACATACAGCACGTCATCGCCGCCCAGATGACCACCCCTGAAGACAACCCGCTGGTTTCGGACACCACACGCATGATGGATGTATGGTTCGGCGGCGAGGTGGTCAGGAAGCAGCTCTTCAAGAAGGTATCCAAGGTGGAGCAGGAGGCGTTCGTGGCAGCGCTCCGTGGGCGGGGCTTCGTACAATCCGGCAACCTGCTGGTCGATCCGGCGGCAGTCCTGTTCGCCGAGATGGAGCACCAGATGGTGGGCGGCGTCATCACCATCGGCTTCGGCGACAACAACCGGCCGGTGGAACTGAAGGTCAAAGGGCAGGCATTCACGGAGATGGCGGCAACACTACAAACATCATAATCTTAAACGTCATTATCTGCCACTAAGCCACAGAGACACGGAGAAATTCAAAGGCAAACATTGAAGAAAAACAAAGTTGTTGTGAGTTACAAACGATGAATGTATTAGACTTTTGTTTTCCTCAAAATGTTTTTGTTTTCTCCCGCCTTTCTCTGAGCCTCCGTGGCTCTGTGGCAAAAAAAGGTTTCCAACATGTGTGATCACAACAAGAACATCTACCTTCCCCACCTGGCCACTGTCGAAGAGGTCATCGACGAGACGCCGGATGTGCGCACCCTGCGGCTGGTATTTCAGGACGAGGCGATCAGGGACGGTTTTGCCTTCCGGGCCGGGCAGTTTGCCGAGTATTCCGCCTTCGGCGCCGGCGAGTCCACATTCTGTATCGCTTCCTCGCCGACCCGCAAAGGCTCCATAGAGTGCTGTTTTCGGGCCGTCGGCCGGGTGACCGAAGCCCTGCGATGCCTGGAGCCGGGCGACACCATGGGGGTACGCGGCCCCTACGGCAACTCCTTCCCCATCGAGGAGTTCTTCGGCAAGAATCTGGTCTTTGTGGCAGGCGGCATCGCCCTGCCGCCGCTACGCACCCTGATCTGGAACTGCCTGGACTGGCGAGACCGGTTCGGCGACATCACCATCGTCTACGGCGCCCGCACCGAGGCGGACCTGGTCTACAAGCGGGAATTGCAGGAATGGCAGCAACGCGGCGACGTGCGGTTGGTGAAGACCGTCGATCCGGGCGGCAACGGAGCAGGATGGGACGGCAAGGTCGGTTTCGTGCCAACCATCCTGGAAGAAACGGCACCAAGCGCGGAGAACACCATTGCCCTGGTATGCGGGCCGCCGATCATGATCAAATTCACCCTGCCGGTGTTGGAAAAGCTGGGCTTTACGGACGAGCAGGTCTACACCACCCTTGAGAACCGTATGAAGTGCGGCCTGGGCAAATGCGGCCGCTGCAACGTGGGCAATGTCTATGTCTGCAAGGACGGCCCGGTGTTTACGGCGAAACAGGTCAAGGCCATGCCGGCGGAGTTTTAAAGCTGCGCGAAAAACGTATCGCCACAGAGACACTGAGACACAGAGGAAAAACATGAGAAATACAAAAGCTCTTGGGATAAAAGAACAAAAAATAAGAAAAATATTTATTGGGGCTTTTTGTCTTCTCTATCGATGCTACTGGTAATTTTCTCCGAGCCTTTGTGGCTCTGTGGCAATGTCTTCAATATCTACCACAAAAAACGGGAGCAGGCCGTAAGCCTGCTCCCGTTAACGTGTCCAGCCGTTGAAATCCAATAATCTACTTACCCAGCGCCTCTTCGATCTTCTTCTGGTCAAAGCCTACTATAATCCTGCCGAACAGCATGAAGGTCGGAGTGGATATGACCTTGTTCCTCTTGGCAGTCTCGAACTGCTCTTCCTGCAGCTTTATCCCGGCGGGCGTAATGGCAAAGGCCTGTTGGCTGTCCAGCTTGCCTGACATGACGTCATGGTAGGCCTTGACCTTGTCGTGTTGGGATAGGACAAATTGTGCTTTTTCCCTGGCCTTGGGGTGACGGGGAAGCGGCCAGAAGAAGATGTACTGGGTTATGTCGCTTCGCCCCTCAAAGTACTTCGCAGCCTTGCGACAGAAGGGGCAGTCGGGATCGGTAAACTCCACAACCTGCTTAGGGCCGGAGCCGATGACGATCGCCTTGCTGAAATCGATATCCGAGGCGGTCGCCGCCCCGGCGCACAACAACATCGCTACTGCCACTACCAGTACACCCCTGAAACATGTCGCGAAACGTTCTTTGTTGTTCATTGTCCACTACACTCCGTACCGTTTAAACTGCAAGGCAAAAGGATGATGAACTCGCTTCCATCTCCCCCCTCGCTCTCCGCCCAGAAGATCCCGCCACAGCTCTCCACCGCCATCTTGCAGAAGGCCAGCCCCAGCCCCGACCCGCCCCGTTCACGTCCGACGCCGCTGCGAGACAGGACCTGACGCTCGAAGATGCGGCCGAGATCATCGGCCGAAATACCGCTGCCGGTGTCACGAATGCTCACACGCACGTGACAGCCCTGCTCAACAAAGCCGTCGGGCAGCGTCACATAGGCAGGAAGGCGCGCCCACGGCAATTCGGTGTCTTTCAGGCAGCGGCAGGAAACAACGATCTCGCCCCCCTCGGGGGTAAATTTGACGGCATTTGCCAGCAGGTTGGCGATAACCCGACTGAAGGCATTTTTATCAACGGCGATCTTCGGCGTTTCGTGCGAAAGCCGTTCTTTCAACCTGATCCCGTCATGTTCGGCAATCCTCGTGAAACGCCGGGTAACCGCTCGCAGGATTTCCGTGGCGCCGTACTCGGCGATTTTTATCTGCATCCGGCCCGCCTCGAAGCGGTGGATGTCCAGCAGGTTGTCGATCATTGCGATGACTTCATTACAACTGTCGATGGCAGCGTGGAGATATTCCGCCTGTTCTTCATTCACCGACCCCAGCCGTCCCTCCCTTATGATGTCGATGGATCCGATCACGGCGGTCAGGGGATTTTTCATATCGTGGGAGAGCATGGAGACGAGATCATCCTTCTCCTGTTCAAGGCACTGTTTTTCCAGCAGCACGCGCCGGTTGGCGATGGCGCGCATGACCCGTTGGAGCATGTCGTCCGCTGCAAAGGGCTTGGAGAGGTAATCGGCAACCCCGGCCTTCATGCACTCCACTGCCTGGGTTTCGTTGCCACGGGCGGTCATCATGATGACCGCCGTGTTCTTTCCGGATTCTCGAATATGGCTGAGCACTTCGATCCCATTGGCCTTGGGCAGCATGATATCCAGCAGCGCCAGCGAGAAGTCCTCCCCATCCAGGGCGGCGATGGCCGCCTCGCCATCCCCAACCCAGGTAGCCGCAAAGCCCGCTTCCTGCAGTTGCAGCACGATCAGCCGGGCAATGTCGGCTTGGTCGCCCACCACCAAAATCTTTTCAACAGGTTGTTGTGCGGCCATCAAAGAACTCCATTCTGCCCGCCGCCGGCAAGGAACGCCTCGGCCAGGACAATGTCTTCGGGTGTTGTGATTTTGATGTTGCGATAGTCTCCACGTACAATGCGGACCGCCCCGCCGAGCCGTTCAACCAGGGAAGCGTCGTCGGTCCCCATGAATCCATCCTGTTCCGCTGCCTGATGGGCTGCGAAAATAATCCCGAACCGGAAAACCTGGGGCGTCTGGGCCTGCCAGAGGGTGTCACGATCCGGGGTGGCGATGACGAGCCCGTCCCGGACCGTTTTGATGGTGTCCTTGGCCGGAACCGCTACCAGGGCGCCGGCGCAGCCGCTGGCCACCTCAATGGACTCCCGCAGCAGTTCCTGGCTGATGAGCGGCCTGACCCCGTCGTGTATCAGCACCACGTCATGCTCCCCCGCCTGACGTTGCTGGATCGCCCGCAACCCGTTCATGACGGAATTCTGGCGTTCTCTTCCGCCGGGCACGATCTCCAGCACCTTGCGGAAACCATGGGCCTCAACCACATGTTCGCGGCAGTAGGGAATCTCGTCGGCCGGGATAACCAGAAAGATGCCGTCGATAAAGGGGGCATCTTCGAATACGGAGATGGTACGGGCCACGATCGGCATTCCCGCCAGATGCAGGTATTGCTTGTTGATGGAGGCGCCCATGCGCTTGCCCATGCCGGCTGCCGGAATCAAGGCAAAGGATCTGGAATGGGTCACTGCTCTCCCCCTGTCAATGATGCCGCCGTCTCACCGAGTGATAGCGCCAAGCCGGGAAGGTCATGGTCTAAGATAGTGCGGACATCAAGCAGAAACCGATCCCGCTGAATGCGGCCGACGACCGGGGTCGATACCTGGCGTAGGCTCTGTTCGATCTGCTGCGCTGATGCGCCGCCGATACGCACCTCGATGAGGCTTGTGGGCAGGCGGAGCAGGGGAAGCGATCCTCCGCCGGCGCTCGATTCACCCTGGTGTTTCAGCAGCGTGACGGCTTTGGGAAGACGCCGGCGCAGCATCCCGAGGATGCGGTCGGCCCGCCGCGATACATCGGCCGGGGGCGCCGTAAGCATGCAGAGCGTCGGGATTTCACGTACCGCACGCCGCTCGTCGCGGTAGAGCCGCAACGTGGCCTCCAGCGCCGCCAGGGAGAGCTTGTCCATCCGCAAGGCGCGCAGGAGGGGGTGGCGCTTCATCGGCGCCACCAGGTCCCGCCGCCCGGCAATGATCCCGGCCTGGGGGCCGCCCAGCAACTTGTCGCCGCTGAAGGTCACCAAATCGGCGCCCCCGTCCAAGTAGCGGCGCACGGTCGGTTCGCCGGCAATCCCGTAGGCAGACAGGTCGATCAGGCAGCCGCTGCCGGCATCCACCATGACCAGAACCCCGGCCTCGCGCCCCAGGACCGACATCTCTTCCACCGTAACCTCGGCGGTAAAGCCGACCACGGCGAAGTTGCTGGTATGCACCTTGAGCAGCAGCGCCGTGGCATCGTTGATCGCTTCGCGGTAGTCCCGGGCGTGGGTGCGGTTGGTCGCACCGACCTCCACGAGATGTGCCCCGCTCTGAAGCATTACCTCGGGGATGCGGAAGGAGCCGCCAATCTCCACCAGTTCCCCACGGGAGACGATCACGTCCCGCCCTTGGGCCAGGGATGACAAGGCCAGGATGACCGCGGCGGCATTGTTGTTGACCACCAGGGCCGCCTCGGCGCCAGTCAGCTCGCAGATCAGCCCCTCCACGTGGACGTAGCGCGTGCCCCGCTCGCCCGTGGAGAGGTCGAACTCAAGGTTTGAATAACCGCGGGAGGTCCTCCGGATGGCCTCCTCGGCATCGTCGGCCAGGGGCGAGCGCCCCAGGTTGGTGTGGATCACCACGCCTGACCCATTGACCACGTTGCGCAGGCTGGGCGCGCCGCGTTGATCGAGTTCGGCGCTCACCAGGGAGACGATATGCTCCTCGGAAAGGTCGCAGGATGCTCCGCTGCGGACGGCGGCGCGCAACCGTTCCAGCACCGGACGTATGGCTTCCAGCAGTTCCGGGCGCGGGTGGGAAGCCACGAGCACGGCCATCCGCTCCCATGCCAGGATACGGTCAACCTTCGGTATCTGCCTCAATATCCCTTGGTGCACGATGGCGATCCTGATCGTTATTTTGATATTGTATCACGGTATTGTTGATAAACCAGGGAAACAAACGCGATATCTTGACTAGTTTCCATCCGGAAACTCCGGATGAGAAACTAGTTGTTTTCTATTCGGAAACGAGCAATTTTTTGTCATGGCCAGGAAATCAAGGGATTGTGCGGAGGCGTACATCGGTACGCCGCACAAGCAAGCCCGAAGATTGACGCCGCCATGGCGGAAAAGGGCCGTTTCCGAATGAAAACTGACTAGAGACGGGGTTGATTAAACCATACAAATGGGGAAAGCGCAAAAAAAATCACGGGTCGGCAAGGAACACAAAGATAGCCATATGGCTGGACATCAGCGAAGGCTCACAGGCTTTATTGCCGGGTACCGACCGCCGGAAGTGCTCCGATCAAAGATCCATCTGCATCACCGTGACTTGAGAAGCAGCAATGCCGCCGCAATCCATGAGCACCTTGCCGCCGTACTCGGCATTCTTGCGCACCAGCATCTCGGCGGTCTCCGAATCCTTCCGGCGGAAGGCCTCTATGATCTTTTCGTGCTCCTGAACCGAGATGTCCATGCGACCGGGCAGGGAGATCGACATCAGGCGCAGACGCTGGAAACGCGTCACCAGACTGCTGATCAGTTCCCGGAGCTTTTCATTGTCGGCAGCCTTGATGAAGACGTCGTGAAAATCGTTATGGATCTTGAAAAATGCCTTGATGTCGTTATGCGACGCCAAGTCGGCCAAGCGATCATTGATGGCTTGCAGCCGGTCCAACTCCTTGGCGGTCAACTTCTCGCAGGCTCGCCGCGCGGCATACCCTTCGAGGATGCTCTTTATGGCGTAGAACTCTTCCACATCCTTTTCGCTGAACACGCTGACCACCGCCCCTCTGCGGGGAATGACCGTCAGATACCCTTCCGATTCCAGTTGGCGGAAGGCCTCGCGGATGGGGGTCCGGCTGATGCCGTAGCGTTCAGCCAGGTCGGGCTCCGAAACCCTGCTGCCAGCCTTGATCGCTCCGGATATAATGGCATCACGGATGTTTTCCAGTATCTTTTCCCGCAGGGTGAGGTGCTTTTCCATCGGCTTTTTCATGAATAATGGGGCTCCGCAAATTTTTTATGTATTGTATACAGTATGCAGCATTTGTCAACCGTAACCTTCCGTTATTGCAGTTTATTGCGTGTTTATTATCACAAAAAAATAATTTTGATCCGGTTTCGGCATGGGGCACACCTCGACCGGTGAATGGGAAAAGAATTATCATCCTTGAATTTTACGGGCTCTGCGGGTAATCTTCAGAGCATTTAATAGGATGTTTGAGGAGATTCATGGACCCTGTACGGCATCTGAAAATATCCGTGATGGTGCTCCTGCTGTTGGTATCGGCAGGCACGGCCGGCTTCATGACTATCGAGAAGTGGCAACCGCTCGATGCCCTCTACATGACAGTCATCACCTTGAGCACCGTTGGCTTCAAGGAGGTACACGATCTGTCCGATGGCGGCAAAGTCTTCACCATGTGCCTGATCGTGGTGGGGGTGAGCGTCCTGGGCTACATCGTCGGCAGCCTGGCCCAGATCATGTTCGAAGGGCAGATTCAGCGGGTTATCGGGAGGAAAAAAGTGGAGAAAAAGATCGATGCGCTCAGGGACCATTACATAATCTGCGGCTTCGGCCGGATCGGCTCGCTGATATGCCGGGAATTCGAGGCCAATGGCCTCCCGTTCGTCGTGGTGGAAAAAAACGGGGAAACCCTTGAGAAGATCCGGGAAGAAGGCTACCTGCACATGAGGGGCGATGCCACCCTGGATGAAAGCCTGCTCAATGCCGGGATAAAGCGGGCCAAGGGGCTTATCTCTGTGGTCACCTCCGATACCGAGAATGTCTACATCACCCTCACCGCCCGAGGCCTCAATCCCGACCTGTACATCCTGGCCCGTTCCGGCGAGGAGGGCTCGGAAATCAAACTCAAACGGGCCGGGGCCAACAAGGTGGTTTCCCCCTACCTCATCGGCGGCAGCAGGATGGCCCAGTCGGTGCTTCGCCCCAACGTGGTGGATTTCATCGAGATCGCGACCGGCAGTGAACACATGGACTTGCAGATGGAGGAGATCACGATCCCTCCCCACTCCGCCTTTGTGGGGGAGACCCTCGTCAGCTCCGGATTCCGCAAGGAGATCGGCGTCATCATAGTCGGCATCAAAAAGGACCATGGCAAGATGATCTTCAACCCCCACTCCCAGGCCAAGATCGAGGGGGGTGACACCCTGATCATCCTGGGCGAGCCGGGTGCCATCGCCAAGATGGACGACCTAGTGGCGCGACCCGCCACGGATGCGGCCATCAAACAACACCGGAAAGAGCACAGCGACCATGACAAATAAAATCCACGCCCACATCCCCTATCCCCGACTGTCCGAACACCTGGCCTATCTTGTGGAGCAACGCATCAACCCCGAGATATACCTGCCGGCCGAGGCGCTGGACCGCATGGTCTGGAGAGAACTGGCCGTTCAGGCCCGCACCCTCCTTTCCGCGGGGCTCGCCGCCACCATCCATTCGCCCTACATGGACCTGAACCCCGGCGCTCTTGATGCCAGCATCCGCGAGGCAACCCGCCGGCGGTTCCAGCAGGTGTTCAAGGCGGCGGAACTGCTGCGGCCGAGGGTGATCGTGGCACACCCCGGTTTCGATGATCTGCACTACGGAGACAACAGGCAGGAGTGGCTGAACAACAGCACCGACTTCTGGCGGGAATTCGTCCCACATGCAAGGGAACTGGACACCGTCATCGCCGTGGAAAACATCTTCGAAAAGGAACCCTCCACCCTGCGTGCCCTGCTGGAGGAGATCGCCGACCCATGCTTTCGACACTGCTTCGACGGGGGGCACTGGAACATGTTCACCACCGTACAGTTGGAGGAGTGGTTTGCCGAGCTCGGCCCGTACATCGCCGAAAGCCACATCCACGACAACCACGGTCAGGCGGATGAACACCTGCCGCTGGGGGAGGGGGAGATCGACTTCGACCTGCTCTTCGGCCTGTTGAAACATTACGCACCCGATGCCGTCTGGACCATCGAGGCCCACAGTTTCGAACATCTGCAACGGGCGCTGAAGAATATCGTCAAGTATCTGTGAATGGTGAATGGAAAAATTCACTATTCGCGTTACACCATTCACTGTTCACGATTCACAAAGGAGTCCTTCCATGCCTGAAACCATCCTCGTCACTGGCGGCTGCGGCTACATCGGCAGCCATGTCGTCCGGCAGCTCAGCGAAGCGGGCCGCAGGGTCGTTGTCTACGACAACCTCTCCACCGGCTTCCGCGATGCCCTGATCCACGACGAAGAGGTGATCGTGGCCGACCTGGCCGACCGCCAGGCCCTGGAGGCCGCCTTCGAACGCCATCGCTTCACCACGGTCCTGCACTTCGCCGCCGCCATCGTGGCCCCGGAGTCGGTCTCGCTGCCGCTCAAGTACTACGGCAACAACACCCGCAACACCCTGGGGCTTTTGGAGGCCTGCACCAAGTTCGGCGTGCAGCGCTTTATCTTTTCCAGCACCGCCGCGGTCTACGGCTTTCCCGACGGCGGCACGGCCTCAGAGGAGAGCGCCCCGGCGCCGATCAACCCCTACGGCACCTCGAAGCTGATGAGCGAGTGGATGCTGCGGGACACCTCCGCTGCCCACGGCATGCAGTACGTTGCCCTGCGCTACTTCAACGTGGCCGGCGCCGACCCCCAGGCCCGCATGGGGCAGCGTACCCCCGAGGCGACCCACCTGATCAAGGTGGCCTGCCAGGCCGCCCTGGGGGCACGGGAGAGCATCGCCATCTACGGCACCGATTACCCGACCCCGGACGGCAGCGGCATTCGTGACTACATCCATATCGAAGACCTGGCCGCTGCCCACCTCTGTGCCTTGCAGTACCTGGAGAACGGGGGCGAGCCCATTGCCATGAATGTCGGCTATGGCAGGGGAAGCAGCGTACGGGAGGTGCTGGAGGTGGTGAAAGAGGTCAGCGGGGTGGATTTCAAGGTCGTGGAGGCGGAGCGCCGTCCAGGGGACCCGGCGTCGCTGGTGGCGCAAGCCGACAGGATCAGGCGGCTGACCGGCTGGCAGCCGTGCTACGACGACCTGCGGACCATAGTCGCCGATGCCTGGCGGTGGGAGAGCAAGCTGGCGGGCAGCAGGTAAGGATCGTAGGTACTTGTCTCCTGCGCGGTTGGTTCACCGCTCAGGAGACCGGTCAGGCAACCGTCTGATCCACAAAAAAATATCGACATTCAGGCCTGAATTGATCTTCTCGCAGGTGTCATCAAGGGTATCCGGTGCAATGTCGAGCATAACAGGGGCACCACCAGCATCCAACACTTGTGCTTCCTAACAATCAGAATTGATCCGGCCCAAGTAATGATGCGGTTTGAAATCACTTGTGCTGCCCACACGAGAGGATGGCGGCCTTTTTCTCCTCGTATTCTTGCTGTTGGATCTCACCTTTCGCGAAACGCTCGTTCAATATCTGTATCGCGGAATAAGTTGGATCGCCCCATGAACGACCCGGCCCAGGTCGGTCCATCATCTGCCATGGTCCCCAATGATGGTGACTGCCTCCTGATCTGTGACCGAAAAAGCAAAAGGCAACACAAATGATGATCATGAAAATCATGAACAGGGGAAATATCCACCAGAATCCACAGCTGCCGCTCCACATGTGCCACGGACCTGGCCAATCCCACGAAGGCTGCTGTGGAACAGTCGGCTGCTGGGTCTGCTGCGCAAGTGCCCGCAATGGGTGAAACAGGGCGAAGAGGGTTACGGCCAGTAACACAGAGCGCTTTGTTTTCATCTCGATGTCCTTTCTCGGTAGTTGATCATCACGGTTTAACATTGATTGACGGCGAACAACCGGCTTTATATGACTTCGATACGCCGAACGGCTTAGCCGCTCACTCTTGCATTAGTGTTTGAGCAGACAACCAGACTTGATTATAAAAAACACCGAGGTGGTTATTGACCTTGTCCATCGCTTCGGCCAGTTTCAGCTTGATCTGTCCTACCGGGAAGACAGCTGACTATTTATAATTTTTTAAGTACGTTCCGTCAGGAAAACCACATTTCATCAGCTTTTTAATTATACTGCCTTATGTGAGCAATTCAAGTTCACCCGATTCGTGCAAGTTTTTCCCCGACCAATATATGGAACAGGTAACAAGGCTGGGTTCATCGATGTTCAAGGCAAAATTGGTCGTGGTATCTGGTCTGTTCTTTATACCGATTGACAAATAACTGCAACCTACCGTACTTCAGTGTTTTACAAGCGACCACCTCATCTTTGAGTGCCACCAATATTTTCAGTTTCTAATAGTGTGATTCATTCCAGAATGGTCTTTTGTGCCTGTTCAATACTCACCATGTCTAGCTCCTTCTGGTAGGTGAGTTATGGTCATGCAACAGCTTCTCTGGTTTTTTTTGCGAGAGTTTTGTAGAAATTCGTCTTTGATGCCTCTTCCATGTCTGCCGTAAAGCGTGGCACCCAATTGCGCAGATGAAACATCAGGAACGTTTCGGCCAGTCCTTTGTACTGATTTTTAATTCCTGTTTCGCTTGCCATCCTGTCGAAGAGGATTGCGAGGAAATTCAGCTCGGCCCCGATATGATCCGGCATGACGTCCGCATTGCCGATTTCGACTCCAAACAGTGAATAGAACTCCCGAACCTCGTCATAGGCATCCTGCATCATGAGTCACTTTGGCGAAGTGTAGACCGACTCCAAGGGGGGGCACGGCAGGTGGTAAGGCCCGATAAAGAGCCGGGTGTAGTCCCAGAGGAGTTCTTCGAGTTCCTCTTCTGATTCAAGATTTATGGCATCGAGCGCTCCCTTCAGTCCTTCAACTCCGGTCAAGGGCTCGTCCATGAGCAATTGACGCCAGCTCGCAAGGGACTCACGGGTCGGTTTGCAGAGGTACATACTGCTCAGCAGGGCGCAAAGTCGCCCGTTCAGAATGGCATTATCCATCGTTTATAACCAAAAGGGCGGAATCTTTCCGCCCCTCCGTCCTCCTTCTTATTTGTTCTCAGAGAATCTGACCGACGGTATGGTCAGTTTGGGATCGGCAAAGCCTAGTAGCGAATCCTTGAGAGGTCGCTGAAAGATCTCCTGTGGCGTTTTTTGGCTATGATATCCGCCATCTTTCCCTGCCACAGGGCATACCACATGCACGTCCTGACGCAGGCCGGGGGCATGTTTTCCTTCAACCTGTGGACGCAGAGGGTGCAAAGTTACGACAAAAGCTTTTTTCATCCGCATTCCCTCCTTCAAAGTTATTCAATATGTTTCAATAAATGCTTCCACAGTGGTCTTTATTTCATCGCGAATCTTGCGGAATACCACCAGTTTCTCTTCATGGGTTCCCTCTGCTGCCGAAGGGTCGTCGAAACTCCAGTGAAGCAGCTTGGTGATGCCGGGAAAGATAGGGCACTTCTCGGCAGTGGCGGCATCGCACACGGTAATGACATAATCGAAGAGCACACCGTGTTTGAAAAAATCGAAAACACTCTTTGTCTGATTGCCGGATATATGGATACCAATTTCTTTCATGACCTCGACCGCCAGAGGATTGAGCGTACCCGGCTCAAATCCTGCACTATGAGCCTCAAAGCGGTCGGCTGCCAAATAGGAGAGAAACGCTTTTGACATTTGGCTACGGGCGCTGTTGTGGACACAGACAAACAGAACCTTGATACTCTTTTTCATGTTGTAGTACCTACCTCCATTCAGGTGTTTTCGCGTTTGAGAATCAGATTCCCTAATGAATTATTAGCCAATATGTTCAATGAAAACTTCCACAGCGGTCTTTATCTCGTCGCGAATCTTGCGGACCGCCACCAGTTTCTCTTCGTGCGTCCCCTGTACTGCGGAAGGGTCGTCGAAACTCCAATGGAGCCGCTTGGTGATTCCGGGAAAAATGGGGCACTTCTCGGCAGTGGCGGCATCGCACACGGTAACGACATAATCGAAGAGCACACCGCGCTTGAAGAAATCGAATACGCTCTTTGTCTTATTGCCGGAGATGTCGATACCCACCTCCTGCATGACTTCGACCGCCAGCGGGTTGAGCGTGCCCGGCTCAAATCCTGCGCTTTGTACCTCGAAACGGTCGCCGGCGATCTGCTTGAGATACGCCTCGGCAATCTGGCTGCGGGCGCTGTTGTGGATACAGACAAAAAGCACCTTGGTTTCTTTTTTCATGGGTTTGTTCCTTTCTCCGTTACTGGAGTTACTCGTTTGAGGATTAGCAGGTCGTTGAATTTATGCCCTATTTGATGCCTATTTGATCCACCAATCGTTTTTTTGAATTTGTTTCGTTGTTCGGGTTTGTGTAATTACGGTTTTTTTGCTCTTTTTTAACCCAA
>JBEKFJ010000039.1:0-17367 GCA_050013355.1 Oryzomonas sp.
GGTCGAGGGGGATGTCACCCGCCCGGAGAGCTTCGAGCAGGGGGCTGACGGGTGCGATGCGGTGGTAAACCTGGTGGGGATCATCCGTGAGTTCCCTGCGAAAGGTGTGACCTTCGAGCGGCTGCACGTGCAGGCTACGGCCAACCTGCTGGCCGCCGCCAAAAGGGCCGGCATCCGGCGCTATGTGCAGATGTCGGCCTTGGGGACGAGGCCGAATGCCGTTTCCCGGTATCACAGGACCAAGTTCCGGGCCGAGGAACTGGTGCGAAACAGCGGCTTTGAATGGACCATTCTGCGCCCCTCCCTTATCTTCGGGCCGCAGGACGCCTTCATTACCATGCTTGCCCGCCAACTGCGCATGGCGCCGGCGATGCCGGTTATCGGCAGCGGGGCATACCGTGTCCAGCCGATCCATGCCGACGATGTGGCCCGTTGTTTCGCCCTGGCGCTGGAAATGCCCGCGACCATCGGCCAGTGCTACGAGTTGTGCGGCAACGACCGCCTGACGTATGTGGATCTGCTGGATGCCGTTGCCGCTGCCATGGGCAGG
Source organism: Oryzomonas sp. (assembly GCA_050013355.1). GTDB lineage: Bacteria > Desulfobacterota > Desulfuromonadia > Geobacterales > Pseudopelobacteraceae > Oryzomonas. The sequence continues at coordinate 551 of JBEKFJ010000039.1, forward strand.
TCTGCGCCGCTCAAGCCCCGCCTGCCGCTGGGGGTGATGAAGCTGGTCATCCCGGTCATGCAGGGAATCCCCCAGTTTCCCATCACCATGGACCAGTTGCAGATGCTGGTGGAGGAGAATATCTGCGACGGCCGCTGGAAGCAGACCTTTGGGTTTGAGCCGAAGGGGTTCAGGGAGGGGATCGGCGAATACCTGACAGGCAATTGAAAATCTACTGCGGGGCCGGTCTGCGGCGTTGCCGCTCGCTCCCCAGTGTCCTGTGCGGTTAGTTCGCCGCCGTCATTCCGAGGAATTTTAGTTCCTGGCAAGGCGCGGCGACGTAGGCATAGCCGGGACTATGCCAAGGAGCCGTAACGCAGCCAGGGGCTAAAAGAACCGGAATGACAAGGAATGAATTAACCGTACAGGACACTCAGGTACGCCTCGCTCTCTCGTTCACTTGTGCCCTGCATGCCGGCTTCCTCATGACGATTGTTAACAATCTGCAGGGTTTGGCCGGTGCTTGACACGGCGCTTGTTTTATTGTATAGAACGCCGTACGGAGATTTCGTTATGACGGGACGCAGATCCTTACCTCTGTTTGTTGCCGGAGCACTGCTCCTGCTGGCGCTTGCCGCCGCCAGGCCGGCCGTCGCCGACGGCGCGGAGTCGCCCAAGCTGGAGGAGTTGCTCGAAGGGCTCATCCTGAAGAGCAGCCCGCTGGAGCCGATGAAAGGGTTCGCTTCCTACTACGCCAAGCGCTTCGAGGGGCGCAGGACCACTTCGGGCCATCGCTATCTCCCCGATAAGCTGACCGCTGCCCATGAAAGCCTGCCCCTGGGCACCCTGGTGCGGGTCGTCAACCCTGCCACCAACCAGGAAGTGCATGTTACGATCATCGATCGTTGCGCCAGAAAATCCTTCAACTTCATCGACCTGTCCCGCGCGGCTGCCAAAAAGATCGGTTTGTGGGGCAAGGGCAAGATCAGGGTCGTTATCATCCCCTTATTGCAGGAAAAACTTGAAAAACCCACCTGATGTGACTGCCTGTTTTTTCACCCTTGCTGCGCTCTTTTCCCAAGGCATCCGCCCTGTTGGACCGGTGAAATCGTTTTGACAAAGCCGGGCCGACATGTTATATTTATACACTTTTTGCAGCCGGAAAACACCCTGTTCTGCATGTTCCCGTTTGCAGGCGCATATGATAGCCGGGCCCCACGCAACGGCAGGCCGTGAACTCCGCCAGGTCCGGAAGGAAGCAACGGCAGCGGCTCCCGCCGTGTGCCGTGGGTAAGCCCGGCTATCATATGCGCCTGCAAGCAGGTTGTGCGGGCCTTGGATCCCTGGTTCGGGCCGTACTGAGAGCGGTCCCGCCGGCACCAGGCAGCACGGTTCATGACCTCCGAACGCAGCCCTTGTGAGGTAACGCCCCTTTGTCCTACGTTGTTCTCGCCCGCAAATACCGTCCCCAGACCTTCTCAGAGCTGACCGGCCAGGAGCATGTCAGTCGTACGCTGCAAAACGCCATCGACACCGGCCGGGTGGCCCATGCCTTCCTGTTCACCGGCGCCCGCGGCGTCGGCAAGACCAGCTCGGCCCGCATCCTGGCCAAGACGCTCAACTGCGAGCAGGGGATGACCACCGAGCCGTGCAACGCCTGCCCGATCTGCAAGGAGATCACCGACGGCACCTCCACCGATGTCTTCGAGATTGACGGCGCCTCCAATACCGGCGTGGACGATGTCCGCGACCTGCGCGACAACATCAAGTACCTCCCCTCCCACAGTCGTTACAAGATATTCATCATCGACGAAGTCCACATGCTCTCCACCAGCGCCTTCAACGCCCTGCTGAAGACCCTGGAGGAACCGCCGGCCCATGTGAAGTTCATCTTTGCCACTACCGAGCCCCACAAGGTTCCGGTCACCATCCTCTCCCGCTGCCAGCGTTTCGATTTCAAGCGCATCCTCCTGCCGAAGCTGATCGAGCGCCTGCGCTTTATCGCTGGCGAGGAGGGTATCTCCATCAGCGACGCCGCCCTGGCCATGATCGCCCGCAAAGGCGACGGCAGCATGCGGGATTCCCTGTCGGTCTTCGACCAGGTGCTGGCCTTTTGCGGCAACAGCGTCAGCGACGAGGATGTGGCTACCATGATCGGGGCCGTCGATCGCCGCCTGCTGGCCGACATCTCAGGGGCAGTCTTCGCCGGCGACACCCAGGGGGTACTGGCGGGCGTCAAGCGGGTGGACGGGGTCGGCTACAACATGCGCCAGTTCTGCCAGGAGATGATCGACCACTTCCGCAATCTCTTGGTGATCCGCTCGGTGAAGAGTCCCGGAGAGATCCTTGACCTGGCCGAGGCGGAGCTTGAAGAGCTGCGCCGCCAGGGGGAGGGCTTTTCGGCCCAGGAGATTCAGCGCCGACTGACCCTCCTATTGAAGGCGGAAACTGAGATGGCATATGCCACCTTCCCCCGCCTGATCCTGGAGATGGCGCTGCTCAAGGCGGCCACCCTCGTGCCGGTCATCCCGATCCAGGATGTGCTGGAGAAGCTTAAGTCGCTCGAAACCGGGGCGGTCCATACCCCTGTCCTCCCCTGGGATGCCGCCCGGCCGGCAACTCCCGCCGCCCCGGCAGAGCGACCGGAACCGTCCCGCGGCGAACAGCCTCCGCGTTTGGCCGCAGAGACCCGGCAACAGCCGCCCCCACCGCCGCAGCTGCGAGGAGGTTACGCTGACTGGGAGCGTTTTGTGGCTTTCAGCGTGGAAAAACGCCCGGCCAACGGGTCGGTGCTGGAACACGGCAGTCCGCTCAAGCTGGAACAGGGGCAGATGGAGATCGGTTTTCCGGTCGGATATTATCTGAATATGGCCCAGGACGCGGATTTCATTGCCGAGATCCGGGCGTTAGCGCAAGAGTTTACCGGGCATGAAACGGTGGTCAGGATCAAGTCGATCACGCCCGAAACCGGCGAGCCTCCCCAGTCGCTGGCGGAAAAAAAAAAGAGCGATAATGAACGCCTGATGGAAGAACTGAAGCGAGAGGTTGCCGAACATCCGGTTATCAGTGAGGCGGCGCGGATATTCGGCGGCACCGTTACGGAGATCCGCAAGGCGTAACGAGTCATATAACCAGGTTTTAAACGCATTTCATACCCAGGGAGGGACCGATGTCAAAAGGTTTGGCAAGCATCATGAAGCAGGCCCAGATGATTCAGCAAAAGATGGCGAAACTCCAGGAAGAGGCGAGCCAGCGGACGGCCGAGGCGTCCTCCGGCGGCGGGGCGGTGAACGTCCAGGTCAACGGCAAGAACGAAATAATTTCACTTTCGATAAAAAAGGAAGCCGTTGACCCGAATGATGTGGAAATGCTGCAAGATCTCATCACCGCTGCGGTCAACGAGGCGATGAAAAAGGTCCACGGCGAGATCTCCGAAGAGATGTCCAAGATCACCGGCGGCATGAGCATTCCGGGTCTCTTCTAGTCTTTTCGGAACGTTGTCCGTCGCGATGATGATTGGTAACAACCGTCATAATATTTAGTTTGACTAAAAGTTTTAGTTCGGCTAATAGTTGATGGCGTATACGGCAAAGTCCGTTACCATGCCACTGCGGGTATAAAGGTCGTTATTATGTGCTCCTCCAGGGTATTCGGTTGTCTGCCGGCCCGTTCCGTGACGGGGGAGCACGTTTTTTACCCATGCTATAATTTTAAAAATATGTTTTATTTGTGTCGGAAAATATGCTAACAAAATCCTCCTCATTGATGCGCCTGGTTGGAGAGTTGAAGAAGCTGCCCGGTATTGGTGAGCGCACGGCCCTGCGGCTGGCGTTCCATCTGCTCAAAGCTCCCCATAACCTGACGGCGCTTGCGGAATCCCTTCAAGAGGTCCGCAACAGGGTGCACGCCTGTTCCACCTGTTTTGCCGTCACCGAGGATGACCCCTGCGCCATTTGCGCCGGCAACCGCGATGCAGGCACGATCTGCGTGGTGGAGAACTCCCAGGATCTGATGGCGCTGGAACGGAGTAACGCCTTCCAGGGTGTGTACCATGTCCTGGAGGGAGCTATCTCGCCGTTGGGGGGAGTCGGCCCTTCCGACCTGCGGATCGCCGAGCTGTTGGAGCGGGTCGGGCGAGGTGGGGTCAATGAGGTGGTCGTTGCCACCAACTTCACGGTGGAAGGGGAGGCAACGGCCCTCTACCTGACCAAGGTGCTCAAGCCGCACGGGGTGAAGGTAACGCGCCTGGCCCACGGCATACCGCTGGGGAGCGATATCGAATTCGTCGACGCGGCCACGGTCCAGTGGGCGCTCCAGGGGCGAAACGAGCTGTAGGTAGCGTCATCCGCTTAGTATGAATCAAATACCTGAATCCGTAAAGGTGTCACGGATTCAGGAAATAGCAAAAGAGATAATGCCTCGGATTGAGCTGATATCCACGATAACCACTAACAGGAGGAACCCAATGAGCAGAAAAATGGTAACCATCGACGGCAATACCGCCGCTGCCCACGTGGCCCACGCCACCAACGAGGTCATTGCCATCTATCCGATCACCCCGTCATCGGTGATGGGCGAGATATCCGACGCCAAGAGCGCCGCCGGCGAGAGGAACGTATGGGGCAACATCCCCACCGTGGTAGAGATGCAGTCCGAGGGAGGCGCCGCCGGTGCGGTCCACGGAGCATTGCAGGCCGGGGCATTGACCACCACCTTTACCGCCAGCCAGGGGCTCTTGCTGATGATCCCCAACATGTTCAAGATCGCCGGCGAACTGACCTCCACCGTGTTCCACGTCTCGGCCCGCGCCATTGCGGCCCAGGCCCTGTCGATCTTCGGTGACCACTCCGACGTCATGTCCTGCCGCTCCACCGGCTGGGCCATGCTCTGTTCCAACAACGTTCAGGAAACTATGGATTTCGCCATGATAGCCCAGTCCGCCACGTTGCGCTCCAGGCTGCCGTTCCTGCACTTTTTCGACGGTTTCCGCACCTCCCACGAGGTCCTCAAGGTCGAGGAACTTACCTTCGACGATATGCGGGCCATGCTGGACGACAAGCTGATCGCTGAGCACAAGGGACGCGGGCTGTGCCCCGACCGTCCGGTGATGCGCGGCACGGCCCAGAACCCGGACGTTTACTTCCAGGGGCGTGAAACGGTCAATCCCTACTATCCCAAATGTATCGATATCGTCCAGGAGGAACTGGGCAAATTCGCCAAGCTGACCGGCCGCAAGTACAAGCTGGTTGATTACACGGGGGCCAAGGACGCGGAGCGCGTGGTGGTCGTGATGGGCTCGGGCGCCGACGTGGTCCAGGAAACCGTCGAGAACCTGGTCAAGAAGGGTGAAAAGGTCGGCGTGGTCAAGATCCGCCTCTATCGCCCCTTCCCGCTGGACGCCTTCATCAAGGCCCTGCCCAAGACTGTCAAGAAGATCACCGTGCTCGACCGCACCAAAGAGCCGGGCGCCCTGGGAGAGCCGCTCTACCTGGATGTGCGCACCGCCATCGGCGAGGCCATGGCCGAGAAGAAATTCTCCTTCAAGGGATACCCGGTCATCGTCGGCGGCCGCTACGGCCTCGGTTCCAAGGAATTCAACCCCGCCATGGCCAAGGCCGTGTTCGACAACCTCAAGGACAAGGCTCCCAAAAACCACTTTGTGGTCGGTATCGAGGAGGATGTCACGCATTGCAGCCTGAAGGTGGACAAAAGCTACAAAAACCCCATGGACGGTGTCTACCAGGCCATGTTCTACGGCCTCGGGTCGGACGGCACCGTGGGCGCCAACAAGAACTCCATCAAGATCATCGGCGAGGAAACCAAGAACAACGCACAGGCCTACTTCGTCTACGACTCCAAGAAGGCCGGCTCCATGACCACGTCGCACCTCCGCTTCGGCAAGAAGCCGATTCGCGCCCCCTACCTGGTTCAGGAGGCCGATTTCGTGGCCTGCCACAACTTCTCCTTCCTGGAGAAATACGACATGCTCTCCAAGGCCAAGAAAGGGGCCACCTTCCTGCTCAACGCACCCTTCGGCCACGACGAGGTGTGGGACCGCATACCGAAGGAGGTACAGCAGCAGATCGTCGACAGGAAGCTCAAGTTCTACGTGATCGATGGCGTCAAGCTGGGCAACGAGATCGGTCTGGGACCCCGTATCAACGTGATCATGCAGACCTCCTTCTTCAAGATCTCCAACATCATTCCGCTCAAGACCGCCGTCGCCTCCATCAAGGATGCCATCAAGAAGTCCTACGGCAAGGCCGGTGAAAAGGTGCTGGAGATGAATTACAAGGCAGTGGACGCCGGCCTGAACAACCTCTACGAGGTCAAGGTCCCCTCCAAGGCCACCAGCAAGCTGAGGATGGCCGCCGCCGTCTCCGCCAAGGCACCCAGGTTCGTCAAGGAGGTCACCGGGGTGATCGTGGCCGGTCTGGGCGACGACCTGCCGGTCTCCAAGATGCCGGCCGACGGCACCTTCCCCACCGCCACCTCCCAGTACGAGAAGCGCAACATCGCTATCGACATCCCGGTCTGGGACGAGAAGATCTGCATCCAGTGCGGCATCTGCTCGTTTGTCTGCCCCCATGCCGTGGTGCGCATGAAGGCATATGACGCCAAGCTGCTCAAGGGCGCCCCGGCTAGCTTCAAGTCCGCGGATTGCAAGATCCCCGAGATGGCCGGCAAGAAGCTCACTGTTCAGGTGGCCCCCGAGGATTGCACCGGCTGCGGCGCCTGCGCCTACAACTGTCCGGCCAAGGACAAGCAGAATCCCGACCACAAGGCGCTGGACATGCACTTCCAGCCCCCCCTGCGCGCCCAGGAAGCCGAGAACTTCGACTTCTTCCTCAACCTGCCCGACGTGGACCCGACCCAGGTCAAACTGGAGACACTGCGCAGCAACCAGTTGGTACGCCCGCTGTTCGAGTTCTCGGGTGCCTGTGCCGGCTGCGGCGAGACGCCCTACCTGAAGCTGCTCTCCCAACTGTTCGGCGACCGGATGCTGATCGCCAACGCCACCGGCTGCACCTCGATCTACGGCGGCAACCTCCCCACCACCCCCTGGGCCCAGCGGGCCGACGGCCGTGGTCCGGCCTGGTCCAACTCGCTGTTTGAGGACAATGCCGAGTTCGGCTTCGGCATGCGCCTGACCGTGGACCAGTTCAACACGTCGGCTCTGGAATATCTGAACGAGCTTGCCGGCAGCAAGGCCTTTTCTTCCAGCACTAAGCTGATCAGGGAGATCATCGGGGCGGACCAGTCCACCCAGGCCGGAATCGAGGAACAGCGCGGTCGCGTCGAGAAGTTGAAGGCGGCCCTGAAAGGAAGCAAGGAGCAGGCCGCGCGGCTCTTGATTCCCATCGCCGACTACCTGGTGAAGAAGTCGGTCTGGTGCGTCGGCGGCGACGGCTGGGCCTACGATATCGGTTACGGCGGCCTGGACCACGTCATTGCTTCGGGCAAGAACATCAACCTGATCGTGCTGGACACGGAGGTTTACTCCAATACCGGCGGCCAGGCCTCCAAGTCCACCCCGATGGGCGCTGTGGCCCAGTTTGCGGCCGGCGGCAAATCGGTGGCCAAGAAAGACCTGGGCATGATGGCCATGGCCTACGGTTCGGTCTACGTGGCCACGGTTTCCCTCTCCAACCCGGCCCAGTGCGTCAAGGCCATGCTGGAGGCCGAGGCCTACGACGGGCCGTCCCTGATCATCGCTTACGCCCACTGCATTGCCCACGGCATCAACATGACCACTGCCGTGGACGAGCAGAAGAAGGCGGTGCAATCCGGCTACTGGCCGCTCTATCGCTACAATCCGGCCCTGGCCGCTGAGAGCAAAAACCCCCTGCAACTGGACAGCAAGGCGCCGACCATCTCCCTCGAAGAGTATGCCTACGGCGAGAATCGCTGGAAGGTGCTCCAGAAAAGTAATCCCGACGCTGCGGCCAAACTGATGAAGAAGGCCAGCGTCTTTACCGCCAACCGCTTCGCGTATTTCCAGAAGTTGGCGGCGCTTACCTACGACGAACCAAAGTAACCGTAATAAACTAGTCGTTTCATAACGAGGCCCTGTGGCATGCACGGGGCCTTTTTCCTTTTTCCGTTGCCGGCTACCTGCTATATTAGTGTCCCGTGCGGTTAGTTCGTACACGACAAACCGCACGGGACACCAGTGCCGCGAGGACATTGATGATCTCCGTTGGCTGCCGACATCTCATGAGCCGCATAGCTGCGTGGCATCTGCTCATTCTGCTCGTCTCCTGGGGCGGAAGCGCCAGGGGGGAGGAGCCGGTTTCGTCCGGGGACGAGCGATCATCCGCTATGCCCCGCTATGAGACGCCCCTGGCGGGCGAAGCCAGCTCGGAGAGCGTTTGGGGACACCACGTCGACATTCCTGTCCGTGATCGCCGCAATACCCTGGCGCTGACCTTGGGCGGAACGCTCTTTTTGCCTGCCCTGGGCAGTTCTGATGCCCTCCCCATGGCCGCGCTCTACTGGAGGCGGGAAAGCCCCGGTTCCCGGACCCGACTCGTATTCAGCGCCTTTGACAACGAGCTGGACCACGCCCTGAAATACGACAAATTCGAACTCCTGGCCCACCTGGAGAATATGACCATCCCCTTTCCATCGAAGGAGATTGTGGGCGGCACGGAGGTCAAGGCCAGCAGTATCGTCTGGGGGGAGGCCGCTGCCTGGGTGGGGGCGGGATACCGACTCCCGGTCGCGCCTTTTCAGTCGGATAACGACCTGAGGCTGCAGATTTTCTATGAAGGGGGCTACCTCTATTCCTCCCGCACCGTTGACACCGGGCCGGATGTCAGGCTGCCGCCCGACACCGCCACCAACGGTGTGCGCGTGCGTGTCCGTTACGACGGGATGCGCCGCAATATCATGGAGCTGCTGCACAAGGGGGTGGCGGGCGGCCTGGATGTGGAGTGGCAGAGCCGGGCCCATTGGTCGGATGCCAACTACGGGGGGGCCGACTATCAAAAGGATGAGACCCAGGAATTTGCCAAGCTGTCCGGCTACCTGATAGCTGCAGCCCCGGTGCCGGGGCTCTCGGAGCGCGACCGGATGATATTCAGTGTCTATGGCGGCACCACGGTGGAGGAGGACCTGGACAGGTTCTCGGCATTCCGCATCGGCGGGCCGTTTCCCAACGAGAGCCACGACCTTGCCCGTGTCCCCTATCCCGGCGCAGAGTTCAACCAGTTCCCGGTGTCGGATTACGTTGTCGGCACGGCCGAGTATCGGCGGGAGATTTTGTTTTTCCTCTACCTGCATCTGCGGGGGACCATTGCCTGGGCCAACCGGGATGTGCTCACCAGCCAACCCCTGCGATTCCGCCAGAGCCGCGGCCAGGTCCTTTCCGTGGGGCTTACCAGCGGATTCCCCTGGGATTCGATGCTCTACCTGGAATACTCCTACGACAGTGGCATACTCAGAAACGGCATATCAGGGAACAGCATGTTGCTGCTCTGGTCGAAGTCGTTTTGAAGCATAAGAGGTTGTTGAAAAACAGCCATCAGGCCTTCGTCCTCGAAAGCCCTTTTGTGCGGCGTAGCGCCCGGCCTTCGCAGCCAAAGCTGCTTCGGCGGAGTAGGCCTGCTACGCCTCCGCAGGGCATTCTGCGGGTGCGCCGATCTGACTATTTTTGAACAACCTTGGTTATTAAATAGCCTGTAAATGCGAGGAACCATGAAGAGCATTTTCATTGCCGGTTGCGGCTACATTGGCCGGCGCGTCGCCCACTTGGCCGTCTCATCGGGGTACGAGGTGACCTGCCTGGTCAGGTCAAAGGAGCATGGCGGCGAGTTGGAGCAGTTGGGTTTCAGGACTGTTGTTGCCACGTTGGATGATCCGGCCGGAATACCGATGCTGGAGGCAACGACCGGAGGGGTGCTGCTGTATTGCGTGCCGCCACCCGGCGGCGGACTTTTCGATACGCGGGCCAGGAATCTCTGCGCCAGCCTGGCCCTGGCAGCGCCCCCGGCGAAGATCGTCTACCTGAGCGCCACCTCGGTCTACAGCGAAACCAGTGGCGGCGCGGTGACGGAGGATTCGCCCACCGCCCCGGCTTCGGCCATGGGCAAGCGGCGGCTTGATGCCGAAGCCGCCTTCCGGGAGTTCGGGGCGGCCCACGGCACAGCGGTGGTCATCCTGCGGATCAGCGGCATCTACGGCCCCGGCCGGCTGCCGTTAATGCAGATCAGCCAGGGGCAGCCGCTCCTGCGGGAAGAGGAGTCAGGCCCCAGCAACCGCATCCATGCCGACGACCTGGCGCAGGTCTGCCTGGCAGCGGCCGAGAAGGGCGGAGACGGCGACATCTTAAACGTCAGCGATGGCCATCCAAGCAGCATGACCAGCTACTTCAACGCCGCAGCGGATGCCCTGGGCATGCCCCGTCAGCCCCTGGTGACGCTGGAGGAGGCCCGCCGGGCCATGTCTCCCTTGATGTTCTCCTACGTGAGCGAGTCGCGGGTGGTCGATAATTCCCGCATGCTGGAGAGATTGGGCATCAGGTTGCGTTACCCCACCCTTGCGGAGGGGCTGCCTGCATCGGTCCAGGCGCCATGAAGATCCTGACGGCGGCATCCCTTTCCCCGACCGGGGAACAGCTCAAGGAAATCTTTCTCCGGCTGCTGGAGCACTTCGGCCCCCGCTTCTGGTGGCCGGCCGAAACACCTTTCGAGGTCTGCATCGGGGCGATCCTTACCCAGAACACCGCCTGGACCAACGTGGAAAAGGCCATCGGCGCCCTGAAGGGAGCCGATGTGCTGACCATCGAGGGTATAGAGGCCACCCCGGCCGGCCGTCTGGCGGAACTGATCCGGCCGTCCGGCTACTTCAACGTCAAGAGCGTCAGGATCAAGGGGTTCGTGGGATGGCTCCGGGAGCGCCACAGCGGCTCCCTGGACGTTATGTTCAACGGAGAGTGGCGCGAGTTGCGCAAGGAGTTGCTGAAGGTAGCCGGCATCGGACCGGAGACCTGCGATTCGATCCTGCTGTACGCCGGGGAAAAGCCGACCTTCGTGGTCGATGCCTACACCCGGCGCCTGTTCCACCGTTTGGGCCTGCTGCCGCCCGATGCCGGCTACGATACGACACGCCTGCTGTTCATGGAGCATCTTCCCGGCGACGCCCTGCTGTTCAACGAGTACCACGCCCTGATCGTGGAGGAGTGCAAGACCTTCTGCCGTACCCGGCCGCTGTGCGACGGCTGCCCCCTGGCGCAACAATGCCCCACCTTCCATTCCGGTTGCAATCCGTAACCGTATCCCCGACTAATTCGCTATGCTTTCCATATATTTACGTGTGATACCGAAACGTTAGGCATCTTTCACACTTGCCAGGGCATAAGCTGTCTGGTAAAATAAAACTGTAGAAATCATTGCGAGGGTTCCCTAAAGAACCCTCATTTGCCCTGGCGACTTTCCCTCCTAGTTGCCGGGGTGTTTTTTGTCCGGATAGGCATGGTGTCCAAATAATTCCCATGTCACCCATTGCAATGTGTATAATTATATGTATACTTGTGCTATGATATTCACGTGGGACGAGAATAAGCGTCGGGTCAACCTGAAAAAGCACGGCATTGATTTTACCTTCGGTGGCACATACGGAAACGGAGAAAGAAATTCATGTCATCTGAGTCGGAAAAGCCAAAGGTAACGCAGGCAATACTTGATGCCGCACGTTTCAGAGTGGGGCTGAAAGATGTACCCCGGAAACAGCGGGTCAATATCATGCTGGATACCGGCGTGGTTGCAGCATTCAAGGCAAAAGCCGGAGACCGTGGTTATCAGACGCTTATCAATGAGGCTTTGAAGCAGTATCTTACTCAAGATGTACTGGAGGAGACACTTAGACGGGTTGTAAGGGAAGAACTTTCCCAGGCTCACTGATCTGCTCTAAATCGCTTCCAACAGTGCCGGATTCTATATACTGTCAGCGAAATTCCCGCCTTGGTGGCCTCCAGGGCCGGGAGACCTCCCCGGTGACAAGGTTTTTACGGCCGGCCATGATCGCCATGGGCCGTTACCCGCGCACGGCCGCGAGACCCTGCGCCGCATGGCCACGAGGACGGAAAGTAACGTTAACCTCAACCTCCTCGTCCAGCTTGCCCAGAATCGCAATCATGCGGTCCAGGGTGAAGCGCCCGATTTTCGCGTTGCGAATACGGGAGAACTCGGAATGTGAAACGCCGGTAAGCCGTTCGGCCTCGCGAGTTGAAAGGCCACGGTCGTCCAGGGTCCGCACGATCTCGGCGGCCAGGATCGCCCGCGCCTGCTCCAGGTTGGCGTTGGGGCGGCCGAAGTCCTGGAAGACGTTGCCGCTACCACGTATCAGTTCTAAATCGTCTTTCATTGTAAAGCCTCCGTCAGCCGCCGCTTTGATCCAGGATATCGGCCGGGTGTTTCTCATGTGGTGTATGGTGGCATATTTGGCACCAATATACAAGGGGTTTGCCGGAAAAGGTAGGTCCATCATTTTGTCTAATGTTTGCTCGGCCTAAACTCTGAGTTGTCTCCAGTTTTTCCTTTTTCTCCGGCGCATTTACCTTCCCCTCTCTCTCAAACCCCTCTCTTGCCCGCTTACCGTAAGGTTTTTACCGTTTTCTGTGCCACAAGACAGCGGAATTCTGAATGATTTAGGCAGCGTTTGGGTTGAGTGCAAATTGTTTTTCTGGTTTAAAAAGGCCCTCAAGGGTCTATCAAAACTCATTAGGTAAGAATGAGACGAGAGGTTTCGGCGCTCAGCCGAGCAGCCTGTGTCTGGCAGACAAAGTACGAACTGATCGGACTATCGCCTCGGAACTTAAATCATTGCTGGAGAATTTTGTGTTAATGTTCAGATGTTAATTGACCCCAAAGGTTACCCTTGATCACGGACTTAAGTAAAGTGTCGTGAATAAATTCACAATATGTGAATTTATTGCTTGACTCGATTTTAATATTCCGATATACATACCACACGTAGAAGTTGTACGCTCTTTGAAATATCTGCCATGAAAATCACCCCCTTGGGTAACTCTAGCCCGTGTTCGAGCATTTTCTGCTCGCCGTTAGCCTTGAACGGTTCTTCCCGGCCGCTGCATGCTGTTGTGTGTTGTATGGCATCGTGGTTGTGGATCATAGCCATTTAGATGGCTGTCAGTATAAAGAGTCAAGGTATCCTTATTTTTAGAAGCGCATTCAAAGAGAAAGGGGGTGAAACGATCATGAATAAACGAAAAAACGTGGCAGAGTTGGTAAAAGCCGACAAAATGTTGGCAGAGTTCCAAGGGCTTTTACCAATAAACAGTCGCTACTCCAGCAAAATTCAGAATGTAAGAGGCGTGCTGAATGATCTGATCAATGAAGTAAATCTTGATAGCAAATCCACTATTGACCAGATAAAACTGTTGGAAATAGTTCAACTATTGAAATTAGTATTTGATACGTTGAGCTGGATTAAGGATCTCTTTATTTCCTGTTTCAGCTACCTCACTGGAAAGCGAGTTATGAATAATTTAAAGCAACAAGTTGGCAAGCGAATTAAAATGATACGTGTAGCAGCAGGTATCAAGCAAAAAGATTTGGCAGTAAAACTGAACATTACTGCACCACTGTTATCAATGTATGAACAAGGTACTAGAGAACCATCAATTTCATTTATTCAGACGTTTGCTAGATATTTCAGTTTGAATTTATCTCAATTTTTTTCACTGGTTGAAGATGGACCACAAGTATCAAATCCTGAAATTGCATTATTGATTGATAACTTCAAGGAACTGATATCATCTATTGAAAAGAAAGCCCTGAAATCAAATCACACTTCATCGTGTTAAATCCAAAAACATTCCCCCTTAAAATAAATATTTCAAGAGTTGAATATTTAATTAAAAGACTCGATTCTTCCATAGAAGAACTTAAGTACTTTTGCGAGCACAAAAGGGAAAATATTACAGCAAAAAAGAAAAAAAAACGAAATTCAACAAAAATACGAGATGTTTTTGATACCTCTCCAAAATATAAAAAACTACTACGAAAAATTAATAGCAGACTTTTGCGCGGTCATTTTCCTCCAGGTGTCCTTGGTGGAGTCGCTGGTAAACAAATCAATGATTTAGCTAAAATGCATTGTGGGCATGAAGCAGTATTCTCGGTCGATTTAAAAAACTTTTTTCCCAACATAAAAAGTGGTCAGATATTTCGATTGTTTCAACGGGCGGGATGTCAAAGTGAAGTCTGTGGATTGTTAACTGATCTTGTAACTGTCGAAGGAGCATTACCTCAAGGGTTTCCAACTAGCACTGCTATAGCAAATTGGATTGCTTATGATTTGGATATTCAGCAATTAAATTATTGCAGTTGTCACAACATATCGAGAACTCGATGGGTTGATGATATCACATTCTCTGGACGATATATAAATATTGAAGAAGCAATCAAACCGATGATTGGATCTATTACTTATAATGGTTTTAAAGTTAATCATCGAAAAACTGATTTATCGCCGAGGAATAAGACATCAACAGTAGTTGGCCTCAATGTTTCCGGTGATAAGCCACGAGTGACACCATCTGCAATTAGCATGATAAAAAATATTATCTTGGAATGCAAAGAAGAGGGTATAGATTATGTCAAATTAGCTCATGACTTTGAAAATAAAAATGTATTAAAATCAATAGATGGAACAATAAAATATATAAGTAAATTTAATCCTAAAGACGGCAATGAGCTTAGATGCTTATTTGACACAATAGGATGTCAGGCTAACAAGCTGCCTGCATAGATGACAATCGATTAAGGGCCAAACTGATTAAGCGGTCATTGAAGATTTTCATTTTTCGTTGGCCCGCTTCCGGACCACCCGGCCATGCTTTCAGGCCATTCTTAACACTTTCAACAGTAGCAGCACAGTTTTCTTTCACTAATAACCAATCTATAGTCGCTAGCAGCTCCATTCCCAATGGCGATTCAAAACCGTCTATTACGTTTGATGTAATCTCAAGAGCTTTAATATATGGCTTAACTTCTCCGCTTTTCAGGTAAGTCTGCAAATGATCTTTTTTCTTATCTTCAAACCAGATGACATCCATTGGACTTGCATCGGCAATCCTCTTATCACAATGCAAATAGCTTCCATCAAGTGCGTTCAACAGATGATCCAGTCTCTTGGCATACGGACCAAACTTATTAGCCTCAAACTGAAGTTTAAGCGGGTTATCCGAAGCACATTTTTCAATACTTCTTTCAATAAACCATGCCAGTTTCTGAACTTCCAACAGAGTGCACTCGATGCCGAGAATCCAATATTGACGGATTATTTCTGCGATCAATGCTCTGGCCGGGGTTAGCTTTTCCACTCCCTCTTTCTTTGCTACGTTCTGATATTTCTCGGTTGGGGCATACACATATATCTCGACATCATCTATATCGGACAGAGCCAGTTCAATCTCTTTGCGTACATCTTGCCAGTCAAGACCGCCATTGCCACAACCAAGCGGCGGGATAGCAATGGACTTGATCTGATTTTCCACTATTATGTTACGCAACTCTCGTAGTCCGTCCGAAACCCATTCCATTTTAGTCGGATGACGCCAGTGCTTTTTCGTCGGGAAGTTAATGACCCATTTCGGTCCGAACAGTGCACTGCGCTCAACCACAAACATGTGGCCGACCTTGACTTGTTCAGCCTTGCAAGCAGCCTCATAGATGGCGAAGTTATCAGGAAAAGCTTCCTTGAACATCAAGGCGATCCCCTTACCCATAACCCCAACCGTGTTGACGGTATTTACCAGTGCCTCTACCTTTGCTTCAAGCAGATTGCCCTTCATAAACTGGATCATCAGATATACCACCTCGTCTCAGTGATTATTTTCATTTCGACTCCACTGTCAGTGGCAAGTTGAGAAAGTTGAGCTTTCACACGATCAGTATAACATACGACACCGAAAAAAGCTTCTAATGGCATGTGATTATAAACAAGCGCCTCAGCCTGATAGCGTTCAAATTTTCCTGGATCATCAGGGTCTCGCCTGAAGTCTCTATTTTGCAATATTTGCCAATCAATCTGATCAAGCCTTTCTACATTGCTGTAGAACTCCGCTCCAACTAAATAAGCATGGCGGTCTGTAAAAACAAATGTTCTTGCTTGACTGACCAAGTGATGGATGCTTGAGACGAAAATGACGACATCCTCGTTAGGCACTTTGGTAATTCCACCCCAACCGGCATCACGAGACGCTCGTTTGTATATCAATTCTGGGTTGCCAATGGTGCGGTAGTTTGGATCTTGATTTGATGAACTGCGGCAAAATATGCCATGCTCGAAGATCCAAGGCACATTGGTCCGATGAGTTATTCTGAATATTAATGCTTTCGCGGGGTTTAACTTTTCTGACATTCGCGATTTATAGCCTTAAATCATTTTTTTTTCCATTAGTTTGTTATGTTAGCCACTCTTACCGTGCCGGTGAGCAGGTCGTGCGTGAGACCAGCTTTCTGGTGCCGAAGTTTATCTACCCGTTTCTTGACAATAGCGTTTTGACTATCGATGCCATCAAGAATATCAACAATCTTCAGCTGCTCTGAGTAGTTAGGTCTAAATATCATCAGGTTTTTATTGTTGGCAGTTTTAGCCCGGCTTTTGCTCCTGATTCGTTTAGCTTCTCGATCTGTGTCTGGCCAAAGCCACTATTGTTTTCAGATGTAACGTGGTCACTTCGAGACCGCCTGCGGACATATCCCGACAATGGCGCAGTTCAGGCAACGCATCGGGTCTTTGCCGGTGCAACCCTCGCTGATGCCCAGGTGGGCCAGGGAGAAGTCGTATTTGACCGGGTCAAGGGAATC
>JBEKFJ010000040.1:0-6501 GCA_050013355.1 Oryzomonas sp.
GGGAAACGGTCTCATACTCCGGCAGATGGCCGCCTTGTTTCGCCGATTTTTTGCACTGGATCGGGCAGCCGTAGCAGCCGTCCTTCCGGGCCCCGAAGGCCTCTTTGATGGCCGGGCCGGAGTAGTTGGCCGAATGTTCAAAGAAGGTCTTGCGGAAGTTCTCGGTGGGGGCCATGCGGCGTTGGGCCATAAGATCCACCAGCACCGGCGTGCCGAACTCGGCAATCCCCAGAGGGCCGAAGATAAACGGTGAGGCCTTGAAGAGCCGCATCACATCCCGGCGGGCCTTGTCGAACAGATCGGGGTCGGCAATGGCCGTCACGCGGTCGCCGTCAACCACCACCGCCTTGAGGTTTTTAGCGCCCATCACGGCGCCCAGGCCGCCCCGGCCGACCGAGTTGCCTTCCCCCATCATGATGCAGGCAAAGGGGACGCCGTTTTCGCCGGCCGGCCCGATGGCCGCCACGCTGCCGCGCTCTTTCAGGGCGTCTACCGTGAAGGGGATTGCCGTGCCCCACAGGTGACCGGCCGGCAGAATTTCGACCGCATCGGACCGGATGGCCAGGACAACCGGCTCCGGGCTTCTGCCGGTAATGGCAAGGCAGTCCAGCCCGGCCGCTTTCAGCCGCCAGGCGAACCTGCCCCCTGCGGAGCAGTCGTAGATGGTGCCGGTCAGGGGGGAGCGGGAGATCACCGAGAGTCGCGCGGCAGTCGGGGCGGAGGTGCCGCATAGCGGGCCGACGGCAAAGATCAGCGGTAGGGCCGGATCGGAAGGGGCGAGCCGGAAGTGGTCGCGCATCAGGCGAACTCCCAGTCCGCGGCCGCCGAGGTACTCCTCAAGCAACGGGCGGGGAATTGCCTCGCGTTGCGCTGTTTTGGCGCTCAGGTCAACCCTGAGTATGGTTCCGGTCCAGCCGTTCATGGTCTCCTAAGTAGGTTGTTGAAAAACAGTCATCTCGCCGCCGTCCTCGAAAGCCCTTTTGTGCGGCGTAGCGCTGCTGCGCCTCCGCAGGGCCTTCTGCGGGTGCGGCGATCTGACTATTTTTGAACAACCTGAGATTATTCAACAGCCCGCTAATGTCCCGTTCAAAAGAATGGATGCCACGTCGCCGGGCGAAGCGGCGCGATGGTCGGCCCCCGCCAACTCCTCCGCCCCGCCGTAACCCCAGGTGCAGCCAATGGTGGTTATGCCGGCCTGTTGGCCGGCCTCTATGTCGTTGATGCTATCACCCACCATGACCGCATCATGGGCGGCAATGCCGAGGCGATCCAGGGCACGCAGCAGGGGCAGAGGGGATGGCTTTATCTCCGGAAAGGTGTCACCGCCGCAGATGATTTCGAACAGCCGGGCGATGCCGAGCGCCTCCAGGATCAGGTGGCAAAGGGCCTCATGCTTGTTGGAGACGACACCCAGCCGGATGCCGTTTTCGGCCAGCCGCCCCAGAGTCTCCCGGACGCCGGGATAGAGAGTGCTTTTGTCTGTGATATGGGCGCTGCTGTAGTCCACGAACAATTTGATCCCGCGCGTGATTGCCTCCTCTGATTCGGTTTCGAGCGTCCGCCGTACCAGGTTATGGGCTCCTTTGCCTATCAGTCGGCGAACCGAGGGTGGTGTCAGGGAAGGGTGCCCGAAGCCGGCCAGCATATGGTTGACGGCATCGGTCAGGTCATCCAGCGAATCCACCAGGGTGCCGTCCAGATCGAACAAGGCTGCGCGTACGGTCATACCCGCTTTTCCTTGGCAGGTTTGTCCGCTTTCGGCAAGACGATAACCGGCGGCGTCGCCGGGCGGTAGAGCAGGAACGTCTTGCCCAATATCTGGGCAATATCGGCATTGCACGAGCCGGCCAGCATGTCGGCGGCCTCGTTCTTGTCCAGAAGGCAACTCTCCAGCAGTTTGACCTTGATCAGTTCATGACAGTCCAAAGCGGCGTTGGCCTCCTTGACCAAGGCATCTTCGATCTCCTTCTTCCCGATGTGGATCACCGGTTTGAGGCTGTGCCCGAGGGCGCGCAGATGGCGTTTCTGTTTTCCCGACAGCATACAGGATATCTCCTTCATCATTGCCGCGTTCATGGCGGACTCATCTGTGTATAACATACCAGCCCAAGGGTGGCAAACCACAAACTAGTGTCCCGTGCGGTTAGTCGTGGGAAGTAATTCCTTTGCTATTTTGGCTGGTGCCAAGGCGCGGCGACGCAGGTGTAGCAGAGTCTACATCAAGAAGCCGCAACGACGGCAACGGTCAAAAGAGCCGGAATTACGAGTACGAACTAACCGCACGGGACACTAGGCCGGTATGCCCGGCGGCACGTCATGTCTCTGTTACGGCCATGTATCGGTAATATGAAAAAAAATATACATCTTCCGGTTTCTATGATATGAAACTACAATTTACTGACAAATGCCCCGGCAGCGCCGCATTGCGATCATCAGGAGCTTTGTGAATGAATTCAAGTAAATACCCAATTTCCACCGCGCTGACGTCATTCAATTCGGAAACGGCTGCACCAGCTAGCGATGCCCCCCACAAAACGGTTGCCAAGGTGCACCACCTGCCGCCCTCCATCTGGAAAAAAATGGTGGGCGATGCAAAAAGCCCGCTTGACAAATCCATTGAGCGGACCCGCGATTTCTTTTTCCGGGAGCAGTTGCCGGACGGTTATTGGTGGGCCGAGC
The DNA here is from genome assembly GCA_050013355.1 of Oryzomonas sp. Lineage (GTDB taxonomy): Bacteria > Desulfobacterota > Desulfuromonadia > Geobacterales > Pseudopelobacteraceae > Oryzomonas. The sequence goes on from JBEKFJ010000040.1 coordinate 2,680, forward strand.
TGGAGTCGAACGTCACCATTGCATCTGAATACGTCATGCTTTTCCATTTTCTCGGGATGGTGGACAAGGTGCGCGAGCGTAAGATCGCCCGCTATATCCTCGGCAAGCAGACCGAGGAGGGGTATTGGGCCATCTGGCACACCGGCCCCGGCGACCTCTCGACCACCATCGAGGCCTATTTTGCCCTCAAGCTGGCAGGCTACCCGGCAGATCATCCGTCCATGCGGAAGGCGCGGGAATTTATTATTGCCAACGGCGGCATCATCAAGTCGCGTGTTTTTACCAAGATATTCCTGGCCCTGTTCGGCGAGTTTTCCTGGCTCGGCGTCCCGTCGATGCCGATTGAGCTGATGCTTCTGCCCAGTTGGGCCTATTTCAACGTCTATGAGTTGTCCAGTTGGGCACGGGGGACCATAATCCCGCTTTCGGTGGTGATGGCCGAGCGTCCGGTGCGCAAACTGCCCCCCTGGGCGCGGGTGCAGGAGCTTTATGCCCGCCCGCCGCGGCCGACCGACTACACCTTTAGCAAGGAAGACGGCATCCTTACCTGGAAAAATTTCTTCATCGGCGTGGACCACCTGCTCAAGGTGTACGAGTCCAGCCCTATCCGGCCGTTCAAGAAAAAAGCCACCTCCGTTGCCGAACAATGGATTCTCGATCATCAGGAGCCAACCGGCGACTGGGGCGGCATCCAGCCGGCCATGCTCAATTCGATCCTGGCCCTGAATTGTCTCGGCTACGCAAACGATCATCCCGCCGTTGTAAAAGGGCTGGAGGCCCTGGCCAATTTCTGTATCGAGGATGAAGAAAGCCTGGTGCTGCAATCGTGCATATCGCCGGTATGGGATACCGCCCTGGCGCTCGTCGCCATGCAGGAAGCCGGGGTCCCCCCCGATCACCCGGCGCTGGTCAAAGCGGCCCAATGGCTCTTAGACCTTGAGGTGCGCCGCAAGGGGGACTGGAAGATCAAGGCGCCTGGGCTGGAAGCGGGCGGATGGGCATTCGAGTTCCTCAACGACTGGTATCCCGATGTCGACGACTCCGGTTTCGTCATGCTGTCCATCAAGGATATCAAGGTCCGGGACCGCAAGCACAAGGAACAGGCCATCAAACGCGGCATCGCCTGGTGCCTGGGGATGCAGAGCAAAAACGGCGGATGGGGCGCTTTTGATAAGGACAACACGAAATACTTGCTGAACAAGATCCCCTTCGCCGACCTGGAGGCCCTGATCGACCCGCCGTCGGCCGACCTGACCGGCCGCATGCTGGAGTTGATGGGTAACTTCAATTTTTCCAAAAAACATCCGGCGGCCGTGCGCGCCCTTGTATTCCTGAAGAATGAACAAGAGCCTGAAGGCCCATGGTGGGGGCGTTGGGGGGTCAACTACATCTACGGCACCTGGTCGGTATTGTGCGGATTACAGGCCATTGGTGAGGATATGACCCAGCCTTACATCAAAAAGGCGGTCAACTGGTTCAAGTCCAAGCAGAACATGGATGGCGGCTGGGGAGAGGTCTGCGAATCATATTTCGACCGTTCCTTGATGGGTAGCGGCCCGAGCACCCCTTCCCAGACAGGGTGGGCGCTCCTGGCTCTCATGGCGTCCGGCGAGGTGCATTCCAAAGCAGTTGCACGCGGCATAGACTACCTGCTGAACACCCAGAAACAGGACGGGACCTGGGACGAGGACGCATTCACCGGCACCGGATTTCCCAAGTTCTTCATGATCAAATATCACATCTACCGCAATTGTTTCCCGTTGACGAGCCGACAACCACATTTTGGTTCGCTGGGAAGCCCCGAGTTTGCCACATTCCGGGGCTTTCCCCATTTATGACGTATTAGGAGGCCAGCAACAATTTTGTTCAACTTATTATTGCTAACCTCCTCGTCACCGGATAAAGAACGGCTATGAAAACATTTATCACCGGCGCGACCGGTTTCATCGGTGCAAGCATTGTCAGGGGGTTGCTGAAAGACGGCCGGGAGGTGCGCGCCCTTGTGAGGGCCGGATCGGATACCTCCAACCTGGCGGGACTCGACATCGAGCTGTGGAAGGGCGACCTCCTGGACCGCGACAGCCTGCGGCAGGGTCTTAAGGGGTGTGACGTGCTCTATCACGCTGCCGCCGATTATCGTCTCTGGACCCGCAACCCGCGGCAAATGTACCGCATCAACGTCGAAGGCACCACTGCTGTCCTGGAGGCAGCGCTGGAAAACGGCCTTTCACGGGTGGTCTACACCAGCAGCGTGGGCACCCTGGGCAATCCCGGCGACGGCACGCCGGGTGCGGAAGATACGCCGGTGACCCTGGCCGACATGGTGGGGCATTACAAAAAGAGCAAATTCCTGGCGGAACGGGAGGCTGAAAGTTTTGTCGTCCGCGGCCTGCACCTGGTGATCGTCAATCCGTCAACTCCGGTCGGGCCGCTTGACATCAAGCCGACCCCCACCGGCAAGATCATTGTCGATTTCCTCAGCCGCAGGATGCCTGCCTATCTGGATACGGGGCTCAACATCATCGCCGTCGAGGATTGCGCCCGTGGCCACATCCTGGCTGAACAAAAGGGACGTGTAGGCGAAAAATACATCCTGGGCAACACCAACCTGACCCTGCGGGATATTTTTGCCCTGCTGGAGGGGGTCACCGGTCTGGCGGCGCCCCGGGTGCGGCTGCCCTACACGCCGATCCTGCTGGCGGCCTACATCAACGAAGGTATTGCCCGCATTACCGGCAAAGAGCCGCTGATCCCCCTGGCAGGTGTGCAGATGGCGGCAAAGTTCATGTTTTTCGATTCGACCAAGGCGGTGCGGGAGCTGGGCTTGCCCCAGACACCGGTGAAAGACGCTCTGCAACGCGCCGTGGAGTGGTTCAGGGAAAACGGATACGCATGAAGCGATGAGAGAAGAGAGATGAGAGATGAGAGATGAGAGATGAGAGATGAGAGATGAGAAAGGTGGACGAAAGGTGGACGAAAGATTTTTCTCTCATCCCTCATCTCTCATCTGCCCCTAAAGTGATTTTTCGATGGAGAAAGAATCTATGTACACATATCTCGACAAGATTGACTCTCCAACTGATCTGAAAAAGCTCAAGCCCGAACAGTTGCCGGCCCTGGCGGAAGAGGTGCGCCGCTTCCTGCTGGAGACGGTCTCGACCACGGGCGGCCACCTGGGGTCGAATCTGGGCGCGGTGGAGTTGACCATCGCCCTGCACTACTGCTTTGATTCCCCTCGGGACAAATTCATCTGGGATGTGGGACATCAGGCCTACACCCATAAGATCCTCACCGGGCGGCGTGAGCGTTTTTCCACCCAGCGCCAGTACAAGGGCCTTTCCGGGTTCCCCAAACGGTGCGAGTCCGAGCACGACGCCTTTGGCGTGGGTCACTCGTCCACCTCCATCTCGGCCGGCCTCGGCATGGCGGTTGCCGGTGAACTGAAAGGGACCGGGAACCGTGCCATCGCCGTGATCGGCGACGGCTCCCTGACCGGCGGCATGGCCTTTGAAGCGCTCAACCAGGCCGGGCACCTCAAGAAAAACCTGGTTGTGGTCTTAAACGACAATGAGATGTCGATTTCAAAGAACGTGGGCGCCTTTTCGTCGTTCATCTCCCGCAAGATGACCGGCCGGTACTACCGCGACCTGAAGAAGGAGATGCAGGGGCTTTTGCGGAATATCCCGGCCATCGGCACGGATATCCTCCACTTCGCCAAACGGGCGGAAAACTCGCTGAAAGGCTTTCTCACCCCCGGATCGCTTTTTGAAGCCCTGGGGTTCGACTACCTGGGGCCGCTGGACGGTCACGATCTGGCGCAAC
>JBEKFJ010000040.1:6511-23076 GCA_050013355.1 Oryzomonas sp.
CGCAACTGGTCGAGGTCTTCAACAATATCAACCAACTGGACGGTCCGCTTTTGGTGCATGTCATGACTACCAAAGGGAAGGGGTACAAGCCGGCCGAGGAAACACCCGACAAGTACCACGGCGTGGGGGCTTTCGACGTCGCCACCGGCAAAGGCGCACCCAAAGCGGCCATCAAATCGTACACCGACGTGTTCGGCGAGACCATGGTGCAGTTGGCCGAACAGGACCCCAGGATCGTGGCCATCACTGCGGCCATGCGGGACGGGACCGGTCTCAACCGTTTTGCCGAACGTTTTCCGAAGCGGTTCTTCGATGTGGGTATCGCCGAACAGCACGGCATGACCTTTGCCGCCGGCCTTGCCGCCGACGGTTTCCGGCCGGTGGCCGCCATCTATTCCACCTTTGTGCAACGTGCCTACGACCAGGTTTTTCACGATATCTGCCTGCAAAATCTGCCGGTGACCATTGCCATGGACCGTGCCGGCCTGGTCGGGGACGACGGACCGACCCATCACGGCGTCTTCGACCTCTCGTATCTGCGTCATTTGCCCGGTTTGACGCTGATGGCCCCCAAGGATGAGAACGAACTGCAACATATGCTCAAGACCGCCATCTGCGCCGGCGTACCCATGGCCCTGCGCTATCCGCGCGGAGCAGGCTATGGCGTGGAGATGGACCGTGAGCTGAAATCCCTGGAGACCGGCAAGGGGGAACTGCTCGTCGAGGGGGGCGACGTGTGCATCGTCGCCATCGGCTCCACGGTCTATCCGGCCCTGCAGGCAGCCGAAACCTTGAAGGGTCTGGGCATTTCGGCCGGCGTGGTCAACGCCCGCTTCGCCAAGCCGCTGGATGCGGACCTGATCCTGTCCGTGGCCGGGAAGACCGGCTGTATCGTTACCGTCGAGGAAAACGCCCTGCAAGGCGGTTTCGGCAGCGCCGTGCTGGAGCTGCTCTTCGACAACGGCCGCCACGATGTGAGGATCAAGCGGCTCGGCATCCCGGATCAATATGTCGAACAAGGCAGCCAGGCTCAACTGCGCAAGGATCTGGGCATCGACGCCGAAGGTATCGCCGCGGCCGTGGAAGGGTTTGTGAGGTCGTAATATATTGAAAATATAAGACAAATCTGCCACAGAGACACGGAGACACAGAGAACGTCAAGATCAAAAGAGAGTGGGAAAAAACATAAAATGCGTAATGATTCTTACGTTGCCGTGTTTGAGCAATCCCTTGAATTGTGACTTTCTCCGGTTTTTCTCTGTGTCTCTGTGTCTCCGTGGCAGATTTATTGTTGTAAAAATTGAAAGGATCAAGAAATGCGTTTCCCGATGCGCCTCAACTACGACCTGACCAAGTACATCATCAGCAACAATCTCAACAAGGTGGAAAAATACCCCCTCGTCCTCATGCTCGAACCGACCCATCTCTGCAACCTGGCCTGTTCCGGCTGCGGCCGTATCCGCGAATACGCCGATACCATCCAGGAGATGATGAGCCTGGATGAGTGTCTGAAATCGGTGGACGAATGTCCCGCGCCGGTCGTTACCATCACCGGCGGCGAACCGTTTCTCTACCCCCATGTCTATGATCTGATCCGCGGCGTACTCGACCGGGGCAGGCACATCTACTTCTGCACCAACGGCGTGCTGCTGGAAAAGGCGCTGGACAACATGAAGCCTCACCCCAATTTCACCCTCAACGTCCACATGGACGGTCTCGAGGAGACCCACGACCGTATCCTGGAGCGCAAGGGCGCCTTCAAGATGGCCATGGAGGGGATTAAGAAGGCCAAGAAGCTGGGGTTCCGTGTCTGCACCAACACGACCATCTTCAAGGAAACCAACCTTATGGAGATCGAGATGCTCTTTACCCACCTGGAGGAGATCGGGGTGGACGGTCTGCTGGTGGCGCCCGGTTTCGGCTACGAGGCGGTGGGGGAAAAGCTGTTCCTGGAGCGGCGCGAGATCGAAAAGAAGTTTGCCGAGGTTTATGAGATGAGCAAGAAGCATCGCTTCTACTCAACCCCCATGTACCTGCGTTTCCTCAAGGGGGAAAAGAAGCTGGACTGCACCCCCTGGGGCAATCCCACCCGCAACCCGCAAGGATGGAAGGCACCCTGCTACCTGATTACCGACACCCACTATCCGACGTTTCGGGAGATGATGGAAAAGACCGATTGGAGCAAATACGGGGTGGGCAAGGACACCCGCTGTGCCCAGTGCATGATGCATTGCGGTTTCGAGCCCACGGTTGTCGGGGAGATCGGCAAGAGTTTCAAGGATATTGTTGAAATGATGATCTGGAATCTGACGTAATGATAAAACATATCAATTCTTAAATAGATACAAATGAATATCAATTAAATTAGTATGATACAGCTTGCTTCCCAAAAAGCCCGCTAACCCCAAAAAGGTTTTAGCGGGCTTTTAAATTTTATCCTACCCAAACCGCCCGGTACGTGTGCTATGTCAAGTTGCTGCGCATGATAACAATTTTGTGGTTGCCCATTAATTACTAATTGGTTATAGTCATAATTACAAAATAAGTAACCAGGAGTGTAACATATGGCAACTACAACTGACACCATAGATCACGTGACGCTACAACACCTGGTCGAAGCCGGAGCCGTACGCGGCGCGGAAGTGATAGGCCAGCCGGGAGGGTGGGGGATCATCGTCAAATACGGCATGACGGAACGGGCATTAGCGGCCCGGCGCGGTGCCATACGGGTCTTCGGTCGGTTTGAAACCCTCGTGAACTATCTCAAGGGCATGGGCATATCACAATTCAACGTCAATGCGAGCAACTACGATCCTGCCGACAAGAGGGCACGCCCGGACGCGGCGGCCCGGATGAAGCGGACCTTTGACGCCGCCGAACATGATAAGTGGTTCCGCGAGCAGGTGCAGGAAGGCATTAGCCTGGCTGACGATCCAAGCACAGCATGGATTTCTGATGTGGAGGTGAAGAACATGAGTGAGAAACGCCGGGCGGAGTGGGCGAAGCAGGCTAAAGGGCGCGCGGCGTGATCCTAGTATGGTTGCCTATAGCCATGGAGGAGCGCTTCGAGCAGTTGGATTATATCGCCCAGGATAACCCGCTTGCGGCGATCACTCAGGATGAAGAGATCGAACGGCAAACCAATCTGCTCACCGCACAACCGGAAATGGGCCGCATAGGGAGAGTGAAGGGAACCCGTGAACTGGTTATCAGCCAGACTCCGTTTATTGTCGTATACCGCATCGCTGTACAGTGCAAGCGCATTGAGATACTACGATTTCTTCATGGGGCGCAGAAGTGGCCCAGGCGGTCAAAAACGAAAGACCGGGCACATCAAAGGTAAAGTGAAATACTTTGTAGACTGTCTGGGCGTTGACATCCTTTTTAGTTAGTGTTACATGTAACAATCATAAAGGGGTATTTCTATGCGAACACAACCAGTCAGACAGCGAGTACAAAGCCACAGAGATCGCCTTCGTGCAGCAGGCTTGCGCCCTGTGCAGATTTGGGTGCCGGATACCCGGCGACCGGGTTTTGCCGAAGAATGCCGCCGTCAATCCCGGCTTGTGGCTGAGGCGGACATGGCCGACACGGATATGCATCGTTTCATTGATGAAGCCCTGGAGGACGCGGACGGGTGGACGGAATGAAACGCGGCGATTTCATAACCATTGCCATGCAAGGCGATTTCGGCAAGCCAAGACCCGCCTTAGTGATCCAGTCCAATCAGTTTGACCAACTAGCTACCGTTACCGTGTTACCAGTGACAAGCACACTGGTGGATGCCCCGCTACTGCGTGTCACCGTTGAGCCAAACACCGAGAACGGCCTACAGAAGCCTTCGCAGGTGATGGTGGACAAGAGCATGACCGTCAATTGTGACAAGGTAGGGCCGGCATTCGGGAACATTGATATGGATACGATGGTGGCGGTTGAACGGAGCTTGGCCGTGTTCTTGGGAATAGCGAAATGACTAACATGCGCAGAAAGAGACTGATGAGGTTGTTGTGCTATCCAAACTGATGAAGGGCCGCGTCTCCGTTTTCCATTTTATAGGTTAAAAATTGTATATTCGAGATCACGCCAATGTGGAAGGGGGATGAGTCATGAAAAAGATAAAGCAGTTTTTTTCCACTGAGGACTTGTTTGCTCGCCATACCGGAATTGAGCTTCTTGAAGTTGGCCCTGGATGGTCAAAGGCCAGCATGAAAATAGAGCCTTTCCATTTTAATGCGGCAAAGACGGTACATGGCGGGGCCATCTTCACTTTGGCAGATTTTGCGTTTGCAGTTGCCTCGAACTCCCACGGGACTCTGGCTATGGGTATCAATACCAGCGTATCCTTCGTAAAAGCCGCCACTAAAGGGACATTGTACGCAGAAGCAAAGGAGCAGGCTTTAAATCCAAAACTCGCCTCATACATTGTCCATATCAGCGATGACGACAATAATGTCGTAGCTATATTTCAAGGGATGGTATATCGAAAAAACGAATCGATTATACCGGCATAGGCAAGCCGGGAGGGTTGGGGATCATCGTCAAATACGGCATGGCGGAACACACACTAGCCGCTCGACGAGGAGCCGTCAGGGTGTTTTCCAGGTTTGAAGCCCTTGTTAACAATCTCAAGGCTAGCGGCATATCCCAGTTCAATGTCAATGCGAGCAACTACGATAGCCATTGAACCAGAATCTAAGGGGTGATAAATGGGCATGATAGAAGAACTTGAAAAACTAGGGGAAGTTGAAGTGTTGCGGGGGATGGCTAATGGGCTGCATGGCCAGCCTGGGTCTCCATTACGTTCGCAAGTTGAGGCTTGGTTACGTCTTAAGGAATTTGAACGTAATCATTCCAACTCCTCCTCGAAAAATGGAACCGAACCACTTGTTTTCATAAGTTATGATAACCATGATATTGACCTCGTGATTGCCCTAGATGGAATTATAAAAAGAATATTCGAAGATAAGATAAAAACATTCGTGGCGAAACGTGACATTAAGGCGGGTGAGGATGCTTTCAAAAAAATGTTACATGACAGTTTGGCTAAATGTTCAATAGTATTGGCTATATGTACAAAGAGGTCGTTAACTTCACCATGGTTGTGGTTTGAATCTGGTGCTGGTTTTGGGAGTAGTAGCAGCGCCTTAATTCCAATATGGGCAGGAATTACACCAGAAGAATTTAAAGCACCTATGACGATATTTCAGGGCAAAAACATTGTAGTCAAAACTGAAGTACAAGACGTAATGACCAGAATCTCAGATAAAACAAAATTAAAATGTGATAGCTTTGAATTAACAGACTCTGAATTTAATAATTTGCTTGACATCAATAATGAACTTAAAAAGATTGGTAATCCAAAACAAGAGAAACAAACAAATCTACCTTATGAGATAAAATATATAACAATTAATAAGTTAAAATGGCAAGTTAAAGTATTTCACGAAAATTATCATGAAGTAGATGAAAAACCATATTGTGTTAAACATGATCTTAAATTTATTGATGATGACGATAAGGTTTGTTGTCCGATGTGTAAAAGTTTCAAATGCAATAATAAAATACATCATCATGAATTTGTTGATATTTATAACATAGCAAAGAGTTTGATAGATAGGGATCTAAGAAGTAACAGCAAGTAACCATTTGAGGAAGTAGAATTCGAGCCTGCCCAATCTTGGTTTGCTGACATATCCAATGGCAAAGTGGCCATGCATCCACCCGGTTTTCGTTTGGTTAGATTCTTTTCGTAAGGGGGAGCATAGGCGGTGTGTTCAGGATTGACATATTAATATTCTTGCAAAAAAGTTTAAAAGTTGAACTTGATCCTAAAGGCGCTATGCAGTCGACGGGCAAGTGGCCGCCCACTCCTGAATTTAAACTTTATACTCCCAAGAAAATGGAGGTTAAGTGAAAAATATCCCGTCTGACTATAAACTACTCGCCGAAATATACGAACGATATTATGAACAGTTTAAAAAATTCAGTCGAGAAGCCCCAGAACGAGAAACTAAAATTTATGTGCCTATTGATATAGTGGCTATTGCAAACCACCTAAAGACAGATGAGTACATAATTTTTGGCCGTTTATATACCCACCTTGACAAAAAATATGGATACAAGAATGACGACGGCTCATTATCCCCTTTGTTTTCAATGGGAATTGGAAAAGATAGGAACGTAATCAATTTCCCATTACTCGCTTCGGTTCTAGCCGGTTTGAAAGAAGAAAGAAATCGGCAAAATTTATCCATGTATTTAAGCATTGCAGCCATAATCATTTCTTTTTTAGCCCTCGCTGTAAATGGTTTTAAAACATGGAATGATACAGTGAACAAAGCTCAGCCACAGAAGCAGGGCTGTGTAAAAGATCAATTATCGAAACCACTAGCGGAGGGTATGACGTTGTCATTTCTTGCAAAGGTATTATTCGTCATATTCAGCTCAAAGCATCTTACGATGGGGCAAAAACCAAAGTGCAGAAAGTTAATCTTTCGTTGAGCTCGAAACAATGTGGTTGTGTGATTTGGATGCTGTTTGACCCTATCAGTCTTGATCTTGGACCCTTTTTCTGGTTTGGTGGAAAACCAGGACAACAACTGCCTGATATTTATGGAAAGAAAACGGCAAAACATAATAAGGGTAATGCAGAAGGTGAGAAGCTTGAAAGAGCTAATATACGGATACTGAAAAAACCTGAATTCTTAAAGCTGGAAACGCTTGAAGAGGTTGTATTTCAACTTTTTGAGGTCTGAGGATTCAGATGATACAGAGTTGACCGAAGATATTTTGCTGCCCAAAATTAGGAACAAAGGGCTTTTAACCATCGGCACGACCCGCCAAAAAAGACAAGCGGTCACACTCATACCCGTTGCAAAATTGTTTGACAGTAAATACAAATGTATTTACAATGAGGCTATATGAAATATGAGTGGGATGAAACCAAAAACACTCTAAACATCGAAAATCACGGTTTTGACTTCAATGACGCTCATGAGTTATTTGAAGGCAATAGGCTGATAATCCCTGATGATAGGAAGGATTACGGCGAGAAGCGATTGATCACCATCGGCCATATCAATGACCGTTTGATGGTTGCAGTCTATACCCAAAGGCAACCGGAAACCATTAGGATAATTTCTCTACGAAAGGCAAACAGCCGTGAAAAAGCAAGATTTGAAAAAACAATCAAAAACTGATTGGGCGCGGATTGACGCCATGACGGACGAGGATATTGACTATACCGACATCCCGGAGATAGGCGAAGATCTTTTTGAACGGGCCAGCTTTGTTCCCGCCAAACAGCTTGTAACGATCCGGCTCGACGCTGATATTGTGGCATGGCTTAAAAGGAATGGGAGAGGCTACCAGACCCGCACCAACAAGATTCTTCGTGCTGTCATGGAATCACAAGAAAAGCCAACAAGGAAAAAAGCCGGTAAAGCTGCATGATTTACAAGTCCGTTGCAGCACAGTGATACAGGAATTGAGCAGATGTTGAAGAACGGGAAAATAGTAGAGGTCAAATAAAGATGAGAGTTAGAGCATATAAGAGTGAAGCCATGGCGGCGGCGCACGAAACGGCGCAAGACCTGCATGAAATTGGATTGATTGATGCGAGGACAATGCGCGAATTCGATGAGGCGTGCCTTACGCCGGTTGTGGAAATGACACCAGTAGAGATCATCGAGACGCGGGCCAGTGTCGGTGTCAGTCAGGCGGTTTTCGCACATTACCTCAACGTTTCGGTCGATGCGGTGAGTAAATGGGAACAGGGCAAGAAGCATCCGAGCGGCCCAGCGCTGAAACTGCTTAACCTGGTGCGGCGGAAGGGACTGGAAGCGGTGGCGTAGATTCCCTTATCCTGAAAAAAAAAACAACAAAAATGGAGGTTCACATGATTCCGGAAAAACTATTGGAAATTTTGAAACAGGATGGCGTTGTAGCCATAGCCACTTTGGGTCAGGACGGGCCGCATATGGTTAATACCTGGAACAGCTATGTACGCATTTCAAGCGATGGTCGTTTGTTGATTCCAGCAGGATATATGCACCGCACTGAGGCTAACATTGCCTACAATCCGCACGTGCTGATAACATTGGGCAGCAGCAAGATACAGGGTCTGCACGGACCCGGTGCCGGCTTCCTGATTAAAGGGACTGCTGCCTTTATTACATCAGGCCCTGATTTTGACCTTCTGAAGTCCAAATTCGATTGGTTGCGGGCCACACTAGCAGTCACTCCAGACGTTGTGACTCAGACCTGGTAGTCATATTAGTGGTAAAGCCAAATGCTATTATCCTACGGCAATCAGCTAGTTAGATGGGCTGGCAGCTTGGGGGAGGCATTCGAATAAGGACCGGTTTTGGTAGCGGGAGCTCCGATGAACGGATTTCGAACACCAGTGCCGCGCAGTAATTGTGCGGCACGTCGATATCCAGAACTTGCCAGATGGTCTCGTTACAGCAGACCTGTGTTATCGTTGGTGCTTCCTGAAATACGGTTGAGGGATGAGAGTTGAAGGTTGAGATCGCTGGTGCTTCTTTAAACAGGGGGACGCTGAAGCTGCTGCCGGACAGTGAAAAGCCCCTGCCGCATGCTTTTAGACAGGCTTCCTTACAGATCCAGCAGCGGTAGAAGGCTTCCGACTGCTGCGAAGCAGGTAAGGCAAGCAGTTCTTCCTGTTCCTGCCGCGAGAACGCTAACCGTGCCATATCATGAATGTCCTTGGCCTCGTCGATCCTTTCAATATCAACACCGACCTCGACGCCGGCGGCAACCGCCAGAACCAGTATCTCATCCGCGTGCGACAGGTTGAAGCGAAGATCTAAAGCACCATCCGCAATGAACGGCTTACCGTGTTCTCCCGTGGCAATCCTCACTTCCGCAGGATCAATGCAGAGGTACCCGCCCAGTATGTCACGCAGCATTCCCCGTCCGGCAATAAAGCGGTTTCTAGCTTGGGCGCTTTTCAACCGCCCGGCCCGGTCAGCCTCGCTTTTCGAGAGCAGGCGCTCAAAACGGGTCAACTCCGATGTTTCTTTGCGCAGGGGCAAACAGTACAGGTGTATTTCGCCGTCAAGCGGCCGAGGGGCGGGATTCATGCAGGATGAGTTTGCAGCGACTGACGCAGCCGCCGCAATCCCTCATCGATGGAAATCTCGGGAGTGTAGCCGAAGTCGCGGCGGGCGGCGCTGGTGTCGAACCAGTGGGCAGAGGCAAGTTCGTGGGCGACAAAACGGGTTATGGGCGGTTCGCCGGATAACCGGAGGAGGCTCCACAGACCTTCGCAGATGCAGCCGATAGCGAAAGCGAGTTTCGGCGGAATGCTGCGGGTAACAGGAGGAACTGAGGCCGCGTCGAGGATGCGGTTGACCATATCCCAGAGTGGCAGCGGCTCGTTATTGCTGATGAAATAGCAGTTGCCCGCGACGCTGCTGTCGGGAGAAAGCTGATCTGCGGCTTGGAGATGGGCACGGGCGGCGTTGTCCACATACACGGTATCCACCATGTTGGGGCGGGTACCGATCCGGCGCAGTTTGCCGGCACGTGCTTTGGCAATGATGCGCGGAACCAGGTGATTGTCGCCCGGCCCCCAGATCAGGTGGGGCCGCAGGGCCGTTACCGCCAATTCCGGAGAGTTGGCTGCCAGCACCATTTGTTCGGCCAGAGCCTTGGTTGCCGGGTAGTTCGCTTCATAGAAATCCGGGTAGGGGAGTGACTCGTTGCCACCTTCCACATCGCTGCCGTCGAAGACGACACTGGGTGAGCTGGTGTAAACCAGCTTGCCGGTTCCGTTGCTCAGACAGGCAGCTATCACATGCTCGGTGCCGACCACGTTGGGCTGGTAGAAATCATGGTAACTCCCCCAGATACCGGCCTTGGCGGCGACATGAAACACCAGATCGCATCCTTTGACCGCCGTGGCTACCGCATCTGCATCCTCCAGCATGCCGCTCACCTGCTCCACACCGAGTGATGTCAGGGCTGGATAGAGACCGCGCGAGAAGCTGCGCACCTCGTCGCCCCGTTCACGCAGCATCCGGACAATTGCACCGCCGAGAAAACCGCCCCCTCCGGTAACCAGTACCTTCATGACCGTGCCCCCTCTGCCCAGACCGCCAGTTTTTCGCGGAATATCTTGGCATTGTGACGGATATCGACCGGAAAAGCGGGATGAAAGAGAATCGTGCGAATCTTCCGCGTGTGGGGATAGAGGCTGCCGAGTTCGAGAAGTTCCGTGCGGATTTGCTCTTGTTCCGGCTTTCCGGCCTTCTTCTCCAGCTCCACGCAGAGCACCGGCTGCTGGCTGCCCGGCATGCCCACTCCCACCAACGCGGTACGGAAGACCGCCGGATGAGTGTTGAATACGCCTTCCACCGGAATGGTAAAAAGAGTCTCCCCGGCGGTCACTACACGGTGGGACTTGCGTCCGCAGAACCATATCCGGCCGCTGTTGTCCAGGTAGCCGACATCACCCATGCGGTGCCAGACGCCGCCGTCGGAATCGGGTATTTTTGCCAGCCTGGTGGCGTCGGGCCGGTTCAGGTAGGCGCGGCTGACCTGCGGCCCGCGTACGGCGATCTCGCCGACTTCCAGGGGCGGAAGCGCCAGGGTGTCACTCCATGCGGCTATGGGTGCATCGCTGATTTGAATGATGGCAAGGGAGATGCTCGCTACCGGACGGCCGACACAGACACCATGCCCAAAGCCTGCCATCGCCCCGGTTTCGGCCAGGACTTCGCGGCTGCCGATGGAGCTGACCGGCAGCGCCTCAGTGGCGCCGTAGGGGGTGAAAATTTCAGCATCGTCAGGGAGCAGTGCGGCAAAGCGTTTCAGTACCGCGGCCGGGACAGGAGCACCGGCAGAAATTACCCGTTTGATATGAGGAAACCTGCTGCCGTGGGACTCGCCGAAACGGCCGACCCGATTTAACAGGGCCGGGGAGCCGAACATGGTCGTGGCGGAATATTCAGTTGCCGGACCCAGTATCTTGCGGGGATCGACCGATCCGGGGCGGGTGAAATCCATCTGCGGGATCAGGGCTGTCATGCCGAGGGCCGGTGCAAACAGGGCAAAGAGCGGAAAGGTCGGCAGGTCGACTTCGCCGGGGCGGAAATCGTACATTTCCCGCAGGGCCTCGACCTGCGCCGCAAACGTTCCATGGGTATAGACGGCACCCTTGGGGGTGCCGGTGCTGCCGCTGGTGAACAAGATGGCGGCCACATCGTCTCGGCAGGTGTCCGCCGCAACAAACGGCCCCGGTTGGGCACAGCGGCGCAGTTCATCGAGCGGCACGCCGCCCCAGAAGGAACCCCCCCCCACAACAACGGTGCTGCGGATACTGGCGCGTCCCCAGCCCAAAAGCCGCCGGGCCACATGCGCCTTGGGAATGCCGATGAAGGCTTCCGGTTCCGCCTCGGCAAGACACCCTTTCATATTGCGCGCCCCGATGCCCGGATCTATGAACACCGGTACGGACCCGGCCTTGAACAGGGCAAACGTAAGGGCAAACAGCTCGGGAGATGGCGGGACCAACAGCGCAACCCTGGTGCCGCGGCCAATGCCGATCCGCCCCAGCCCGTCTGCAATACGGTCGCTGTCCCGATCCAGTTCCTGAAAGGTAAGGGAACGCTTTTCTTGCGGAAAGATGATGGCCGGCGTATCCGGCTGTAGCCGGGCCATTTCGGTCAAGGGTCGGGAGATGTTGACGATCTCGGTCGCGACCATTTCTTACAGCTCCGTCCGGTCAAGAAACCCGGAAATCAGCGGAACAACCTCTTCTTTGGCGTCCTCAAGGATATAGTGGCCGCAATCCGGGTAACGGTGAACTTCGGCACCGGGAAAACGCTGTCGCCATTCGGCCAGAAAGTGCCGGTCGAACACAAAATCCAGCTCACCCCAGCAGATCAGCATCGGCAGGGTGCTGAACTGCCCGATTCCGTCGGAAACGGCGCTGACCAGATCATAGCCCTGGTCACCGGGAAACAGCGGAATATTCTGCACGAACCGGAGCGTGGCAATGCGGTTCCGCCATGAATCGTAAGGTAACTGGTAGAGGGCGCGGAGTTCCGGGGACATCGGGTTGCGCTTGCACCCCACATGGGAAGCACCGGCGCTAAAGGCGTTGAAGCCGCGCACCAGAAGCGTGCCGAGAAGCGTATCACGGCAGATGATCAGGCTGAGCGGAAACGGCTTGTTGCTCGGCAGGTGGAATGCACCGGTATTGAGTATCACCAGGCGCGAGATCCGCTCAGGGTGGCGTACGGCATAGGCCATGCCGATCATCCCGCCCCAGTCGTGAACAATAAGGGTGATATTCTCCATGACCCCGAGGGAGTCGAGCAGTTGTTCCAGATCTGCGACGCGGCGGGAGAGCGTGTACTCATAGCGGTCATCACCCGGTTTGTCGGACAGGCCGCAGCCGATATGATCGGGCACGATGCAGCGATACCGGTCCCGCAGCGCCAGCACCAAGTTGCGGTAATAGAACGACCAGGAGGGGTTGCCATGCACCATCACCACCGGCGCGCCGGTCCCCTCATCCAGGTAATGATACCCCAGGCCGTCAAGATCGAGGAGTTTTCCGTTAAAAGGATATTCTTTTATCAGTACGCTTTTTACCATTCCATACCCAGCATCAGGCAGTTCAATCCGCTGCCTATTCCAAGAAACGCCACCTTGTCGCCCGCCTCCAGGATGTCTCGTTCGTCGGCAATGGCAGCGGTCAGCGGCAGGGATACGGTGCCCATATTGCCCAGATATTCATACGTGGTGAAGTCTTTTTCCGCAGGAATGTCGAGCGACTTCAGGATTGCGCTTTGATGGGCGGAACCGACCTGATGACAGACCACCTGGTCAACATCCTCGGTTTTCCAGCCGACCTGCGGGAGGAACGCTTCCCAGGTGCGCCGGCCCAGTTCGACGCCGTAATTCATGACATTAACACCGTCCGTCGACATGGTCTGCGCGTAGCCCCCTTTGCCATCCGAGATGACACCCCACAGACAGAGCCGATGGTGTTCCGGGGCAGTCTGGGTAATGCCGCCCAACAGCTGCCTACGCGTGGCGCCCGAGAAAGATCCGTCGGTCAGCAAAATTGCCACGGCGCCTGATCCGCCGGTCAGGGTCGCCAGCGAAGCGGCAAAATGCTGCATCGTCCGTTCCTCCAGCATCCGGGCAATCATGATGTCGTTGATCTCGCGGGCGCTCTCGCAGGAGACCACCAACCCTGCCTTGATCTGCCCCAGCTCGATTCGGTTGGCCACATCAAGAATACCGTTCAACACGCCGAGGCAGGCGTTGGAAAGATCAAACACGGCGGTCTTGCCGCCGATGCCGAGTCCGGCTGCCACGCGGCAGGCGGTGGCCGGTTCGAACTGCTCACGACAGACACCGGCATAGATCAGAGCCCCGATATCGTCAGCTGAAACCCCAGAGGAAAGCATCACTTTCCGGGCAGCGGCAATGGCGCCATGGGAAAGCGGATAACCAGGCTCCCACCATCGGCGCTCCTTGATTCCGGTCAACGCCTGCAACTGTCCGGGTGCGATTCGCAGATAACGGTACAGAGACTCCAGGCGGGCCTCCAGTTCTGCCGTGGTGACAACAACAGGCGCCAGTTCGTAGCCAAGCGCCTCGATGGTGACTTTTCTGTACTTCATGTTTACAACTCCATAGTTACGGTAAAATCATTGATCTGATAAATTGTCTTTCCATCCACGGACAGGAAACCATCCGCAGTCATAATCCGGTTCTGATCATCCACGGCAGTGACCCAGGCGATCACCGTAACCCGGCTGTTGGTTGGCACAACCTGGCCGCGATAGAGCCAGCGGTGTTTCCGCTCGCGTGCCACGGCCGAGACGACCGCTCCATTCTGCCATCCCCAGCGTCTCACGGCCGCAAACTTCATCAGCTGGATGAACGACTCCAGTCCCAACGAGCCGGGCGTTACCGGGTCCTCGTAAAAGTGCGCTTTGAAGAACCATTCATCCGGATCGACATCCTTGATACCACGGATGTACCCGAGTCCGTTCGGGCCGCCATCGGGAACGAACAGCTCGATGAGGTCGATCATAGCCAGCTTCTTTTCCGGGAACGGAGCATTGTCCGGATAGGGGAGGGTGCTGCCTCGTCCGGTCTCATCTGCTGTTGGCTGATACGGCTGGGCGTCACGGATACCGACCTGATTGGCCAGCGCCTCTTTGGCAAAGAATCCGAACATGGTATCGCCTTCGTAGAGAACGCCGTGCCGGTCGGCAACGCTGAAGTCGAACTCCTGGATGATCATGCCGCCGCTGGTGGCAACCTTGGTCATGGTGGCGCAGCAGGTCAGCACACCGTTGTCCGGTGTCACGGTCCGGTGCTGCACGGCGGTGCCGCCCAGGTTGCGGAAGGAGATATCATTCGGGGTGGTCAGCGCCGAACCCACATACGCGGCCAGCCAGCCGCACGGCTGCAACGCCGCTTCCAGCAGGACGCAAAACGGCATGCGCGGCTGGCGCTCATTTGCGAAGAACCAGGCATCGGCCGGCAGATCATACTGGGCTTCAACCATGGCCCCGGCGACCATGTGCCACGGTTCGCCGCGTACAGCGGTGACGCGATCCATGAACTGGAACGGTGGCCCCGGAAGGCGGGCAATCCTGCGTTCGGCGTCGAACACGCGGTAACGGTCTCCGAATCCTTCGGACGGGTTGCCGTTACTGTAGGCCATGATCTGTTCTTTTGTATAGACGGCAGGTTTTATCCCGTCCTGATTATCTGACGGCTGGCGGGACGCGGAAGCAGACCAGAGCAACTGAAGCTGTTCCAAGGTCGTTCCGGTCAGGCGTGCCGACATGCTGGTGATCTCGACAATCGGCTTGCCGTCGGCGTACATCAGGGCATCCACGATCACGTACGGCTCTGGACGGTAGCCGATTTCACGGATCGTGACCTCATAGGTCACGACTTTGGTGCTTTCCAACACCTGACCGCGACAGCAGAGTTTGCTGGCCACGCCCGGCACCGGTTCCCAGACGGAACCCTCCGATTCAGCCACCCACCCCAGTCGAAGCAAGTAGATGCGGAGTGTGTGCATGCAGCACTCGTACATCAGGGTGCCCGGCATGACCCGGTCATCGACGAAGTGGCAGGTGATAAACCAGTCATCCGGGTGGATGTCCGCTTCAGCCCTGATAATGCCGATGCCGCAACGTCCCCCGGCCGGGTCGATCTCAATGACGCGATGAACGAGGCGCATCCTGCCGCCCGGAATCGTCAGCGGTCGGGACAATGCCAACCCGGTGAACAACGGCCCGAAACAACCGGCCAGATCGCCATCGCGCAGTTTGTCGAGCTGTGCCGCATCGTACCCTTCACGCGCCAGCGGCACCAGATCCTGCCAGTCAGCCGGGCGGATGCCGACCGTGGGGCGCAGATCCAGCGCAGGACGGACAATGCCCTTGCCGGCGTCCAGTTCCTGCTGACTGAAGAACCCGGCGCAGCCGTCGCGCATGGACAGCAGCGGCCGGCCATTCACCGTGGCCTCGAAGAAGAAGCGGAACAGCCAGGTATCCCCCTGACGGAAGAACCGCTCGATGTGGATGTCGTAATGGATCGTTTCGCCCGGTCCGGGCAGGCCGCGATGGAAGGTAACCACGGCGTCGAGCAGACGGTAGACCGCCAGTCCACGGGTAATAAAGTCGATACCGAGATACCCGGAAAGGAAGAGGTCGGCCTGGCCGGCTTCCACGGCAATACAGGTGGGGATGCGGCCGCCGTCCAGATACCAGGCGCCCGGATGGATGTCATGTTCCGTAACGACCCTGCCGTGGGTCATGGAGCGTGGTTCACCCTCGACGCTCATGATCCGGTCCACCAGCATGAGCGGTTCATCCGGCAGCCTGACACGGGTCGGGAAACCGTCGACCTCGGCAAATTTGCGGCCAAGCATCCGGCCGACCGAACCGCGGGCGAATTCGAAGCACATGTCGCGGTTGAAGGCAACGTTCTTGCCGGCGGATATTTCTCCTCCATGAGCACGAGCAGGCGTTCCCTGTGGGAGGTCGAAAAGGGCAACGTCGAAGGGTGTATCATCCCCCAGCGCCTGCAGCAGCGACATTTCCAGGGCAAGAGCCTGTGTCATCGAGCGGGTCACCGTTTCGCTTACGGCAAGGAACGCCGCATGGGCTTCCGTATAGGTCTTCTGGGACCTGGCCAGTTCACGTATCAGCGAATCGGCGGTGTTATCACGGGGAACCGGAACAGTTGGAATAGCAGCCGCAACTACCGGTGATACCGCAGGCGCATCCGGCACAGCTGCAGGTTTGTTCGCCTGTGCTGCCGGCGGCCGGGGTGGCTGAAATGGCGCACCGCCGAGAGCAACACGTACCGCTCCCGAGGCTTTTGGGACGGCAACGCTATTGCGCGGCACATCAAAGAACGGTGACAGGTCAACCGGCACCCGCTCGGCGATCAGGTTTGCCATCATCTTCAGTACGACAGATACCGGATCCTGTCCGGCAATGCAGGCGGAGCGGGCCAGATGCGGACGGGCACCGAGGATACGGCCGATCATG
>JBEKFJ010000041.1:0-16115 GCA_050013355.1 Oryzomonas sp.
TGAAGGGGAGCGCCCGCACCAACGCCATCCAATCACAACTCGACCTGCTCTACGAATACTGCCAGTACGAACTGGTCCGCAAGTATCCGGCAACGCAAACCATCCACCTCTACCGCGGCACCTACGATGCAAGCGAACACTGCGTGCTGGAGCAGATCGGCAAGCGCGAGCAGGTCGTCCGCCTGAACAACCTGGTTTCGTTCACCTCGGACGAGGAGCGGGCCTGGGAGTTCGGCTCCACCGTGTGGCAGGTTAACGTGCCGCTCAGCAAGATCTTCTTTTACAACGACCTGCTTCCCGGCAGAATCATGAAGGGGGAGGGAGAGTACCTGGTCATCGGCGGCGAATACCGGGTCCACCAGGTGATGTGTACTCTTTAGCGTCTCGACAGCATCTCCGCAACCTTCCCCGCCACCTCCCCCGTCAATACGGGACAGACCCCCTTGTCATTGCCGGCACGGATGGTCTTGCAGCAGGTTACGCCGTACTTTCCCTTGAACCAGGCATGCAGCTCCCGGGTTAGATGGCTGATCAGTTTCTTGTCTTCCCTCAATACCAACCCCAGCCCCACGGTGGCGCCGGAGACGGCGCCACACATACAGCCGGAGCCGGAGCCGCCGCCGAAACCGCTGGCCATCTGCACCAGCTCCTCGGGCAGGTCGGGACGGAAATGGTTTCTGACAACCGCCAGCACTGCCTCGGCGCAATGATATCTTCCCGAGCGGTACAACTCCTCGGCCTCGATGCGGCACTGTTCGGCCAGTGCCATTCCCTCCTGTGACGTTACTGCGTTTTTCGACCAGAACATGAGCTCCTCTTTTTACAGGGATATACAGATGAACGGGATAGAAGCGGTTGGCGAGATCCTCTCCCGTTCATCCCTGTTTCACCGAACACTCTCGGAACAACTTATATATGAAAAACAATATATATCGTCTTCAGAAAAGTCAAGGGAGAGGTCGTGAGGAAGCGGTTATCCCTCAATGGGTGGACAGTCCGCACAGGAAAATAAATACGCCGGGATGCGATCAGCATCCCGGCGTATGTCATCCGGCCTCTATGTGTGGTGAACGAATTACTGCACGATAGTGAATTCGTCTCGTCTGTTCTTTGCCCAAGCCGCCTCGTCGTTCCCTTCAACCGCCGGTTTTTCCTTGCCGTAGCTGATGATGGAGAGGCGGTCGGGGGCCACGCCCAGGGTGATCAGATACTGTTGGGCAGATTTTGCACGGCGCTCACCAAGAGCCAGGTTGTATTCGGCCGAACCGCGTTCATCGCAATTCCCGGCAATCAGGATCTTGACGGTGGGTTTGCTCTTCAGGAGGATATCGGCATTTTTGCTGAGCACGTCCCGGGCGTCCTGGCGCAGATCGGATTTGTCAAAATCAAAATAGATGTTTTCAAAAGCGGCCTCCTGGACCGGAGCCGAGGCAGCCTGCCGGGCCTCTGCCTGTTTGATCGGCTCGGCAGCCGGGGTCGCGGACTCGGCCGGGGTTGGCTTGGCCGCTTGAGGAGTTCCCTTGGGCGCTTCCGGGGTCCTTGACGGCTCGGTCTTGACAACCGGTTCCTCGCCCTTCACCGCCTCTTTGTTTGTACAACCGCCAGCCAGAAAAACCGTCAGGCTGAGCGCTGCCAACGCTATCATGGTCCCTTGTTTCATGGCAATTCTCCTTATGTGTGATTTATTGCGGCCAGTTGTCCGATCGTTCCAATGCAGGCAAATTATACAACAGGCGAAAAGATTTGCAATTGCAATTCCGGAATAATGCAGGACCCCCGAAGCAAACAGGCTCCCGCTCCCTCGATAGATTTTGGATCACCTGTCAGCGGGACCCCCAGGCCGGCTGGGTGGCATTCCATTTTCCCTGGCTGACCCTGACCTGGCCGCTGCCGTCGGCCCGCATGACATAGATCGCAGCCGGGCCGCCCCTTTTCGAGCTGAACGCAATGAAACGGCCGTCCGGCGACCAGGCGGGATTCTCGTTTCTTCCCGTGGTGGTCAGTTGCGTGTCGCCGCTGCCATCGGCATTGATGACATAGATCTGGAATCCCCCTCCCTGCATGCGGGCATAGGCGATCCTGTCCCCCTTGGGCGACCAGCGGGGAGTGAAGTTATTCGCTCCGGCAGTGGTCAGCCGGCGGACATTGCCGCCATTGGCGTCCATCACGAAGATCTGCGGCTTGCCCAGCCGGTCGGAAACAAAGGCGATCTGGCTGCCGTCCGGCGACCAGACAGGGGAAACCTCGATAGACGGGCTGAAGGTGAGACGCTGCGGGTTGCCGCCGTCCCTGGCAATGGTGTAGATCTCCGCGTTGCCGTCTTTACTGAGGGATAAAGCGATCTTTGTGCCGTCCGGCGACCAGGCGCCGGTGATGTTGAGCCCTTTGCGCGTGGACAGCGGAATCTCCGCCGTACTGGATAGGGCGCGCTTGAACAGATCGGGATTGCCGCGTTTATACGAGGTAAAGATGATCTCCCGGCCATCGGGCGAAAAGTCGGGATTGAGGTTGATGGAGCCGTTTCTGGTCAGCGGCAGCAGGTTGTGGCCGTCCCAATCCATGATGGCCACCTCCTTGTTGCCGTACTGGGTTGAGATAAAGGCGATATGGGTCGTAAAGGGACCTCGTTCGCCGGTCATCTGCAGCAGGATCTCATCACAGAACGAATGGGCGAACCGGCGCAGATCCTTGTTTCTTCCCAGGTAACGCTTGGCGGTCATCATCTTGTTGTTGAGGGCGTCGTACAGGCGAAACTCCACCGTGAGTTCGTCGCCGGTGACGCTGTATTCGCCGCGCACCAGCAGGTCGTATCCCGCCGCACGCCATGGGGCGAAATCGGTCACCCCGAACATGAGCCCGCCGGCGAGCGGCAGCGGCTCCTTGATGTCGGCATTGACAATCCCCGACATGTTCATGTCAAAGGCGATCACGTCGGCCATCTCTTTGGCGGCGTTCGCACTCGGTGCAGCGTTGCTTTGCGCATGGGGGGTTTCGACCGCCAGCTTGAGCTGGCGGTTGCCCGGTGCGGTCACCTCGATATAACCGGATTGGGCACAGAGGGCGACACTCGGCAGGACAAGGACAACAATCAGCAGCAGGCGCACAAACAGTTTCATGAATGCCTCGTTACGGCTTGTTACGGGATATACCTTGGGGTTTGAAGATAAACGCCCCTTCGAAGACCTTGTGGTTCGGGGGCGGGACCAGTTTGTCGCCGGCCTTCTCGATCGCCCTCAGCACTGCCAGTTCGAAGGTCGGGTCGCCGGTGGTTTTTTCGATCTTCTTGCGGATCACCTTGCCGTCGGTATCGATATACAGGCGGACGGCCACCTCAGGATTTTTGCTGGTATAGGTGATGGTCTGATAGAAGGCGTCTTTCAGGCGCGACTGAACGTAGGCGGTGTAATCGCTGCCGACTTCACTGCCGCCGCCGGCCGGCATACCGGCCCTGCCGCTGCCGGTCGCCTTGAGCTTCTTGCGCAGTTGCTCCAGGGTAGCCTCCTCTTCCCGGGACGCAGCCTTGTTTTCAAGCTTTGCCATCCTTTCGGCAAAGGCCGCGTCGCTGGAGGTATCCTTTTTCCCCTTCTTTTCGGCCTTTCCGGTCGTTGCGGTACGTCCCTTGGCGTTCGGTTGCAAGGGGGGCGGCATGCTGAGAGGGGGTTCGGGCGCCGGCGGCGGTGGAGGGGCTTCGGCATCATTCCCCTTCTGGGTCGGACTGCCGGCACGGGGGTTGGCTACGGGCAGGTTGACGACATCGACGTAATAGGTCTCCTGGACGGCCATGGTTGGCGGGAAGAGCCGCCCCCACCACAGCAGCAACAAAAAAACCGCCAGATGGATGACGGTGGAAATGATAAAGCTGACACCCATGCCGGCATCATGTACATCCTGCCTTGTAATCATCTCATTTCGAAGCAGCAGGCTCCGTCACCATGCCGAGCCGCTCAATCCCGGCACCCTTGATGTCGGCCATTATCCTTACAACGTCGCCGTAGGGGACGTTCGCATCGGCCTTGAGGAAAACCTCTTTCTTGGCCCGCGTGGCGAACAGGTCGGTCAGCTTGGAGCGCAAATCCCCCTCCGGGGTCTCATCCTTGTTGATGAAGACCTTGTTGTTCTTGTCCACGGTGACCACAACCGTTTCCTCCGCCGTATTCATGGCCTTGGTGTCGGCCTTGGGGAGGTTTACCTGTACCCCCTGCTGCATCATCGGCGCGGTCACCATGAATATGACCAGGAGCACCAGCATGACGTCAACCAGCGGGGTGACGTTTATCTCCGCCATCGTGCCCCTGTCGTCGTTATGTCCGCCCATTGCCATAGCTTATTTCCCTGCAACGTTTCGTTGCACGATATTGAGAAATTCGGTGGAGAAGCTGTCCATGTCCTTGATCAGAACCCTGATCTTATGGTGAAAATGATTGTAGGCCATGACGGCCGGGATGGCGGCCACCAGGCCGATGGCGGTGGCGATCAGTGCCTCCGCGATGCCGGGGGCTACCACGGCCAGCGAGGCAGAGCCGGTCTTGCCGATCCCTTGAAAGGCGGTCATGATGCCCCAGACCGTCCCGAACAGACCGATGAACGGTGATGTGGAGCCGGTGGTCGCCAGGAAGGTGGTATATTTTTCGAGACGGGTGATCTCCGAGTTGGTGGCGCGGCGCAAGGCGCGGGATACGTTTTCGATTCCGCCCAGGTCGGTGCTGAGGACGCTGGTGTCGGTCTTGCCGCTCCCTTCGACGAACTTGCCCAACTCGCCGTATCCCTCGTTGAACAGCACCGTCAAGGGCGATCCGGTGAAACGGTCCACCTGGGAGGCGATGGCGTCAAAGCGTTTGGATTTCCAGAAGAATTCCATAAAACGTTCCGAATCTGCATTGGCCTTGTATATCTGAAAAAACTTGAACATGATGATGGTCCATGACAGAACCGAAAACCCGATGAGAATAAGCAGGACAATCCTGACAACAATACCGGTACCGATCAAAAAGCTCACTGGGAGCACCTCCGGGAAATGTGTTCGATTAAAAACTAGCCCGATCACCGAACCAAGTCAAGCCCAAATCGACAATATGCCTGAATCCGTGACGCCTTCACGGATTCAGGCATACGTATTCAGCAGCACACGTTGATTCGCTCTATGCCGAGCGCCTTGCCGCTCTGTGCGTCAATCCCGACCAGCACACCGTTAAGACGGATATCCTTTTTGGGGACTTCAAATTTTGCCGGCAGTTGGGTGAGGAACTTGTTGATAGCCTCTTCCTTGCCGATGCCGATCACGGAATCGAAGCTCCCGGTCATACCGGCATCGGTCAGGTAGGCCGTCCCCTGGGGCAGGATGCGTTCGTCGGCAGTCTGCACATGGGTGTGGGTGCCGATAACAGCGCTTACCCGGCCGTCGAGATACCACCCCAAGGCTGATTTCTCCGAGGTGGCCTCGGCATGGAAATCCACGAAGATAATCGGCGTATCCCTTCTCAGCAGTTCAATCTCCCGATCTGCGGTGCGGAAGGGGCACTCCAGGTTTTTCATGTAGACCCGCCCCTCCAGGTTGAGCACCCCTACCTTGACGCCGCCCGGGGTCGTGACAACGACGCTGCCGGCGCCGGGCACCCCCTGGGCGTAATTGGCAGGACGGAGGACGCGCCGGTCCGCCAGCACGAGCGGGACCTGCTCCTTCTTGTCCCAGATGTGGTTCCCGCTGGTCAGGCAATGCACACCCGTGTCAAACAACTCCCTGGCCGTCTCGGTGGTCAGGCCGAAGCCCCCGGCCGCGTTTTCGCCGTTGGCGATGATCAGGTCCACCGCATGCCGGTCCACGAGGCGGTGCAGTTCCCGGGAAAGGGCCTGGCGCCCCGGCCTGCCGATGATGTCGCCGATGAAGAGGATTTTGATGCTCATTGGATGCTTTCTTTACGCCCCCTCCCGACCGGGAGGGGGCATGAGGCATGACGAAGGAAGGGAGCGCGGCGAAGGATCAGCGGGCGAACTCGACCGCTCGCGTCTCTCGGATCACATTAACCTTGATCTGGCCGGGATAGGTCATCTCTGCCTCGATCTTCTTGGCAATGTCGCGGGCCATGACCAGCGATTGATCGTCGCTGATCTGCTCGCTGGCCACCATCACGCGGATCTCCCGGCCGGCCTGGATGGCGAATGAGGAGCTTACACCGCTGAAGGAGGTGGCAATGCGTTCCAGGTCTTCCAAGCGTTTGACATAGGTTTCCATCATCTCGCGCCGGGCCCCGGGCCGTGCGCCGGAGAGGGCATCGGCGGCCTGCACCAGCACCGCCAGCACGGTGGCGGGTTTTTCGTCCTCGTGGTGGGCCATGATGGCGTGGATGATCTTCGGGGATTCCCCGTATTTTCTGGCCAATTCGGCGCCGATCACGGCATGGGACCCCTCCACCTCGTGGTCCACCGCCTTGCCCAGGTCGTGCAGCAGGCCGGCACGCTTGGCCTGCTTGACGTTGATGCCGAGTTCGGCCGCCATGATACCGCACAAGAACGCCACTTCCAGCGAATGCTGGTAAACGTTCTGTGTGTAGGATGTCCGGTATTTGAGACGGCCGATCAGTTTGAGTATCTCGGGATGAATTCCGTGGACCCCTAGGTCAAAGGCCGCCTGCTCGCCGGCCTCCTTGATGGAAAGCTCAACCTCTTCGGTGGCCTTGGCCACCACCTCTTCGATGCGGCCGGGATGGATGCGGCCGTCGCCGATCAACTTCTCCAGGGAGAGGCGGGCCACCTCGCGGCGAACCGGGTTGAAGCCGGACAGGATGACCGCTTCGGGGGTATCGTCGATAATCAGGTCGATGCCGGTTGCCGCCTCCAGGGCACGGATGTTACGCCCCTCGCGCCCGATGATGCGGCCCTTCATCTCGTCCGAAGGGAGCTGCACAACCGATACCGTCCGCTCCGCCACATATTCGCCCGCATAGCGCTGAATGGCCAGGGCCATGATCTCCTTGGCCTTCTTGTCGGCTGTCTCGCGCGCCTCCTCTTCGATGATCTTGATGAGCTTGGCCGCATCGTGCTTGGCTTCGCTCTCCATGGCGTTCATCAGTTCCTTTTTGGCCTCGCCGGCCGACATCCCCGAGATCTGCTCAAGCTTGGCCATCTGGACGCCAACCGCCTGTTTCAGTTCGTCTTCGCGCTGCACCAGGGCCTGCTCCTTGACGGAATGGGCCTGCTCCTTTTTCAGGATGTCCAGCTCTTTCTGGTCAAAGAAAACAACCTTCTTGTCCAGGTTCTCTTCCTTTTGCACCAGGCGCTTTTCGAGATTCTGGAGATCTTTCTTCTTCTCCCGCATCTCCCGCTCGTACTCTTCCTTGGCCTCGATGGCCGCGTTCTTGGACTTGAGTTCGGCCTCCTTGGTGATGGTCTCGCCCTCTCGCCGGGCATCCTCGATGACCTTGGTCGCCAGTTCCTCAGCCTGCCTGACGATGGCGTCCGTATCCTTCTTACTGAACCTGCTGCCGGCAAAATAGGCCCCGGCGGCCACCGCCAGGGTAATAACAACCATCCAGATACTCACTTCCATATCGATAACCTCCTCTATCAGACTGCTGAAGCGCAACCGCGGGGGTCCCGGACCGCCTGCGCAGCGAATCCGTATCTCCCCATTCCAATGTCAACAGCCTGTTTTTTAATCCGGGCCACCAGGATGGCTCCGGTTACTTCCACAACGGACAATCCGCCGATCGCTGACGATGATCTCCATTCGTATATCGTGCCCTTCAGCAGGGATACCTCCTGCTATCAACTGAAAATCATGGCACAATCCCACCAGGTGGGCCTTGCGGCAGGGGTGCCGCAGGAAACGGTCGTAAAATCCCTTGCCGTAGCCGATGCGGTGCCCGCTCAGATCGAAGGCAACCCCCGGCACCACGATCAGGTCAGCCTCATCAGCGTGGTGATCGACGCCGGTGGGGCAAGGCTCAAGAATGCCAAAACTTCCCTGTTCGAGGCTTGCCAGCCCCTCCACCTGGCGGAACACCATGTGCTCTCCGCAAACGGCCGGGTAAAGCACCCGCTTGCCGGCCTTGAAGGCGGACGCCACGATCTCGGAAGTATCGGCCTCGTTGCGGGCCGGGGCGTAGAGGGCAATACACGCCGCCTGGGCATACTCTTCGAGCGTGAGGAGATTTTGCTGGGCCGACAGGCTGGACCTACGCCATTCTTCCAGGCCGAGCGCCAGACGTTGGGCCAGCATCTGTTGCCGCAGTGATCGCTTGGGCATACCATCGATTCCACAAAAAACCGTTCGGATGCAGACGAGTAGAGAGTGCCCGGAGGGGTCCCGGGGAGGTCGATCAGGGAGGGTGAAAGGGGAATGGCTCGTGAGTGCCGCAGAATTGGGTTTGGCGCCGGTTTTCTCCTCGGGAGCGATTCCTTCCTTTCGTCGTTGAATATATTCTGCGGGTGTCAGGTTATCAGCAGGCGGGAACCGAAGTCGCCACACCTACCGGGACTGATTGTGATGCTGATGCGAATATATGATCAAGTCTCCCTTACGAGACCTTGTACTTCAGGTTTTTTCCAGTTTTTCCAGCAGCCGGCGCAATGAAACATCAATGGGGGCATCACGCTCGGCAGAGGTGCGCAGTTCCAACAGTTCCTCGCTGGTGTTGAGCAGCGCCAGCATGAGCACCAACTGCGCATCGCCGCTTTTGAGGGCGCTGCCGATTTCGTGCAGCCTGGCATTGACAAACGATTCCACCGCCTGAACCTTTTCGGCGGGAGCCGAACTCCTGACCGAAAGTTCGCGGCCAAGCACCGTCACCAGATGGGTCGTCTTCATACGTTTTCACAGGCACACGCTACGTTTGCCGGTCTCCCGGCGCACCGACCGGCAAAGGCTGCCGCGTATCGGCCCACCCGTCTTCCCGGCAATTCAGAACCCTTCCAGCTTACCGAGAATGGCATCGACGCGTGACTTGAAACCTTCACGCTCCGACTGAAGCCGCTGATTTTCTTCAGCCAGCCGCGCATTGTCGGCTCTCAGGTTCGAATATTTGTCCAGCAGGTCATCGACCTTCTTTTCCAGTGCTGCAAACAGTTCCTTGTCCATGGAGCAGAGTTCCTTTCGCGACACCTCACTATACCCACCGGCCGCAGTGAAGTCAAGCCCTAATTGCGCGAAATCTTGGGCTTCTCCGGCCCTTCGGCGCTGTTTGGCAGCAGCCTTGTCATGCCTGGAAGAGGGCATCCGTGAACTCCTGCGGATTAAAGTCGCGCAGGTCGTCGATCGCCTCTCCAACACCGATATAGCGAACCGGCAGGTCGAATTCGTGACTGACCGCCACCACGATGCCCCCCTTGGCGGTGCCGTCCAGCTTGGTCAGGGCGATACCGGTGACACCGGCCGCCTCCTTGAAAAGCCGCGCCTGGGAGACGGCGTTCTGGCCGGTGGCCGCATCCAGCACCAGGAGCGTCTCATGGGGAGCGCCGGGGATCTCGCGGTTGATGACGCGGTGAATCTTCTTCATCTCCTCCATCAGGTTGACCTTGGTATGCAGCCGGCCGGCCGTGTCGACGATCAGGATATCCACCTGTCGGGCCACGGCAGCCTTGCAGGCGTCAAAAACCACCGCTGACGGGTCGGCCCCCTCCTTGTGGCGGATAACATCCACGCCGGAGCGCTCCCCCCAGGCTTCGAGCTGCTCGGCGGCCGCAGCGCGGAAGGTATCGGCGGCCGCCAGGAGCACCCGCTTTCCGTCGCCCGTGAAACGTGAGGCCAGCTTGCCGATGGTGGTGGTCTTGCCGACGCCGTTCACGCCGATCACCAGCAGCACAAAAGGGTGCCGGCCGCTGATGTCGAGCACGCTGTGATGGGCGTTCAGGCGCGCAAGGATATCCGCCTTGAGGGCCGCCCGCAGCGCCTCGCCGTCATTGAGTTCATTGCGGCCCAGGCGCTGTTCCAGGGCGCGGATCAATTCCACCGTGGTCTTGACGCCGATGTCCGACGTGATCAGGATCTCTTCCAACTCCTCCAGGGTATCGGCGTCGATCTCCTTTTTCCCCAGCACCAGGGCGTCGATACGCCCCACCAGCCCGTCTTTGGTCTTTTTCAGGCCGTTCTTGAGGCGCGCGAAAAAACCGGGCACGCTCTCCTGCCTTTCCTCCACCTCGACAGACGCGGCATTCGTCGGCTCCAAAGCTGGCGTCGGCGGCTCGACCCCATCATCCTGGGGTTGCCCGCTCCCGGTTATCCTGTCCACAAGCCCCCGGAAAAATCCTTTCTGTTCCTGCTGCCCCATCAGATCTCCTTCTTGAGTTGCCTGACTGCGGTGTGAAAATGATAGAGCGCCAGGGCAACCGGACAGGCGCGGCCCACATCCATCACCAGGGAATAGTCGTCATCGATACAGCCGACGATCAGGTGCCGATCGCTGGCGGTCACCACCACATCCTCAATGGCCCCCACCTGTTCACTCCCCTGCATCTCTTTCAGCCGGGTCAGGATGATTCCCTTGTGGGCGCCGATAAAGCGCATCTCATAGGGATCGCAACGGCACCACTCCTGCACCGCCTCCCCTTCCCAATCCACCAGAATGGCCCCCACCGCCTGGGGGGTCTCCTCGACCAGCATTTTCAGAATGCTTTGAAACGGCATAGGGATATCCTCACAACAGAATGCAATCACCCAAACGGGCGTAAAAATAGTTAGTTTCCATCCGGAAACTCCGGATGAGAAACGAGCAGTTTCCGATTCGGAAAGGAGGAATTTTTTGTCCAGGCAAGAAATCAAGGGATTGCGCGGAGGCGTACATCGGTACGCCGCACAATTTTGCTTGCTAAATTGGACCGCGAAGGCGCCCGAAGGGTGAGGCCAACGGCCGAAGTCACAAGCAAGTCCGAAGATTGACGCCGCATGGGCGGAAAAGAACCCTTTCTGGACGGAAACTAGTTATCATCAATGCAATCTCACTGACACGACCCGCGACGTCCCCGGCTCCTCCATGGTGATGCCGTAGAGGGTATCGGCCACCTGCATGGTGGCCTTGTTGTGGGTAATGATGATGAACTGTGAAACAGCGCTCATCTCCCGCACCATGTCATTGAAACGGCCGATATTGGCATCGTCCAGCGGCGCATCCACCTCATCCAGCAGGCAGAACGGCGTCGGCTTGATCAGGAAGATGGAGAATATCAGCGCCACCGCGGTCAGCGCCTTTTCGCCGCCCGAGAGCAGGGTCACATTCTGGAGTTTCTTGCCTGGCGGCTGCACGATGATGTCGATGCCGGTCTCCAGCAGGTCCTCTTCGTTGGTCAGGCGCAGCTCTGCCCGTCCTCCGCAGAACAGGCGCGGAAAGACCTCCTGGAACGTGGCGTTGACCTGGTTGTAGGTCTCCAGAAAACGCTGCCGTGTGGTGCGGTTGATACGCTGGATGGCCTGTTGAAGGCTGCGCAGCGATTCTTCCAGATCATTTTTCTGGGACGAAAGGAAGTTAAAGCGTTCCTCCATGCCGGCGCATTCCTCGATGGCCAGAAGGTTTACCTCGCCCATGTCGTCCAGGAGGCGCTGCAACTCCGCCTGCCGTGCCCGGCGGGTCGCCTCGTCGAATTCCGCCGCCTCCAACCGCGCCAGGGCCTCGACCATGCTGATGCGGCTATTCTCTTGCACAGAACGTTCCAAATGTTCGGTTTGCATACTCAACGTGGAAAAACGCAGATTAAGCTCCGCCTGGAGTTGGCGCACCGCGTCGCTCTCCTCACGGCCCTTCCTGGTCCGGGATTCGGCCTCGGCCAGGGCAGCGCCGGCCTCCTCGCAGGCCGACCGTACACCGGCCAGTAGGCTCTCCGCATCGGCTTGACGGCGAACAAGCCCTTCCAGCCGCTCCGTTTCCGCGACTATGGCGGCCTGCAAGCGCAGCCGCTCGCCGCTGCCGGCATCCAACTCCTGCCGGTCGGCAGCCAGGTGCCGGGTAAGTTCGCCCTCCTGGCGTTCCAGATCAACCATGTCGCGCAGTTGGGCCTCATGCTGCTCCTTGAGGGTGGCCGCCTGAACCCGGATGGCGGTAACCCGCTCACGGGCGGCCGCCGTCTCCGCCCGGTGCGCCTCCAGTTCTTCCTTCAGCCGGCCGACCTCCTGCTCAAGCCCGCGGGCAACACTGCCGGCATCTTCCAAGCGCTCCCGGGACTGCTTCAACTCAGCCTCCAGCCCTTCCCGTTCCTCGTCCAGGGCGGCGGCCTCCATGGCCTGCAGGGCAAGGCGCTCCTCGATCCGGGCGAGCTCGTCGGCCGTCTGCTGGCGGTCCTTGGCCAGTCCGGTCCGCCTCAACTCGGCTTCGTGCACCTTGCTCCCGGCGATCCTCAACTCTTCGGCAACCTCTTGGGAGCAGCGGCGCAGTTCGTCCCGCTCGTCGGCCAGGGAAGCGGTTTCCCGTTCCAGCGTCGTCACCGCCTCCTCCAACTCCTTTATCTCGCGCTTTTTATGGATGATCCCTTTCCGGACCTGTTCGGCGGAGCCGCCGGTCACGATCCCGCCCGATTCCGCCATATCACCATCCGGAGTGACAAAAATGAGCTCAGGGTACTGCCTGGCCAGCCGTATGGCGTCGGCCAATCCGTCCACCAGCAGGGCGCCGGCCAGCAAAAACCCGATGAGGCCGCTGAACGGCCCGTTGACCGTGACCAGGCCGGCCAGCGCCGTCGCGCCAGGCACCGCGGGGACAAGCTTCGGCCCCTGCTCAAGGGGGAGGGCGATACCGGCCCGGCCGCCGTTGTTCCCCTTGAGAAACCGAAGGGCCGCCAGGGCGTCGTTGTCATCCGCACAGAGTATGCAGTGGAGCCGGTCAGCCAGGACCGCCTCCACTGCGGCCTCAAGCTCGGGTGGGGCATCGATGGCATCGGCCACGACCCCGCTGAAGCGGGAGCGCAGTCCATCCTCCTGCATAAGCTTGCGCACCCCCTGGCCGTAACCGGCAAACTGGGACTCCAACTCCCGCAGGGAGTGAAGCCGCGACGAAGCACGGCTCAGATCGTCCCGCCGGGACTGCCAGTTTTTTTCCGCCTCGGGCAGGCGCTGCATCAGCTCGGCCTCGCGTCCGCGCAGGGTGTTCAACTCCACCTGGAGTTGTTCCTGTTCCCGCTGCGCCTCACCCATCTGGACATCCAGCGCCCCGGCACGCCGGCAGGCCAGTTCCAGGCGCTCCCTGAGCTGCAGTTCTTCGCGGCGGTGCCGCTCGCTCCGTTCCGCCAGGCCGGCCAGGCTTTTTTGGGCTGTTTCAAACCGGAACTTGTGCTGGGACGACTCGGCCAGGGCCGCAAACAACTCCTTGCGCTGAGCCTCCTGCCTGCGGCTGAGCTCTTCCTCGGCCTGCTGGAGCACGGCCAGGGCCTCCTCGGCCCGCTGCAACTCCGCCTGCATGGCCGCGGTATCAGAGGTCGAACTGTCCCGGCGCAGTTGCAGCAACCCCCGGCGCTCCGAGCACTCGGCCAGACGCTTCTCCCGCTCTCCGGCCTCGCCCCCGAGACGTTCCAGCCGTCCCTCCAGCGCGGCCAACTCCTTGCGTTGGAAGCTCAGGCCGTTCTCGGCAGCGCTGAGTTCGCTCCTGACCCGGAAGATATCCTCCTGGGTCGCGGCCAGGCGTTTCTCCGCCTCCAGCAGCCGCAGACGGGCCTCTTCCGCCTGGGACTCTCCCAGGGCCGCCCCGGCGAACACCCCCCGGATGCGCTCGTTGAGCGCCTTAAGTTCCCGCTCCGCCTCGCCTCGCCCATCCTGGGTATCGCGGTAGTCGCGGGCCACGAACAAGAGATCGATCTCCCGCAGTTCGTCGCGGTATGCGCGAAAATTCTCGGCCTTTTTCGCCTGGCGCTGCAGGGAGGCCAACTGCCGCCGGATCTCACCCAGCACGTCGTTCAGCCGGGAAAGGTTCTGGCGGGTCCCCTCGATCTTCTTCAGGGCAAGCTGTTTGCGGGACTTGAACTTGGTGACCCCGGCGGCCTCCTCGATCAGAAAGCGGCGCTCCTCCGGCCGCGAGTGCAGGATCATGCCGATCTTGCCCTGCTCGATGATCGAATAGGCACGGGTGCCGACGCCGGTATCCATGAACAGCTCGGTGATGTCCATCAAGCGGCAGGGGGTCTTGTTGATGAGGTACTCGCTCTCGCCGTCGCGGTAGAGGCGGCGGGTAAGCTGGATCTCGGCATACTCCAGGTACTTGGCCGGCGCCCGGCCGTCCTCGGTGGAGAAGACCAGCGAAACCTCGGCCACCCCCAATTGCTTGCGGGTCTCGCTGCCGGCAAAGATCACGTCCTCCATGGCCTTGCCGCGCAGGTTTTTGGCCGACTGCTCGCCCATGCACCATCGGATGGCGTCCACGATGTTGGACTTGCCGCAGCCGTTGGGGCCGACCACGCCGGTTACCGCCTGCTGGAAGTCCAGCGCCACCTTGTCGGCGAACGATTTAAAGCCGGATATTTCAAGTCGTTTGATTTTCACAGTGTGATGGTGTTATCTAACATATTGATTTTTTGTAATAGCTCTTGCGTTATGTATGCTCATTTGTTATTGTATTTCTACCACTGCTGACACTATTACGACACTGAGTTTGACACTACGGGGGCTGCTATGCCACGAATGAAAATCACGAAAGCGAACATGATAGAGATCGTCAAGCCGGAATCCGGTCAGGTGGATTACTTCGATACGGACCTTCACGGTTTTGGAGTCAGGGCCACAAAAACGGTTTTGACATTCTTTGTTCGTTCTACCCTTAGAGGTACCACCAAAAAGCCTTTCATTCCGATTGGCCCGTATGGCACATTTACGCCGGATCAAGCCCGGACCACTGCAAAGGATTATTTGCGGAGGCTTGATATGGGGGAGAACCCACACCCCAAGGCACAGCCTAAACATGAAATAATAACTATCAATGACCTTTACAGTCAATATATATCGAGTAAAAAGACGCCGCTAGCCGGAAGTACCCTGTATCAGTACGATTCTTGGATGAATAATCACTTCAAAGACTGGTTGACACTACCGGCTGACACCATCACCGGAAGCATGGTCCTTGATCGACTTGCTTTTATGGAAACAAACAACGGCAAGACACAGGCGTCAAGTTCAATCAAACTGTTGCGTGGACTCTACCGAATGGGGATAGCGTTACACCCTGGCGTGATTACCTATAACCCTGTTGAGGCAGTGCGGGAGGTCAGGGGGCGGGACTGGGCACCACGTAAACGCAAAATGACCATGATAAAGGCCGGTGATATGCCTGCATGGTTCAAGGCTATTAATGAATATCACAACCCCAAGGGCAGAGATTACATGTTGTTGTTGCTCTTCACCGGGTTAAGACGCATGGAAGCGGGACGGCTGAAATGGGCTGACATCAATTTCAAGGCGAAGACATTCACCTTCATCCCACAAAAAAAACGAGGTGAAGAACCGGAAGAGTATCGAGTCACCATGCCCATGTCAGTGCAGCTTCACCAACTGCTCTTGAAGCGCAAGGCTGAAGGGTGGGAAAACGAATACGTCTTTCCTGGGAAATTTCCATCTCCTCACCTCAAGAACCCCGACAACTACAAGCGAGATATTATCGAGGCCAGTGGGGTAAAGTTCAGCCCTCATGATTTACGGCGAACCTTCATAACCGTGGCTGAATCTCTGGATATAGGTCACTATGTGTTGAAGGCGCTACTTAATCACAGCATGGGCTTTGATAAGGATGGGGAGAACCGCAGCGTGACGAACGATACCACGGGCGGGTACATCATTATGGGAACGGAGCGGCTGAGAGAGCCGACTCAGAAGGTTGTAGACAGGATAATGGAGCTGGCAACCACTATAATCGAATCAGGTGGAGAGTTAGGCCAGGTAACTTAAAGATTGGTCTTGGCACTAAGCACATTTTCATTATTGGCGACACCCCACTCCTTCTTCTGCTGCTCCGATTGTATGCGCCTTGAAGCAGAATGGCTGTCTCCACCAAGGACGTCTTTTTGCATGGGGCTGCTCGATGTTGCCACAGTGCACTATCAGGTCGTTGAATTTATGCCCTATTTGATGCCTATTTGATCCACCAATCGTTTTTTTGAATTTGTTTCGTTGTTCGGGTTTGTGTAATTACGGTTTTTTTGCTCTTTTTTAACCCAAT
>JBEKFJ010000042.1:0-15756 GCA_050013355.1 Oryzomonas sp.
GATACCGGCATCGGCATCGACGAAGCCGCCATCGACACGATCTTCGCCCCCTTCGGCCAGGCGGACTCATCCACCACCCGCAGGTACGGCGGCACCGGGCTCGGTCTTTCCATCAGCCGGCGTTTCGTGGACCTCATGGGGGGGAGGATCTGGGCGGAAAGCGCGGTGGGGGGCGGCAGCCTGTTCCAGGTCGCGATCCCGTTCATGGTTAACGAGCCCCCCCAGAAACAACGCGACCGCAGAAGCGGAACCCCCCTGCCGCCATGGGAAGGCCCCCCCCTGCGCATCCTCCTGGCGGAGGACCAGGAGATCAGCCGGCTGTTTACCGCCAAGATCCTGCAAAAGATGGGTCATACCCTGGATGCGGCCCAGAACGGCAGGGAGGCTGTGGAGAAATGGGAAAACGGCTCGTTCGACATCATCCTGATGGATATCCAGATGCCGGTCATGGACGGGGTCGAGGCGACCCGCATCATCCGCGGGCGTGAGGCTGCCATGGGCGGACACACCCCCATCATCGCCCTGACGGCCCACGCGTTAAAGGAGGACAGGGAGAGGCTCCTGGGCCGGGGATTTGACGGCTACGTGTCCAAACCTCTGGAGATCACGGTACTGAACAGCGAGATGAAGCGCTGCCTAAAATCCAAACCTGCCACGGAGACACAGAGACACAGAGAAAACCAGGAGTAAGGCAAGCAAAAAACAACGACACTTTATGATGGCAGTACCAAAAAAATAGTGTGGACCTCTGTGTCTCTGTGGCAGATGTCTGTCTCTCTGTGACTCTGTGGCAGATGTCTGTCTCTCTGTGACTCTGTGGCTAAACCGCCGAT
The DNA here is from genome assembly GCA_050013355.1 of Oryzomonas sp. Taxonomy (GTDB): domain Bacteria; phylum Desulfobacterota; class Desulfuromonadia; order Geobacterales; family Pseudopelobacteraceae; genus Oryzomonas. The sequence continues at coordinate 834 of JBEKFJ010000042.1, forward strand.
TTTCTTGAATGGCCTTGCAGGATCTCGGCGCGGCACCGTTCGATTGCAGCGGACAGCTTCCCGAAATCGATCGGCTTTATGATGTAATCGACGTAGCCGATCTCGCTGAATCTTTCCAGGTAATTCTCGTCGCTGTGGCCGGTGACCACGATGAACCGCGTGTCGTCCCTGATGGACTTGATCTCGCCGGCCGCCTGGATGCCGTCCATCACCGGCATGTTGATGTCGGTGATGACCATCTCGGGTGTGTGCTCCTTGAAGAGTTCCACCCCGATCCTGCCGTTGTCCGCCGTAAAGACGGCGATGTCGGGGAATCGTATGGCGATAAGGCGGCAGATGGCCATGCGGGCCACCTGGTCATCCTCCATAATCAGCAACGAGATGGCGCTGCCGTGCGGTGTCGTCCCCATCTCAGACCTCGATCCTGAATTCCGCGCCGTCTGCCGTGTTGCGCGCCAAAAGCCGGCCTCCCATGCTCTTTTCGATGATGGTCTTGGAGATGAACAGGCCGACGCCGGTCCCTTTCCCCAACTCCTTGGTGGTGAAATAGGCGTCGAAGATCCTGTCCATGATCTCCTCCGGGATGCCGCCCCCATTGTCCGCGACCGTCACCACCGACCGGCCGTTCTCGGTCCACGAGCGCACCGTTATGCGCGCCTGGGGTGTCTTCCGCTCCAGGAGCGCATCCCTGGCGTTGGCCAGGAGGTTCATGAACACCTGGCCGTATTCGTTGGGATATCCCTCTATGTGGGGATCGCCGCTTGAGTCGACCTCAAGCGTGACGCCGTCCTTCCTGAGACCCTGCTCCATGAGCTTGACCGATTTCCCGATGACCTGGGCCACCTTGAACCAGCTCTTATTCTTGTCCGGTGCAGCTAAATTCTGGAAATCGTCGATGGTCTGGGACATCTGACTGATGATCTCCATCACTCTGGCTACGTTGGTGTCCAGGAGTTGCTTGTCCAATTCGCCGGAGTCACAGGACAGCCCCACCTCCTGGACCAGGAGACCCAGGACGTTCAGGGGCTGGCGCCATTGGTGGGCTATGTTGCCGAACATCTCCCCCATGGCGGCGAAGCGGCTCTGCTTCAACAGCATCTGTTCCTTGAGCCGCAGCTCTTCAAGGGCCTGGATGCGTTTACCGGTCTCAACCTCCAGCTTCTTATTCGCCTCCTGCAGCTCCGCCACATGTTTCGACAGCTCCTGGTTGAGGGCACCGACCTTTTGCTCGGCGTTCTTGGTGTCGGTGATATCGGTGAAACTGATCACGACTCCCTTGACCCGGCCCTTGTCGCCCCGGTAGGGTACGACCCGGCAGAGCATCCAGCGTCCCCCGCCGGTGACCACCTCCCTGGCGATGGCGTGCCCCTTGCGCAGGACGCTGCGGATGTCGCCCAGGATCTCATGCTGGTTGGAGAGATGATAGGCTATGTGCTCGATGGGGTGGCCCACGTCCTGGGGCAGCAGGTTGAAGAACGCGGAACTGGCCGGGTTGAACTTGCGGATGTGCATCTCACCGTCGAGATAGATGATGCCGCTGTCGAAGCTGTCCAGCAGGTTCTGGTGATCGGCATTGACCAGCCGCAATTCGATGTTGTTGCGCTCGAACTCGGTATTGAGCGAGTAGAGTTCTTCGTTGGCGCTGTGCAGTTCCTCATTGGTGCTGTTCAACTCCTCGTTGGTCAATTGCAACTCATCGTTGGTGACCCGGAGTCTTTTGTTGGCGCTGTTCAACTCCTCGATGGTTGCCTGCAGGCTCTCCTTTGTGGAAAGGAGTTCGGCCCTGGTGTTCCGCAACTCCGTCTCCAGGTCCGCCAGGTGCCGGTATTCTGCGAGTTTGTTGTCCGGCTTCGAAGGTGCCAGGGCGGTCTCCAATCCTGCCGCGGCAGCGGGGTCAGGGCAAGGTGAAATTTTGCGGGCCTCCCGTGGGAGGTCTTGCAGATTAACTTACATTATCCGTCACATATTCGCAAAAGCAACAGGAGGACGGTAATTTTTTTAATCCGGACCGGGACGCCCGGCTAAGGGGCTTGGGTGTGGGGGGTGATGCGGGAGGTCTGGTCTTCTGACAGGGAGGGGAACGAGAGGGAAGTTAATAACTTCAGGCGCCGGAGAAAAACCGCCGTGAGTCACAACCCAAAACGCCAGCTATAGGCCTTTTTCTGGCAGTCCAATACCGACAACAGCGGTATTTCAAGCGATTCCAGGCGTTCGGCGGCAGGCTCAAAATCGAGTTGCTCAATCATCTCCACCAAGCCCAGCAGGATGCCGAAATCGCCTTCCCGGTGAAGCAATGCGTCCATGATCTCATCGGGAAGATACAGGTTCGCTACGATCTCCTCCATGGTAAGGTCGTACACCATGGTGAGAATCGACAGGATGCCGGTCATGTAGCCCAGATCGGGCGCATGGGGGTTTTTGCGGACAAGGGGGGTCAACCTGACCAGTTCTTCCATGAATACCGCCCGTACCGCGGCCAGGTCAATGACGGTATCGTTCAGGCACGTCTCCTCATCATCGACGGCAAAGATCGCCAGTTGGGCCCATCGTTTAAGCTGTTGCAGCCCAACCATCATGATGGCATGGCGAATGGAGGAGATCTTCGCCTTCGGCCCCATGGCAATGGAGTTGACCAGGACAAGAAGTTTATAGACGAGCGGCGGGCTCTCCTTGATGGTCCGTTCCAGATCGTCAAGATCCGCGTCATCGGTGAGCTGCTGCATCAGCTTGAAGACGACGGAGGCGGACCCGTCCCAACGCCGTTTCTTCATGATTGCCGGCTGTGAGAAGATATACCCCTGGAACAGGTCGAATCCCAGCCGGAGACATTCCAGGTAGGTCTCCCTGCTATCGACCTTTTCCGCCAACAGCTTGAGGGGATACGGCCTGAAACGTTCCATCAGCGATGGTATCCTGTCAAGATCCGCATCCAGGACATCTATCTTGATGACGGTAACCACGCCGTTATACAGCTCTATGCACCGGGAATCATACGTATGGTCGTCAAGGGCCAGTATGTAACCTTTCGTCTTGAGTTCTCGGCAGCGGTTGATGACATCGGGCGTGATCGCAATGCTCTCCAGCAATTCTATCCCAAACAGGGCCGGCGGAAGTATCTCCAGCGCATCGCTCATGAGGAGATCCGAGTCTACATTGATAAAACCCCGGTGCCTTCCCATGATGGCCTTTGTGCCGAAGCAGGAAATGGTATTCAAAATAGTATGAGATGTCGCTATGACGTCATCTTCCACATCGGCGGACTCTTCCGAACTTGTCGACCTGAACAGCAGCTCGTAAGCAACTATCTCTTCGGATTTTCCGACAATGGCTTGCCTGCCGATCATGTAGTCCATGCAACACCCCCCGAACTATTGCTCCGGTGATTAAACATTCAAACCCTGATGTAGGGGCACTGCTTGCCACGCTAACACCATATCATAGAAACTGTGGAGCTGATATGTTTTGTTAAAATATGCTAAAAATAATACTGCCAATACACCTTTACACCGGGAAAACTGTTGCCGAATTCCCGCTCCCACTCCAGGTCGAGCCCTGCGATGCTTTGCCTGCTTATGGTGAAACGGCTTCCGATGACCGCTTCATAGTCGTTGCGCCGCTCGCGCAGGAAAAAAAACTGCCACAGAAACGACACCCCGGTGCGCCAACGCTCCGAGAAATCATGTACGAGGCCGATACTCGGCCCCAGGCCCGGCGCGGCGAAGTAATCGAACCGGTCGCTCAACTCCACGGTCCCTTCGGCAAAGGCATGGGCCGAAGTCTGCGCCGAGAGGTCGTGGCTGATGCCGATGCCGCCGTTGAACCGGCCCAGCAGCAGGCTGTCCGAAACGGATGGATGCTTTCGCACGACCCCGATGTCGGCCTTCCAGGAAACAGGGTGCAGAAAACGGTCCCAGGAGGATAACGACATGATGTCGATGATGTCGATCCGCTCAAGCTCTGCCCTGTCCACTTCGGGGTAGAAACGCGCCGCGCCGCTCAAGAGGCTTACCTGAGCGCCGGGCGTGAACCCCCCCTCCGGGTCGAAGAGGTCGTGATAGGCCGGGCGTGCCGTAAGCTCGACGAACTGCCGTTTATCCTCGAAACCGTAGCCGATGCCGGCCCGGGCCGGTTTGTGCCCTTCCCCCGGCCACACCTTGGGGGCGGGGATAGTGGGCGTCTGGTCCGGCACATCCAGCCGGCTCCGGGCCGTTAACAGCTCCGATGCCGTGCCGCTGTCCTGCTCCGCCCCGCCGAATCTGGGGGAGTGGCGGTAGACGGTGTAATCAAGGGCAAGTTCCACGACCTGGGCCTGCTCCTTTGGAGTAAGGCGGTGCAGCGCATTCGAGCCGGTCGCCGCCTCTCCCAGGGAGAGGCGCTTGGCCAACTCCTGCCGGCTGCTGTCCATGAGCCGCGCCCGTTCCTGAAGCACGGTGTTGCGGGCAGGGCGGAACCGGACCTCCTCCACCAAGCCCGCTTCAGCCACCGCGCGGACCGTTTCCGACGGGATGGCCCACCAAGGGAAGCGGTCGGTAAGCCGCAGGCCCGGACGGGCGGTCTCCAGCAGGGAGAGGAGGTGATAGGAACAGTTTTCATCGAGGAAGTAATAGTCGAACCAGGCCGAACGCATCTCCCACACGTGGCGCACCAACTGGCCGATCTCCTCAGGGGTCAGGTTCAGGCCGTATTCCCAGATGTCGCGATTCTCGATATCGCCGTAGGTTTTAACCGCTGCGTAATACGGGGCAATGGAGAACCTCCCCTGATACCCGCCGAAGAGCCCCTTGAAAGCGAACGTTACCCCCCGCTGCTCGTGGGTGTTGGCGGCGTAATTGATGGTATTGGCCAACAGCCGCGTCTGTTCGCCCTCCCCGGGCGCATCGACGCGCAGCAGGGTATGGCCGAACATCGAGGCGGGGTTGTTCAGGTATGCGGCGGGGAAGACGAGGGTGAGACGGTCCGGATTCATCTCCTGGAACCAACTGCGGAATTGCCCGCAGCCAAGCTCGGGGAGCCTCTCCGGGTCAAACTCCAGCACCTGCTTCAGCCAGTGGTAGCGGGCGACAAATCGGCACTGGGGACTATTATCGGGATCGCTTGTATCGGTCTCGAAGAAGCCCGTCAATGTGGCGTCAAGTTCGTCCTGGGGATTGTTCTTGCCGGCAGGGGAGAGGAAAAATGAAGCATCGACGACCTGGCTTTCAACGCCGTCGGCAAACCGCAGAGGTTTGTAATGCAGCAAGGCGCGCCATTCCGGGCGCTCGGCCAGCCGTTCCTTGCGCGCGCGCTCCAGAAGCTGCGCCGAATAACCGCCTTCATCCGCTGCACCAGGTGAGGGGACCCAGAGACATTGGGCGAGAGAGACGCAGAGGATGAAGGCCCAAAGGCGCTTGGCAGGCAGGCGGCCCGCCGGGCTGAAACGTTTCATTACGCTTGCAGCCGGTGATCGCAGCAACAATCGAAGGATGACGCGGCACCTCTCCCCTGGCACAGTGTGGGTCACTCGCCGCTATCGTGAAGCGGGCCGAGACTGCCAAGCAACCTGCTGCCTACTGTCGCCACGCGGGATTAGCAGCCAGTTCCGTATCGAGCCTGGCAAGCATCTCATCGGAGGTCGTCGGTTCGGAACCGAACAGAATGGGGTAATTCTGTTTGGTTACCGCGAAAAACTCGGCTTGCCGGTTCTCCCTGACCCCCAGAAGATGGGCAAATGCCGTCAGGTGTTCGCCGCTCCCCCGTGCCATATCCTCCCTCAGCCGGTCGAGGTTTACCGAGGCAAACCGCTTGACGTTCTGTGCGTCGCTTGTTTTCCCCTCATCGCGGGGACTGGTGCTCGACGTGAAATTCGTCGATGCCTCGGAGGTATTCTGGAGTGTCTCGGATGTGCCTTTCGTGGAATCCGTGGTAACCGCGCACGATGATACCAGCGCCATGAGGCTGCCGGCAACTACAACTCTCATTGGAAAAGACGTAACTTGGAACATGGTATACCTCCTCATGTGAATGTTGCCCATATCCGAACGATTGAACCGGTGAAGGATACTTTTTCTCCTAAATTTTATTATACAAGACTTCCCGACCAATACAAAAAAAATCGACCCTAACCCCCCGCCATGACAACACCGCCGAGGGCGGTAAACGCAACAACCAGCCACGGCGGGATTTTCCAGAGGGCAAGGAGCCCAAAGGCGATAAGGCCGAGGATGAAATCCTTCGGGGAGAGGATACTGCTGGTCAGGACCGGGTTGTAGAAGGCGGCCAACAATAACCCGACAACCGCCGCGTTAACCCCCATCAACGCACAGCGAACGGTATCTATCCTACGCAACTTTTCCCAGTAAGGAAGAATACCGAGGAGGAGCAGAAAGGACGGCAGGAAGATGGCGAACAGACAAAGCATGCCGCCGGCCCAGCCGGTCGGTCCCGGTTGCATCACGGCGCCAAGGTAGGCGGAAACGGTGAAGAGCGGGCCGGGGACCGCCTGGGCCGCTCCGTATCCGGCCAAAAACAGGTCTTTACTCACCCAGCCGGGGGGAACGACCGCAGCTTGCAGCAGGGGGAGAACGACATGGCCTCCGCCAAAGACCAGGGCGCCGGTTCTGTAGAAGCTGTTGAAGAGCGCTATGGCATGATTGGGGGCCAGGCCGGCGAGGATAGGCATGCCGATGAGAAGGAGAGCGAACAGGATGAGGCAGGAGAGTGCGACGGCATGCCCGATGGGGATGTGCAAGGATGCATGGTCGGGCGGCGTCTCCACTTTCAAGAAGACTACCCCGAACAACCCGCCCGAGAGCATCGCCGCAATCTGCCCCCATGAGCCTGGCCATGCCAGCATGAGAGCGGCGGCCAGAATGGCAACAGAGCCTCGAAGCCGGTCGGGACATAATGATTTTGCCATTCCCCATATCGCCTGGGCCACGACCGCCGCCGCCACGACCTTCAACCCGTGAAGCCAGCCAACCTGGGCCACCTTTCCTTGCCAGGCCATAACGCCATAGGCGAACAGGATGAGTGCCGCCGCCGACGGCAACGTGAAGCCGGTCCATGCCGCCAGAGCGCCACGGATGCCGGCCTGAGAAATCCCTATCCCCATACCCACCTGGCTGCTGGCCGGGCCGGGGAGGAACTGGCACAGCGCCACCAGATCGGCATAGGAATCATCACTCAGGCATTTGCGGCGATTGACGAACTCCTCACGGAAATAGCCGAGATGGGCCACCGGCCCGCCGAAAGAGGTAAGGCCAAGCCGTAAAAATGTTGAGAACACCTGAATGGCTGATAATTTTTGAGAACCGGTTCCTGAGATGGCTTTGTTATGTTTCATGATCGAGCTCTTTTCGGGCAACACGGAGGAACAGGCGTTACGAAAGCGTCAACCCAGAAGTTTTGAGCGCAGGATGAGGATCTCCAATGCATACGAGGCCTTGCGGCACAGCTCGGCCGTTTCGACCGGATTCAACCGCTCCGACACGTCACACAAGAGAACGGCGATAACCCGCTGCTGGATGAAGATGGGGAAGAATGCCGAACGCCCCCCGGAACTGTGGAGCTGCTGGAGGAGCAACTGTGTCTCCGAAGTTAGGGGGCTTCCCAGATAGGGTTTTCTGGTTACGACGCATTGCTGCAACTCCGGCAATGCTTCCATGGGCGATGAGAAAGCCTCGAATTCACGAAGCTTCTTGCGATTCGAGTGGGCTTTCCAGCCGCGGACAGTTCCATCCTTGATGATGACGAGGGCAACGGCATCGGATGAGTTGGACATGAAGTCCAGGACCGTCTTTGCCACGTCATCCCTTGACGTGGCACGGCTGAGATGTTCGGCGGCATCAGACAGCGACAGCGGCACATTGTCACGTGTCAGCACCGCGTTGAAAAATTCATCGTTTATCCAGGCCGCCCCTTCGTCCTGGTTCACATCCCCAAGGCTCTTCCATTCCACCCCGTCGATAACGATCGGCGTGGCTTCCCCGTCGCCCTTCGTTGTGACGGCGGGTGCTTCTTCCTGGGGTTTCGCGCCTGAATATTTTGGGAGGAACCTGCCGGGGCGTTGTATCCCGAACATCTGCTCGAGAAAGATATCGATGGCATAGCCGGAAACAGCCACCGGTTCTATCCTCCGACCGAGAAACTGCTCTATTTCCGCCAGTTTTTTCGGTGAAAGATCCTGATCGGTTGCGATACGAAGCGCCGCTCCGTTGATCCCAACGGGGATGAGCCGGTGTTTCTTTATGGCAACCGGAGAGATGGCCGAAAGGTTCAGGGCTCCAAAGGCGAGGAGTTGATCCTTTGTCAGGAAGGCAAGTCCCGACTTCTTGCCGAGGCACCGTGCCAGATCATCATCGGTAACAAACCCCATCTCCACAAGGCATGTCCCGAGTTTGACCCCGTGAAGCACGTGATTTTCCAGGGCAGCGTCCAATTCCCATGCCGTAAGGACTTTTTCCGATAGAAGTATCTCGCCAAGCCTGGCCATTATTTGCTACCTCGAGTCCCGGTGGGACAGATTCAGGCGCTCCTGCCCTTGCTTACTCCACAACCTGCCCTTCCCTGAGCTGCTGTATGATTTCGACTTGGCGCTGGTAGATAAAGCGGCCGATGATGTTGTCGGTCATCCTGTCGGGCTTTATCTTGAAGACGCAGACATGTCCGTCGCTCCCCTCGGCCGTGGCCCTGACAAATGATCCCGCAACCGTCACGGGGGTTCCGGCGAGCGTGAAAGACAACAGTCCTCCCTGGTCACTTTTAGTCGCCGGGACAAGGTCGGATTGGATCGAGAGGCCGCATCCCGAGATATCCAGCAGATTCCCTTCAATGGTGACGCCGTCATAGGAAAATTTCGTCGGCAGTCGATCGCGAACCTTGACCCGGACCGCCTCCCTCCGTTCCGCCCGGATCTGCGCATAGGCAAAATTATGCAGGATAGCTGTCTTCTTGGCAATGTTGACATAGGAGGCGTAACAATGGACCCCCAGCTCATGGTGAAAGTGCCTGCTCTTGATAAGGGTGCTGTTGTCATGTTTCAGGATCAACGCCTGATGCTCATGGACCTTCAACTCGATTCTATCGCCGTCCACGGCGGCGATGATCGAGCCATAGCTCACCGGCACCTCGTCGTAATAATTCAGCAGCATGATATCGCTTTTCAGCCGTCCCGCAGCTATCTCGGAAAATACCTTTATGATGGCGGCGCCGTCGGACGCACCGTCATTGACGGTGACCAGGTGATAGATATCGTTATTCATAGTGCCCCTTGACATGTTGTTGATTGAAGCAACCATCGAGCCATCTCATATCGCCACGTGCACACGGGAAAAGTCGGCTTGGCAGGCAAGGCCATCGCTTCCTGCGACATGATACGATCTGAAGTATGTTTAATATTTATCACATTTTTGCGGATTGCGACCATCAATTGACGATTTAAACCGCTGAAAAGCAAAATTCCCCAGGGGGACGCCTGTTCAACCCGGCCTTGCCCTGTTTTCTAACGTACGCTTGGCCGCCTTCTGTCGGTGTCATTTCGATATGGTGTCCCGGGGGCCGCCCCGGACCTTTTCCCCCCACAGGATCTAGTGTCCTGTGCGGTTAATTCATTCCTTGTAATTCCGGCCCTTTTAGCCCCTGACTGCGTTACGGCTCCTCGGCATAGTCTGGCTATGCCTGCGTCGCCGCGCCTTGCCAGGAACTAAAATTCCTCGGAATTTCTGCGGTGAACTAACCGCACAGAACACTAGCGTAACCTTTACCCGTCCAAAGTTGTCTTAAGAATTAGCGCGTCGTGTTCCCGATCCGGGTACAGTTTCAAAGATGTTTTTCAACCAGCGCCATGGTTTCCGCGTTAAATAGTTATATACTGTTACCAGCACTGGTACGATCTCCCGCAAACGCCGGGGGTGTAACGGAGCCGCACCTCGGGAAAGGGACCCGCAATGACCTCCAGCACCGGAACGAATAGCATGAAAAAAACGGCAATCCCCAGGGTGATTACCGGCGCCATTCTTTCCCTCACCTTTACCGCCTGCAACGGAATCCAGTGGGGCAACGAGGGAAACATGCACGAAAAGATGGCGATCTACTCGCTCATCTCCCTGACCGCATTTGCCATCATTATCGTCTCGTTCGGCGGGGGGAGACGGAGGGGCAGGGAACCGTCCGGCGGGGGGACAGCCGGGCAACCCGACGCAACCTATCCGCTGTCGGCATTGGAGCTTACCGACTATCCGGTGTATGTATGGGATTACCGCTCTTCATTCCACAAGATCGTCTTTCACCCGGATGGCGCATTCTCGAAATCGTCGGGCGTCTCGTCCAACGGCCTGGACCCGACGGCAAGGGCTGCGGGGGCCTGGGCCCTTACCCCCGACGGCAAGCTCCTGATCACGCCCCGCCCGGCCGGGGCGGCCCATACATACACCCGCATCTCCGAGCATGGCTCGGCGGTGCTGATGCGGCCCGATCTGGGGATGGTCGAGGCGTGGTATATGGGACCGGGCGCTCTCGCCGGCATCCAGATATCGATCTTCGGCAACAGCGCGTCGGTTCCCGCGACCATGAGGTTCAGCACGGCCCTGGTCAGCGGCAGGACCTTCTACGGTGCCACCTACCCCTGCCTGGTGGTGACGACCTCCGGGGAGGTTGTGGCCGACCACGAGACCACCTGCGGTTTGATCGCGTTCCATAGCGACGGCGCCCTGGCAAAATCCGTTGACAACAGGATCGGCTCCGCGCCGGACTATGCCCCGTCGATCACGGGGACCTGGTTGGTTGACGACGGGACCGGCGTTTTGACCATGACGGTTTCCGGCTTTCGGACCACGGCCTCAATTCTGGGTCTGGCATCGGGTGATTTGGGATTGCTCGTCGGCACCACGACCGAAAACAGGCTCTGGTTCTCCGGTCACGAACTCGCCCCGGTCAGACTCGCTGCCTATCTCTCGGAAGCGGTCAGACTCATCCCGAGGTTCTAATCGCCTGCGGCGCCTCTGCTCACAAAGAAGGCTTACCGTTATGACGGTTTCTGGTACACTAGTAGTCAGACCCGTAGCAAGGGCCAAAGTCCATGGAGAGAGACATGAAAACATTTTTGATCACGGTATCAGCGGCGCTCCTCGCCCTGGGGCTGGTGGCGGGACAGGCGGCACGCGCCGACAGCGGCCAGTACCCTGACGGGGTAGAGCAGGCAAATGATGCCCCCTTTACCGCGGAGGAGTTGGACGAACTGCTCGCACCCATCGCCCTCTATCCCGATCCGTTGCTTGCCCAGATCCTCCCGGCGGCCACGTTTGCCGATCAGGTCGATCTGGCGGCCCGCTACGTAAGACAGTACGGACCATCAGCCCGGATCGACGACCAACCCTGGGATGTGAGCGTCAAGGCGGTGGCCCACTATCCCGGCGTGCTCTCCATGATGGACCAGCGGTATGATTGGACCGTCTCCCTGGGGCAGGCGTATATCAACCAGCCGCAGGACGTGATGGACGCGATCCAGCGTCTGCGTGCAGAGGCCGAGGCCAACGGCAATCTCGGCTCCACCCCTGAGCAGCAGGTGGTGGACGCGGGAGGGGTCATCAGCATCGACCCGGCCGCGCCAGATATGATCTATGTCCCCCAGTACGATCCCCTGGCGGTGTACGTGGAAGCACCTTCCCCGGGGTACGGGTTCATCACCTTCGGCACCGGGTTCCTCATCGGCGCCTGGCTGAACCGGGATTGCGACTGGCACGGGCGCCGGATCTACTATCACGGCTGGCAGGGCGGGGGGTGGATCGGCCGGGCCCGACTCCATGTCCGTGGCGGGAACAGCGTCTATATCGACAACCGCTACCGGACGATCGCCGTCAACAGAGGGGTGCTGCAACATGACACGACGCGCTACCGCGGGGATATCCGCCGCAACGCGCAGCTCCACCCCGCCCCTTCCGGCCGCGCAGCGCCTCCGGCCGGGGGTGGGCAGGGCGTTCCCGCCAGGGGCGGGCAGGGCGCTCAGGCGGTGCCCGGCACCCGCCAGCCGGCACTGCCCGCCAGCACCAGCGTGTATCGGGGCCGGGATGTCCAGAAGTCGCAACCGGCGTCCCAGACCGGCTACGGCGGCTATGGCAGCGGCAGTGATGCGGCCGCGTACCGCCAACGGGGTCAGTCCAGCAGGGGAACCATGCAGCAATTCAACCGTCAGGCCCCGGCCCAACGTCCGGCAGCTTCGGGCGGCGCGCCCGCCCCGAGAGCGGTCTCCCGCCCGGCGCCCGCCCCCCGCTCGTCTTCGGGCGGAGGGGGACGGCAAAAACGCTAGTGTCTTGTGCGGATGACGTCATTGGTCGCACATCCGGCAAGCCGGTTGTGCTCAAGAAAGGAACGAAGCGTATGATGATGGCAATAGGGAAAATCTTGTTCCGCGGCCTGGGAGCGTGGTGCCTGTCCGCCCTGCTCGCGGGGATGGCGGCATGGCCGGCGGTCAGTTTTGCCGCCCAGCCCGAGCCGGGCCAGCAACTCTTCACATCACCCGAGGAGGCCCGCCAGGCCTTGGTTACCGCTGTTCAGCAGAAGGACCACAGGGCGCTGGCCAAGATCTTCGGCCCGGTTGCCTCCGAGCTTGAACCGGGCGATCCGGTGGAACAGGGCGCTGAATTCGACCACTTTTCCCGCCACGTGCTGGAAGGGACCGAACTGGTCAGGGAGGGAGAGGCAAAGGCGATCCTGGTCATCGGCGCGAAGAAATGGCCGTTCCCCGTGCCGATCGTAAAGCGGGGCGACTCCTGGCTGTTCAACACGGAAGAGGGGCGCGAGGAGATCCTCAACCGGCGCATCGGCCACAACGAACTGGTTGCCATCAACGTCTGCCGAACCTATGTGGAGGCGCAGCGGGAGTATTACGCCATGCCGGAACCGGACGGCGAGCAGTTGCCCAAATACGCCCAGCACATGGTCAGCCGGCCGGGCAAGAGGGACGGGCTCTATTGGACTACCGCGGCCGGCGAGAAGGAGAGCCCCCTCGGCCCCCTGGTCGCCAAGGCAAAAGAAGAGGGGTACATGCAGAAGCGGCCCCAGGGGGAACACGGCCCCCGGCCGTACCACGGCTACTATTTCCGGATACTCACCCGGCAGGGCAAGAACGCGCCGGGCGGCAAGTTCAGCTACGTCATTAACGGCAACATGGTGGCAGGCTATGCCTTGGTCGCCTACCCCGCCAAATGGGGGGTCTCGGGGGTGATGACGTTCATCGTGAACCAGCGGGGCCGGGTATACGAGAAGAACCTGGGGCCGAAGACCGCGGAGATTGCGCGCAAGCTGAAGGGGTACAATCCGGACCTGACCTGGAAGCTGGCGGACCAGTAACGGTGCCGGCACAGAGCTTCGAAAGGAGTTGACCAGCGGCCATGGGGAGCGACAGGCAGCAAGGCAATCAATGGTACAACAGGCTGCAAACGCGCCTTTACCTCGGCAGCGCCGTCATTATGCTGGTCGGCCTGGGCGCCGCCGCCGTCGTTTACCTGGCAGCCGGGGATGTGCCGGAGGGCGTGCCGGACTTTGACATCGAAGGGTCAAGGAGGTCCCTGCGCGACCTGGAACTCTACGGCGGCAAGGCGAACGTTCTCGTCGCAGAGTTCATGGAATGGTTCAGCGGCCTCTGGCACGGCCGGTCCCTCGCCTATACCATTGCGTGCATCACCGTAGTGATCTCCTGCGGGCTGTTTTATGTAGCCCACAACTGGCCATCCGACAATTGAAATGAGAACATTGAACATTGAACAGACGAAGCTGTCCGGATAACTTCATGGCTCCCGAAACAAGTTTCACCCCCTGTCGAAGGAATACCCGTAACCTTTTCTCCTTTACTGCTGTCTACACAACAGGTTGCAAATAACGTTCGGCGGGGGTCGGGACAATGAGTAATAATCTCGGCCCCTCCGGCCTCTCCTGCTCAATAGCCAATTCCCGCTCCGGCCGGTTCTCCCTGCGGACACGGATGCCCCCTCATCCCCGGCAGGTGAGAACGTGTGTCCCGTGCAGTTAGTTCGCCGCACAGGGCACTGGCAGACCCCCTGGCAACAGGGGGTCTTTTGGTTGTGCGATTGATCGGGCGGGATTGAAATGCTATGATATGACGCCAAAGCAGGCTATTACCTGTCGGCGGCCGGCATGATCGGTTGAAAGCCTGCCGGAGCAGGGTTGCAGTGGCTCTATCGGAATAATCCGTCGCGAAAGAGGCCGTCAATGTCGGATACGTCCCCCAAATATTCACTGTTCTACGTCATTAAAGCCCTTGCGCTTACCACGGCGATCATCTCCGTGCTCGGTTATATCGACTACGTAACCGGTGAGATATCCATTGATGTACTGTATATATTCTGCGTATGCGTCGTGACGTGGTTTACCAATACCTTCATAGGCATCGTATGCGTGACGGAGATCATGTTGGCAAAAACGACGGCCGATTATTATGACCATATCAAGGTAGGTTCGCACCTCTATGAATGGAATACCTTCAGCTATCTGGTTATGTACCTTGTCGTCTGCATATTGGTCAGAAAATTGAAAAAGACGCTGACCAGATAATCTCACGTCATCCCGGCACGGCAGACACCTCGACCGTCTTCGACCTGAAGACCCTCGCGGTCCTGGGCGAGGTAAAGACCGGGGGAATCCCGACGCTACTGGTTGTCGGAAAATGATGGGGTCCTCTGGAAGGGATGCCCCCCTGTTCTGCTCTCATTAACCCTTGTAGTTATCCTGGAAATGGTATAAAGAGTATCCGTACTCCAGATATTCGCGCTGTTCGCGGGATCGATGCGATCTACGGCACATTGCCGGCTCGGATGGTCATCCTTGATGTGATACCGTAACGACGGGACTTTCAATGCGTGATGCAACCATGACACGGCGGCAACTCCAGGAAGAGATAGATGCGTTGCGTGGCCGGGTCTTTCACCTGGAG
>JBEKFJ010000043.1:2500-20451 GCA_050013355.1 Oryzomonas sp.
ATCCATGTCAAGAGCTTTTTTAACCGCAAAACTCTTTTTTCACAAAAACCAAAAAAACAATGGCCCGAAAGGGACGCTGTTTATAACAACTATCATTTGTACCGTCAAGTAAAAAATACGTGACAATTTGATACGTTAAACCAGACAAAAAGAATATCTCCCCCTGACAGGTTGTTGAAAATCTACTGCGAGGCCGGTTTGCTCGGGCACGATAATTTTTGGTGACCGGCACTCATCAGATAATCTTTTTACCGCCCGGGACGATTACTCCGCTATTGCCGCTGCCGGCGCCGGCGGGCGGGCGGGCGCAGCCCCTCCCTCGCCATCATAGCCGGTCGGCTCGCTTCCCTTGATGAAGCACTCCATAACCGCGCCCGGGGTCTCTTCCCGCGCCAATTTACCGGTACGGGGATTGATCAGCACAAAGGTGACATTCTCGGGGGCCTCGAAATCCTCGATGGGCATGTTCGCCGTTGCCTTCTTCATAAATTCGGCCCAGATAGGAGCCGCCGCCTGACCACCCGACCCGCCGGCTCCCAGGGAGCGCTCCTGGTCGTAACCGACCCATACGCCGGTCACCAGTTGGGGGATATAGCCAACGAACCAGGCGTCCTTGCCATCGTTCGTGGTGCCGGTCTTACCGGCCACGGGACGCCCGATGATGGCCCGGGAACCGGTGCCGCTGGCAACGACGCTCTGCATCAGGTTGGTGACGACGTAGGAAGTCTCCGGCGACATGACCGGGACCGGCACCGGCGGCTGATTCTCCTGAAGCACGGTGCCGTCGTTGTCGGTAACCCTGGTGATGAAGTACTGGGGCACCAGTGTCCCCTTGTTGGCAAACACCGAATAGGCTTCGGTCAGCTCAAAGGGGGACACGGATGCGGCCCCCAGCGCCAGGGCCAGGTTGGCGGGGATCTGGGAGGTGAAGCCGAACTTCTTGGCATAATCGGCGGCGTATTGGGCTCCGATCTGCTCCATGATCTTGACGCTGACGATGTTGATGGAGTAGGTCAGCGCCTCGCGCATGGTTACCGGCCCGCGGAAGGTATTGTCGTAGTTTTTCGGTTTCCAGGTCCCGCCGGCGCCGTCCGGGTATTCAACCTCGGAATCCTCGATGATGGTGGCAGGGGTCAGCCCCTTGTCGAGGGCTGCCGAGTAGATGATCGGCTTGAAGGCCGAACCGGCGTTGCGCCTAGCCTGGATGGCCCTGTTAAACTGGCTCTTGCGGAAATCGTACCCGCCGACCATGGCCTTGACCGCCCCGGTGCGGGGATCGAGGGAAACCAGCGCCGCCTGCACCTCGGGCGTCTGGTCAAGGGCTAACTGGGCCCCCTCCTTGTTGATCTCCGGCGAGACAACCGACACCTCGATCACCGAACCGAGCGTCAGGCTCCTGTTCCCCTTCTCGGGTTTGCCGTAGCTGCTAACCATCCCCACCCTGCCGGCCCAGGCCATGTTCTTGCGGGAGAGGATGCCCTTACGGTCCCCCACCCTGACGACGGCATTCCGCTTCTCGGGGTCAAACCCCACCACGACCCCCTGATAGCTCTCGCCGGTCTTGAGGGTGGCTGAATCGATCCCCTCCTCGACCCTGGCGCAGAAGTCGTCAACCCCGGACTCGGCGAGATACTTGATCGGCCCCCGGAACCCCTGGCGCTTGTCAACCGCCTTGAGACCGTTTCGGAGGCTTTCATAGGCCGCCCGTTGCATCTCGGCGTTCATGGTGGTGTAGATCTTCAGCCCCCCCTTGTAGAGTTGGTCCTCCCCGTATTTCTCCTCAAGCTGGATGCGCAGGTGTTCGAGGAAATAGGCCGACTGCTCGTTGTTGACCTTCTTCATGGAGCGGATCTCTATCGGGGTTGCCTTGGCTTGATCGGCCTCGGCGGCCGTGATATACCCCTCCTTCACCATCCGCTCCAGGACGTAGGCCTGCCGCTCGCGGGCCTTGTCCAGGTGTTTGATGGGGGAATAGGCGTTGGGGGCCTTGGGAAGCCCGGCCAGCATGGCAATCTCTGCCAGGTTGAGTTGATCGACGTTCTTGCCGAAATAGGTCTCAGCCGCACTCTGGACGCCGTAGGCGCCGCCACCCAGGTAGATCTGGTTCAGGTACAGGTAGAGGATCTCGTCCTTGGTGAGTTTTTCCTCCATGCGTTTGGCCAGGATGGCCTCTTTGATCTTACGGGAGAACTTCTTTTCCGGGGTCAGCAGCATGGACTTGGTCACCTGCTGGGTGATGGTCGAGGCGCCTTCCTTCTTGCGCATGGAGAGCAGGTTTTTGAAGGCTGCCCGGACAATGCCGAAATAATCGATCCCCTTGTGCTGGTAAAAGCTGGAGCCCCACCAGGCTGCCGTCGTCGCCAAACACCTGTGATACGATGGGCGGCTTATAGTCGGCCAAACGGTCCACCAGTGGCAAGCGCGCCATCAGGTAGAATACATATCCCGTTGCCCCGAGCAACGCCACAACGCCCATCGTAACGGCTATCAGCACCAGGGCCGACAAGACCCCCCTGCCCCTCCCTCCGGTAGATGTCGATACCTTCCTGTCCATATCCCTGACTCCCCGGCTGATCGCCGTGACTCTTCTTCTCGACCTGTTCCGGCCGGTTTCTATTTTGATGCAATCTATCTAAAATAGCTCATATAACCACTAAAACTCAAGCATAATAACAAAACCGTATAGTGTCCCGTGCGGTTAGTCGTGGGAAGTAATTACGAGCAATTTTGGCTGGTGCCAAGGCGCGGCGACGCAGGTGTAGCAGGGTCTACATCAAGGAGCCGCAACGACGGCAGCGGACAAAAGAGCCGGAATTACGAGTACGAACTAACCGCACGGGACACTAACCCTTGCCAACCCTTAAAGAGCGGTTATAATCAACCCCAGCAGGCGACAGATGAAGAGTGAAGCAACTTGAACGGCGCCGCCGGGGAACTGCCATGAAAATTCTTTCAAACCGCAGCGTCAACACCAAATTCAACATCATTGCCGCCCTCCTCCTGACGGCGCTTTTCCTCTGCCTGGCCTACAACGGCTACCGCCGGGAGCAGGCGCTCATCCTCACAACGACCGTGGACAATGCCCGTTCCATCGCACGCCAGATCATCGAGACCCGGGATTACCTTTCCGAGATCGTAACCACCGAGCCGGAGCACAATTACAACCTCGTCCCCCAGGTGGCCGCCACCCGGATCGCCAAGCGCCTTACCAGCGGGTCACGCTACTATGTTCGCCAGGTCTCGTTGCGCTACCGCAACCCCGACAACCGCCCCGACAGCTTCGAGACCGCCCAGTTGGCAGCCTTTCGGGATGTGAAGGCCCGGGAGGTCTGGCAGGTGGCGGGCGACAACGGGAAAAAGGCTCTGCGCTACCTGTTGCCGATGAAAGCCGAACCATCCTGCCTGGCCTGCCACGGCAGCTATGACAGCGCACCCCGCTTTGTCCGGGAACGCTTCCCCCGGGGTCATTATTCCTACGGCTACCACGTGGGCGAGGTGATCGGCGCGGTCTCCGTATCGGTTCCCATGGGCGGCCTGTACCGCGAGGTCGGCGCCAATCTCGAATACGACCTGATATACGACGGGGCCGTCCTGTTCGCCTTCATCCTCATCAGCGGCTGGCTTATCCGCAGGACGATCCTGACACCGGTCAAGAGCGTTGCCGAAAGCATTGCCGGTGTAGCCCGCACCGGCAATTTCTCCGAGCGGCTCGCGAAACTGGGGAATGACGAGATCGGTGAATTGATCGGATCGTTCAACGAGCTGATGGCCGAACTGGACCGCAAGACGCTGCAACGCAAGGAATCGGAGGACCGGTACCGCAACTTCATCGAAATCGCCCAGTCCCCCATCGTCACCTTCATGGGCGACGGCAAGATAGTCATCTCCAACCAGAAGGCGGAAAAGCTCTTCGGCCTGACCAAGCAGGAACTGCTCGGCCAGCGCATCTTTGAATTCATGGAAAACGGGGATGCCCTGCGTGCCGCGGTCGAGGGGTATTTCGACTCCGGCAACAGCGACCTGATCGGCGCCACAACGCGGCAAACGGTGCGGGACGTGTGCGGCAGACTGTTGGAGGCGGATATGATTATCTCCGTCTCCCAGGCCGACCAGAACCCGATCTTCAGCGCCATACTCCGGCCCCTCAAGTAGTTATTCAGAAAAGGCTTTTGCCACAGAGACACAGAGAAAATCAGGAGTAAGGCAAGCAAAAAACAACGATTCTTGATGATATTACAAAAATAGTTTTTTTCTCTCTGTGGACCTCTGTGGACCTCTGTGTCTCTGTGGCGGATGTCAGCCTCTCTGCATCTCTGTGGCGGATTTCCTGTTTCGGCGGCCCACGTTTCGCGTTTGAAGGAACGCGAATATCTGCTATAGTTTCCCCATCATGATAACTACCCCATTGTACCAACTGGCAATTTACGCCCTTGTGACCGTTGCCCTGATCGGCTTTTTGCTGATGGCGGCCTGGTGGCTTGGGGCTAAGCGCACGTCGCCCGCAAAAGAGGCCCCCTACGAATCGGGGGTCCTCCCCACCGGCAGCGCCCGCCTGGCATGGCCGGTTCCCTTCTACCTGGTGGCCATCTTCTTCATCGTGTTCGACGTGGAGGCGGCATTTATCTTCACCTGGGCCTCGGCCTGGGACCTGCTCGGTATTGCGGGCCTTACCCAGATCACGGTCTTCATCGTCATCCTCGCCGCCGGCCTGCTCTGGCTCTGGCTTAAAGGGGGATTAGACTGGGGGCCTTCGCGAGGGGGAAACGCAGATTTTTCGCAATCTCTGCGTAAGTCTTCCGAATAGCGTGTGCGGCGTAGCGCTGCTACGCCTCCGTGCTCTTCCTAGTGTCCTGTACGGTTAGTTCGCCGCAGTAATTCCGAGGGATTTTAGTCCCTGGCAAGGCACGGCGACGCAGGCATAGCTGGGACTACGCCGAGGAGCCGTAACGCAGCCAGGGGCGAAAAGGACCGGAATGACAAGGATGAAATAACCGTACAGGACACTACATAGCCTTGATCTTGCAAAAACTTTGCGTTTCAGAGGGGCCTTACCTTGTACGATAAACCCGACAACATTATCCTGACGCGCCTCGACGACCTGATCAACTGGGGGCGCGCCAATTCCCTCTGGCCCATGTTCTTCGGCCTCTCCTGCTGCTTTGTCGAGATGATGACCTCGTTCACCTCGCGCTACGACATCTCCCGCTTCGGGGCCGAGGTGCTGCGCGGAACGCCCCGCGAGGCGGACGTGATGGTGATCGCCGGGACGGTTTTCAAGAAGATGGCCCCCTCGATCCTGCTCCTCTACGAACAGATGGCCGAGCCGCGCTGGGTGATCTCCATGGGGAGCTGCTCCAACTCGGGCGGCATGTACGACGTGTACAGCGTCGTGCAGGGGGTCAACCAGATCCTGCCGGTGGATGTGTACGTGCCCGGCTGCCCGCCCCGGCCCGAGGCGTTCCTCCAGGGGCTGATGCTGCTGCAGGAAAAGATCAGAACCGGGGAGCGCCCGGCCCGGCCGGTCCTGCACCTGGAAGGGGGGTGCCAGGGGACAACCGCCCCGATTCTGCGGGACGGAGAGACCAAATCCCGCGATACCCGCGGGCCGGGCATGGAAAAAATCCCCATCCGTGGGGCTTCCGTGGGCCATCCCGCCATGTTCCAGCCCCGCTCCGACGAACAGTGGCGCCCTCCTGCGCCGCACCGCGCCTACCCGGATTTCGGACTCTCCGGGGAGATCGGCGCCCTGTTCGGCGGCCGGGTCATGGTTGACAGGGCCGCCACCGACATGCTCACCCTGCGGGCGCCGGCCGAGCTCGTCCCCGACCTGCTGCGGCACCTGAAGGAGCGCCCCGGCGTTGCCTTCAAGCGCCTGGAAGACATCACCGCAGTGGACGAATCCTGCCGGCGGGACCGGGACCGGTACCGGGACTTCACCCTCGACTACCACCTGCTCTCCTTTGACCAGCCCGGCTATGTCCGCGTCAAATCCGAACTGGCGGGAGCAAACCCGGAAACGCCCAGCGTCACCCCCGTCTTCCCGGCCGCCGATTGGTACGAGCGGGAGGTGTTCGACATGTTCGGCATTCGCTTCAGCGGCCACCCCAACCTGCGGCGCATCCTGATGCCCCACGACTGGGAGGGGCATCCCCTGCGCAAGGAGCACCCCTTCCGCGCCACCGAAATGGCGCCCTACACCGTCGATGATGCCCGCCGCCATGCGGCACTGCCCGCCTCGGATTTCTTCGAACGGATCAATGAAGGTGAGATGGTGCTCAACCTGGGGCCGCAGCACCCCGGCACCCACGGCATCATCCGCTGCATCCTCAAGCTGGACGGCGAGGAGATCCGCGATGTGGACTTCGACATCGGCTATCATCACCGAGGTGCCGAGAAGATCGCCGAACGCCAGCACTGGAACCAGTTCATCCCCTACACCGACCGCATCGACTACCTGGCCGGGGTGCAGAACAATCTGGCCTATGCCAATTCGGTGGAACTCTTGTGCGGCATCCAGGTGCCGGAGCGGGCCCAGCATATCCGCGTCATGCTTGCGGAGCTGTTCCGCATCGCCAGCCACCTGGTCTGGCTGGGGACCTTTGCCGCCGATGTGGGGGCCATGACGCCGGTCTTCTATACCTTTACCGACCGGGAGCTGATGTTTGACATCGTGGAGATGATTACCGGAGGACGCATGCATCCGGCCTGGTTCCGGATCGGCGGCGTGGCCGAAGACCTTCCCGATGGGTGGGAAGGGCCGGTGAAAAGGTTTCTGGAATGGATGCCGGCACGTCTCAGGGAGTACGAACAGCTTATCGACGGCAACCCGATATTCCGGGCGCGCCTCAAGGGCGTCGGCGCGATCTCGCCGGCAGATGCCCGGGAATGGGGGCTCTCCGGCCCCAACCTGCGCGCCTGCGGCATGGAATGGGATTTGCGGAAAAAGATCCCCTACGGCGGCTACGAGCGGTTCGATTTTGATGTGGCCGTGGCCGAGGGGGGAGACTGCTGGGCGCGCTACCTGGTGCGCATGGAGGAGATCCGCCAGTCACTGCGCCTGGTGCGGCAGGCCGCGGACGGGATGCCCGGCGGCCGCTGGATCACGGACGATTACCGCTATGTGCTGCCCCAAAAGCCGGACACCCTGAAGAACATCGAGTCCCTGATCCACCATTTCGTCAACAGCACCCGGGGCATGGCGCCCCCCAAGGGGGAAACCTATGCCGCCATCGAGGCGCCCAAGGGTGAGAACGGCTACTTTGCCGTGTCGGACGGCCTGAACATCCCGTACCGTATGCGCATCCGCACCCCCAGCTTCCCGCACATCCAGGCGCTGCCGGTCATGAGCCGCGGCTGGCTGGTGGCCGATTTCCTGGCTATTCTGGGGTCGGTGGATTTCGTCCTGGCCGATCTCGACCGTTAACCATGGTTGGTAGAAATCGTTATGAGGAGGCCGTTATGCAAGGCGCAAGCGAATAAGGAAGCGAGGCGTACCCCTCGGTACGTTGAGCTTTCGAGTGAGCGGCAACGCCGCAGAACGGCCCCGCAGTAGATTTGTTAAACGCCCAGGGGCAGGGACTGCTGCCGCGCACTAACCCAGCAGGAAACCGGCTCCTGCTGGCTGGAATCGAAGATTTCCGCGAACTCATCCTTGATCTCATCGAACGTGGCCAGGACGCGCGGATCGAAATGCTCCGGCATGGTCCTGCCGTCGCCGCTCAGGATGATGTCGCAGGCCGTGGCATGGTCGAAGGCGCCTTTATAGACCCGCTCGCTTCTCAAGGCGTCATACTGGTCGGCAAGCATGGTGATCCGGCCGGCGATAGGAATGGCCTCACCGGCCAGGCCATAGGGATAGCCGCTGCCGTCCCAGCGCTCATGGTGGCTGGCCGCTATGGTCGCCCCCATCTGAAGCATGCTGTGGGACGAGCCGCACAGGATCTTCTCCCCGATGACCGTATGCTGCTTGATGGTCTCGAACTCGGTCAACGTCAATGACCCGGGCTTGAGCAGGATCAGGTCGGGGATGCCGATCTTACCCACGTCGTGCATGGCGCTGGCGGTATGGATCTGCTCGACGAAGGTATCCGGCATGGCCAGCGCCGCGGCCAGCTTCCTGGCATACTGGCCGATGCGCAGGATGTGCACCCCGGTGTCCTCATCCCGCAACTCGGCCGCCGCGGTAAGCCGTTCGATGATCTCGCGGCTCATCTCGGTCAATTTGCTGAGTGCCTCGGCCAGTTCCGAGGTCCGCTGCTCCACCGTGATCTCCAGTTCCCGCTTGTAGTTCTTCTCTATCTGGGTCAGCCGTTTGTAATGGACCCCCTTTTCCACCGCATGGATGAGATACGGTGGGCTGTAAGGCTTGACGATGAAGTCGAAGGCCCCCTTCTGGATGGCCTTGACCGCGGTATCCAGGTCGGCGTAGGCGGTCATGAGAACCACCGGCGTTTCCCTGTCCAGAAAACGGATCTTTTCCAGAAGCTCGATGCCGTCCATATGCGGCATGTTGACATCGGTCAGGACCAGGTCCACCGGTCTGGTCACGAATTGCCTGACCGCTTCATGGCCGTTGGTAAAGGCTTGAACCGTAAAACCGTATTCGTCCAACAGGGCGGAAACGCTCTCCAGGACAAAGCGGTCATCGTCAACCACAAAAATGGTGCCGGCAACCTCACTCGCCATTGTCAAGCACCTCGCGCATCTTCATGAGCAACTCCTTGGGCATATATGGTTTGGGGATGAAAGGCAGGCTTTCATTCAGAAACTTCTGCGAACGTACGATCTCTTCCGTGTAGCCGCTGGTGAAGAGCACCTTTACCTCCGGATGGCCGGCATGGATGGCGTCGAAAACCTCCCGCCCATTCATCTCCGGCATGATGACATCCAGGATGAGCATGCCGATCCGTGCGCTGTTTTCATGGAACTTGTCCAGGGCCTGTTGGCCGTCTTCGGCTTCAATGACCGAATAGCCGAACTCCTCCAGCACCTCCCGGGTCATACGCCGCGTCGCCTCATTGTCGTCGGCCAGGAGAATCACCTGTCCGGCGGCCTGCAGCCGTGGCCGGGACGGCGCCTCGCCGTTATCACCGGCCTCCGCGCCGCACCAGGGAAGATAGATGCTGAAGGTCGTTCCCGCACCCTTGTCACTGTTGCATAAGATGAAGCCGTTGTGCTTCTTTATGATGCCGTAGGCGATGGAAAGGCCGAGTCCCGTCCCCTTTCCGGCCTCTTTGGTGGTAAAGAACGGTTCGAAGATATGACTGATCGTCTCTTTGTCCATGCCCTGGCCGGTATCGGAGACCGTCAAAAGCGCAAAGCGGCCGGGCTGATCGAACCCGTTCATGTCGGCAAACCGGTTGTCCCGAACCACCAGTTCGCTGCGAATGACGATCTCGCCGCCTCCCGGCATCGCATCCCGTGCGTTGGCTGCCAGGCTCATCACCACCTGCTCGATCTGGACGCTGTCCACCATGACCGGCAACTCTTCGCCGGACAGGCGGATCGTAAGCCGGATATCCTCGCTGATCAGCCGATGGAGCAGCTTCTGTACCCGTTCGACGAGCTCATTGAGATTGATGCGGCGTGTGATCGTGTGTTGTTTGCGGCTGAAGGCCAAAAGCCCCTTGGTCAGGCTTGAACCTCGTTCGGCGGAGGCAAGGATCTGCTCCACCCCGTTCATCAAGGGGTCGTCCTTCGGCAATTTGATCTGCATGATGCTGGCATAGCCGATCACGGCGGTCAGGATATTGTTGAAGTCATGGGCGATGCCGCCGGCCAGTTGCCCGATGGCCTCCATCTTCTGGGAGTGTTGCAGTTCGCTCTCCAGCCGCTTGTGATCGGTGATATCCTCGTTGATGGCGATAACATGGGTAATCTGGCCGCTTTCGTCCCTGATCGGTGCGATCAGGGACTGCTCCCAGTAGAGATCGCCGTTCTTCTTGAGGTTATGAAACTCCCCGCGCCATTCGCGCCCGGCGAGGACCGTATCGCTGAGCCAGCGGTACTCCGCCGGGTCGGAGTTGTCCGATTTGAACATGCGGATATTCCGGCCCACCGCCTCGGAGGCGGAATACCCGGTAAGCTCGCTGAAACGGGGATTGACGTATTCGATGGTGCCGTCGGTATCCATGATGATGATGGAGGCCGGGCTTTGTTCCACGGCGACCGAGAGTTTTCTGAGGCGTTCCTCGGCCTTTCGGCGCTCCGACAACTCCCGCTGCACCGCGTCGTGGAGTTGGGCGTTGTCCAGGGCCACGGATGCCAGCTCGCCGAACTGGGTCAGGACGGCCATGCGCTCTCCGTCAAACCGTTGCCCCTCCTCGAGGAACGCCAGACCGAGCACGCCGATCACCCTGTTGTTCGACTTCAACGGAACACCGGCCATGGCCCGCAGCACCGCGCGGTCGGGGTCGGGAAGCCGGTGCTCCCATCGGCTGTAATCATCCACATGAAACGGTTCACCCGATGTCCAGACGCGGCCTGCAATCCCGTCACAAGGGCCGAGGGTGTGATTCACGAAACCCTCGAACACCCCGCTCCTGTAGACCATATTCAACTCGGTCTCCTGCTCGTTTATCAGGTAAACGTAGCAATGTCCGGTCCCCACAAGCTTGCCGGCGCGGACGAGGATCGCACGCAGCAGACTTGAGACATCCAGGCGCCTGACAAGCCCCAGGGAGGTTTCGTGAAATGCGGTCAGGTATTCATTCTGGCGGCGCAAGAGTTCGTCGGCCCGTTTGCGGTCGCTGATGTCCCTGGCCACGGCCAGGATGGCCTTTTCCCCGTTGAAATCGATCAGGCGGGACTTCACCTCCAACGGCAGGGAGTGGCCGTTCTTACAGCGATGGGAGGTTTCAAAGGTGATCTCTCCCAGCTGCATGACGAGTCCTAGCCGCTCGACGGCATAGGGGGCGTGCTCGGGGGTGTCCAACTCCCACACCCCCATGCCGACCATCTCCTCGCGGCGTAAACCGTAGCGGTGGCACGCCTCGCTGTTGACCTCCAGGATCCTGCCGTCGCCATGGACGATCAAGATGGCATCGCCGGATTGTTCGAAAAAGAGCCTGAATTTTTCTTCGCTGGCGACGATGGCGAGTTCGGCCCGCTTCAGGAGCGTGATGTCGCTGAAGCTGCCGCGCATGCCGGCATAGTCGCCGTTCTGGTCGAAGACCGGCCGGCAGAGGTAATTGGTCCAGCGCAGCTCGCCGGACTTGGTTACGATCCTGAATTCCGCCGGCTCGGTGAAATCGGCGGCTCCCGCGTCCTTGCAGTGCCACTCCCACTGTTCCCGGTCATCGGGATGGATCATGGAACTCAACAGGCCGGGAGAGGCGTAGAATTCCCCTGGCGTATATCCGGTGACATCCTTGCAACTGGGGGATACATAGTTCATGGTCCCGAGGTTCGGAGCGATCCAGAAGACCATTTCCGAGGAGAAGTCGACAACCGTGCGGTACAGGACCTCCCGCTTGACAAGCTCCTCCTGCTGGCGGTCCCCCTCCCTGACCAGCCGGTTGAAGGCCTGGGCGAGTATGGCCGGCTCATCGCTTCCCTCGGCGGGAAAGAGACGCTCGTCGCCTTTTTTATCGGCGAGCGTTTCCACATGCCTTGTGAGAGCCAGGATCGGCGAGGTCAGCCGCGAGAGGGCTCGCTGCAGCAGCAGGATCACAAGCAGGGCAACGGGGACAAGGATGCCGAACAGGAGGGTATTCGCCTTTTTAATGGGTTCATAGGCCTGGTCAAGAGGATAGTTTGCCGCTATGATCCAATTCCTGTTCTTCAGGTGCTTGAACGACGCCAACGCATGAAGCCCGCTGGCGGTGACCGTCTCGCCGGTGCCATCAAAACCGGCGATCGCCCGGTCCAGCATCCGGTTGACGCCGGGAGGGGGAAAACGCTTCATGATCCGCTGTGCATTCGGATGAAACAGGGTGACCCGGTCGGTGCTGATAACGAACAGGTAGCCCTTCCTGCCGATCTTGACATCGGCAAGCCTCCCCAGAAACGGGGAGCGGGCCAGATCGATGCTCCCGCCCAACACCCCAAGCAGGGCGCCGCTCTTGTCTAAAATCGGGGCGGTGAACATCAGGGCGGGGTGGTGATGCGCACGGGACGATTCATAGGGGTCGGAAATCGCGGGTTTCCGAGTGGCAAAGGTTGTTTTCAGGTAGTCGCGGTAGGAATAGTCCGTGCCCGAGCGTTTCAGTCCCAGCGGCATCTCCGCCACCATCCGGCCGTTACGGTCGAAGAGAGAGAGGCCGTTGTCAAAGATGGCGAGATCATCGCTCTTGACTTGCAGGAATTCCAGCGCCTTGCGGGGGGTGGCGATCCTTTCGGGGGTTGCCATGCGGGCCAAGGCAACCAGCGTATCGCTGGAGAAGGCCACCTCCCGGTCGATGTCGTCCGCCAGCAGCGAGACGATCTGGTACTGCTGCTCGGAAACCCCCTCCTTGATGCGTGATTCGATGATCCGTTGGGAGAGCACAAGGATGCCGGCCAGCACACAGATGGTGACTACGGGAAAAACAATGCCGACTTTCGTTTTGAGGGAAAAGGGCCGCATCGAAACGCTTCCGGATGCGCAGCGCATCTGAGCGTTGCGCGTGTGATTTGTTTCTATTGATACAGTTTTGAGAGCATATCATAAAGTATATTCAGGAACCAATAAATAAAAATTTACTCATCTTTGCCAAGGGAGTCGTGAAGGCATCACGGATTCAGGCCGGGCGCCGCGCGGCCCGGTTTACGGCCAACTTTTCCTTGGACAAGGTGCATCCCATCGAGTAATATGGTCTATTCATTATCGGAAGTATAACCAAAACAATAGGTACTGCTTGTCCTCCCCCTTTAAAAAAGGACCCTCTGGGGCCTAAAGGGGGGAATTGAGCCCGTCCTTTCTTTGGTTATAGGACTCTTCTTATTATCACCACAAGGGAGAACAAGGTTGGATAAGCTCGTCATCAAAGGGGGGAAGAAACTGACCGGCGAGGTGCGGATCAGCGGCTCCAAGAATGCCTCGCTGCCGATCTTCGTGGCCACCATCCTGGCCCCCGGGTTGAACCGGATCGGCAATGTGCCCTTCCTTCGCGACATCAACACCACCATCAAGGTGCTGGAATCCCTGGGCGCCGTTATCGAAGGCAACGGCAACCTCGTCAAGATCGACTCCTCCGGCATCCACAATCACGAGGCGACCTACGACCTGGTCAAGACCATGCGCGCCTCGGTGCTGGTCCTGGGGCCCCTGTTGGCCCGCTTCGGCAAGGCGCGCGTCTCCCTGCCCGGCGGCTGCGCCATCGGCGCCCGTCCCATCAACCTGCACCTCAAGGGGCTCCAGGCCCTGGGGGCCGAGATAAACCTGGAACACGGCTACGTGGAGGCCGCGGCCAAGCGCCTCAAGGGGGCGCGGATCAACTTCGACATCTCCACCGTCGGCGGCACCGAGCACCTGATGATGACCGCCGCCCTGGCCAAGGGGGAGACCATCCTGGAGAACGCGGCACGGGAGCCGGAGATCGACGACCTGGCCCAGATGCTCAACCTCATGGGCGCCAAGATCGAGGGGGCCGGGACCGACACCATCCGCATCCAGGGGGTCGCCGAACTTGCGCCCGTTTCCTACTCCGTCATGCCGGACCGGATCGAGGCCGGCACCTTCATGATCGCTGCCGCGATCACCGGCGGCGACGTGAAGATCCTCGGCATGAAGCCGGAGCACCTGGATGCGCTGATCTTCAAGCTCCAGGATGCCGGGGTCGAGATCACCAGCCGCGACAACGTGGTGCGGGTCAAGGCGCCCCGGAAACTGCGCAGCATCAACATCAAGACCCGCCCCTACCCCGGCTTCCCGACGGACATGCAGGCCCAGTTCATGGCGCTCATGTGCGTGGCCGAGGGGGCGAGCGTCATCAGCGAGAATATCTTCGAGAACCGTTTCATGCACGTCTCCGAACTGCTCCGCTTCGGGGCCGACATCACCACCGAGGGAAACAGCGCCACGGTCAAGGGGGTCAAAAAGCTCTCCGGCGCGCCGGTCATGGCCACCGACCTGCGGGCCTCGGCATCGCTGATCCTGGCCGGCCTGGCCGCGGACAACACCACCGAGATCTCCCGCATCTACCACCTGGACCGGGGGTATGAGGCGATAGAGAAGAAGTTGGCTGGGTTGGGAGCGGATATCAAAAGGGTACAGGAGTAACGAATGCCGCTTTTCCGCAATCTCCGCGTTGTCGTTCGGAATCTCCTTGTGCGGCGTAGCGCCCGGCCTTCGCAGCCAAAGCTGCTTCGGCGGAGTAGGCCTGCTACGCCTCCGCGGGCTTCCTCCTCCGCCTTGACCTTGCGAAAAATCGACATCCGAAAGGAATAAGTATATTAAAATCCCCTCCCCCCTTGCGGGGGAGGGTTAGGGTGGGGGGGAAGCTGCCATGGAATGAACTCCGTTGCCGCTTCACCCACCCCCTAGCCCCCTCCCGTCAAGGGAGGGGGGACTTACCGCAAATAAACAAAAGGTTCCCAATGAACGACTGGATTACCATTGCAATCCCCAAAGGCCGCATCCTGGAAGAGTCGGTGGCACTGTTCGGCAGGATCGGCATCGACTGCCGGGAACTGCTCTCCGATTCCCGCAAGCTGATCTTCGAGAACACCGAACAGCGGATGCGTTACATGATCGTGCGCGCCACCGACGTCCCCACCTACGTGGAGTACGGCAGCGCCGACCTGGGGATCGTGGGCAAGGACACGCTCATGGAGCAGGGGAAGGATGTCTATGAGCCGCTGGACCTGAAGTTCGGCTACTGCCGCATGATGGTGGCGGAGCCGGCCAACCTGGCCTGCATCGACGACCCCTCCGGCTGGTCCCACATCCGCATCGCCACCAAGTACCCCCACGTGGCCGAGACCTATTTCGGCGCCAAGGGGATCCAGGTTGAGATCATCAAGCTGTACGGCTCCATCGAGCTGGCGCCGCTGGTTGGGCTGTCGGAGCGGATCGTGGACCTGGTGTCCACCGGCGAGACCCTGCGCCAGAACGGCCTCGTGGAGGTTGAGACGATAGCCGAGATCACCACCCGGCTGATCGTCAACCGCGCCAGCCTGAAGACCAAGTACCGGCGGATCACCGAAATCATCGAAGGGCTGGAGAAAGTGCTTCAGTCCGCATAAAACCGATGAGCGATGAGTTAGAACCGATGAGGGATGAGGGATGAGAGATGAGAGATGAGAAAGGACGAAAGATTTTTCTCTCATCCCTCATCCCTTATCTCTCATCCGCCTTATTCTCTCATCTCTCATCTCTCATCCGCCTTTAAGGGAGTCTCTATGCTTTTTCTCGACATACGCGACAACGACTTTTCCGAGAAGTTCGGCACCATCCTTTCCCGCGGCGAAGAGACCGGCCGCGAGGTGGAGCAGACCGTGCTCGCCATCATCGCCGACGTGCGCCAGCGGGGCGATGAGGCCGTGCTGGAGTTGACCCGGCGCTTCGACCACCTCGAAGCCGCCGCCGTGGCGGAGCTGGAGGTCAGCCCCGCCGAGGTCGAGTCGGCCTTTGCCAAGGTTGACGAGGCCGACGTGAAAGCCCTCATGCTGGCCGTGGAGCGGGTGACCGCCTTCCACGAAAAGCAGAAGCAGCAGACCTGGATCTCCACCGAGGAGCCGGACATCATGCTGGGGCAGAAGGTGACCCCCCTGGCGCGGGTCGGCATCTACGTCCCCGGCGGCAAGGCCAGCTACCCAAGCAGCGTGATCATGAACGCCGTGCCGGCCAAGGTGGCGGGCGTCGGCGAGATCGTCATGGTGGCCCCCACGCCCGGCGGCGAGATCAACCCCCATGTGCTGGTGGCGGCCCGGCTGGCCGGCGTGAACCGCATCTTCCGCATCGGCGGGGCCCAGGCGGTTGCGGCCCTGGCCTACGGCACCGAAACCATCCCCAAGGTGGACAAGATCACCGGGCCGGGCAACATCTACGTGGCCACGGCCAAGAAGCTGGTCTTCGGCGCCGTCGGGATCGACATGATCGCCGGGCCGAGCGAGATCCTGGTCATCAGCGACGGCAGCGGCAACCCCGCCCACATCGCAGCGGACCTGCTCTCCCAGGCTGAGCACGACGAACTGGCCTCCTCCATCCTCATCACCACCGATCGCGCCTTCGGCGAGAAGGTGGCGGCCCAGGTGGAGCGCCAGTTGACCCAGCTCTCCCGGGAGACCATTGCCCGGGCCTCGTGGGACAAGTACGGCGCCGTCATCGTGGCCGCAGACCTGGACGAGGTGATCGAGTTCTCCAACCGCATCGCGCCGGAGCACCTGGAACTGGCAGTCAGTGCCCCCTTTGCCATCCTGTCCCGGATCACCAATGCCGGGGCCATCTTCATGGGGCACTGGACGCCCGAGGCGGCCGGCGACTACCTGGCCGGGCCGAACCATACCCTTCCCACCGGCGGCACGGCCCGCTTCTTCTCGCCCCTGTCCGTTGACGATTTCGTCAAGAAGTCCTCCATCATCTATTTCTCGGAGGCAGGATTGAAGCGTCTGGGGAGCGACATCGTGCGCATCGCCGGGCTGGAGGGGCTGGAGGCACACGCCAAGTCGGTCAGCAAGCGGATGGAATAAGCCGCATATAAGATATTTCGGAATATCCCCTCCCCTTCAGGCCTTATGGGTCTGCATGGGGGAGGGGATTTTTGTATCAAAACGAAATTTATGGCGGGATCAGACCCGTTCCCTGGCCGGACACACCACCGAGGCCGGCGTCCAGGAAGCCGTTCAGCGACCCCTGATTATCCTGGGGGCAGAATCGAAAAGGGCCAATTGTTCAAGGTTCGCCCGGCAGGTAACCCTGAAGGGTTCCGAGATTCTTGTGTCCATTGAAGCATCCAGCCAGAATGACTTGGCCGCCTCGTGCATGTCGGGCCATGTGCCGGCCGAGACGATATTGCAGACCCCCCAGTTGAGTTCTTCGCCCTCCCGGGGTCGGTAATACATGGGGAGCATGTCGTATGCCGGGGCAAGCCTAAACCTGGAGCGGCCTCCATCGCTCGGGATCAGCGTGATGTTCCCGAAGTGCCGGTCTGTGTTTGCGATCAGGCTCCCGAAAAAATCGAGTCGGGACATAGTGCGCGCATCCGCCTCGGTGATTCTCCTCGCAGCAAGCAGCGCGTCGGCTGCCGTCGTCCAGTTGCTTCCCGTACCAGCGAATTCGGCATCAACAACCGTCAGCGATGCAGCAGGGGATCGACCGCGCATGCCTGCCCTGTCAAAGCGTTCCACCTCGAGGAAGGTGCGGTCGGCCATCCGATAAATGGTGGAATTTACGGCAGGCACGCCGAACCTTTCAAGAACGCCGAGAGCCAGGTGCTCGCACACCAGCAGGTCTGACCATCTTTGGCCTTGTGGGGTAGACACCAGCGGTGAAAACTTGACCAGGACCTGACGGTAGGAACCGTCTCTTTGTATCAACGCCGAAAACTTCGGTTGTTCCCCGCCGGCAGATGAGCCGGGAGGATCTCCCGCGAGAGCCGCGCTTGCCATACCGGGATAACGAGAAACATCCGCAGGGGTTATTGACCTGATGTTTTTAAGGTATCGCATGACGGACTCTTCGCCAATCATCAGATCCCCCATGGCATCTTCTCCCCTTCTTGAGAGGCCGACAAGGACATCGTCGTCTTTCCAGTCGGAAAGCCGGTCGGGTAGACCAAGGTCGAGACTCAAGCGATGCACAAAAGCTCTCCCGACAAAACCATCAGGGCGCATGTCCTGAATGAACCAGGGGAGGTAGGAGTAGAGTTCGGGCATCCATTCGCCGATGCCTTGCCACCGGTACCCGCCATGAAGTGACCAAAGTTCCCCCGCTTGGTTGGCGTTGCCGTCTTGGTCAATCCGGTAAACCGGGAATTTGAAACCCAGTCCGCGCACGTCGCGTGGCCGGGCATAGGTGGTAGACCGCGCAC
>JBEKFJ010000044.1:0-15034 GCA_050013355.1 Oryzomonas sp.
CGTAGAAGGCCATGTCGGACTCCTGGTCGTGCTCTCCCAGCCAGGTCATGGCAAAAGTATAGCGGTTGCGGCGGTCCTCGTCGAAGATGATCACCACGCTTCCCACGCCTCCCTTGATCCGCATCCGCTCACGCACATAGATGCGCCCGTCATGGGGTTGATTGCGGATCGTTTCGCGAAGATCGATACCGTCCAGGAGCGAGGTAGTCAGGGGTTCCACCCGGCTCTGCTCCTCGGAGAGCTGTTTTATCCCCGTTCGTTTCAGAAGCTTGCCGTAATTTTCGATGATGATATCTTCAGGCGGCCAGGAGCAGACCGAACCGTCGTCAAAACCCTCCAGCCATTCACCCGGCCGCTGTTCGTGTTTCCGCTTGAGGAACCGCAAACCAAAGCGCCCCTTGTCTGCCGGTTTGTGCGGGCGAAAGCGGATCACACGGCTCTGGTCCCAGAGGTCTTCGACCCGCAGGCGCAGTACCGGGATCTCTGCCTCTTCCCGTTGCCAAGGATAGCATCCTGCCAACCGCCAGAAAGCGTAAGCGAAGTTGTCGTCCACGCACCCCCGGGCAGCGGTCAGAAGCTGGAAGAGATCGGGCAGCAGGTGTCCCGAAAGGGCTGCGTAGTTGCGGCAGAATCGAAAGAAGGCCCGCTTCTGCCAGTAGTGGAGCGACTCGCCCGTTTCCTGCCGGTAGTGCCGGCTGGCATGCTCGAACAGGCGTAGATGGATGCGCTGCCGGTCCGGCATCTCCCCGTCCCCTCCCACCTTCCGCGCGCTGCTTTCCATGGCCGCCCGCATGACCTCCTGTTCGGGAAGCGCCTGCTTCCCGCCAGCGATCAATTCCAGCGCGTTATAGCGCCGCCGCAACGGGGGCACCGCACCAGCGCGCTCCGGGGGCAGGCCTCCCCGGCGCATTTCGTAGATTGCCGAGACAAAGGGGAACTCGCCCATGACCTCGCCGCAGGATTCGGGGTGAAGGCTGAAGATGCGGACATCGGTGCGGCGCGTCCGCCCCAACGGCTCACTGCGGGGCTGTCCGTAGAACTCCCTGATCCGCCCCACATGGGCCATACCGCCTACAAACAGGATGCGCTCATGACGCTGTGCCAGCCGCTGCAGCCGAAAAGCCATCCCCTGCTCGCGGCGGAGGTCATAGCGAGTTGGCGACGCCCCTGTCGTGACCCGGCGGTATTCATGGTAATAGTCGGCCAGGCCGATGCGCTGGATGGCATACGAATCCGGCAGGAACTCCTTCACAGCAGGGTAGTCGTCCAGGTCAACATCCACCAGGCGGAGCGGGATATGCTGTTCCAGGGCGCAGCGGGCAGCCTCCGCCAGAGGGTCGGCCGGTTCCACCAGCAGATAGATGGTTTTGCTTGCGGCTGTATTGGAGGAAGGGCCGGGGGTAGACTCGTAGGAGATGACCGAGACCTGGGGCAGTCTGCCAACAGCCTGGGTGAAACGTTCCTCCAGGGTTGAGGGCAGTTCGATGGCAATGCAGTCGGGCCGCACCTGTTGGACGGCCTGACGCACCAGATGGGCGAACTCCAGACGGTAATGCAGAATGGGCAGGGCGTGGATGGGACCGAAGATTTCCAGATGGAGCCGGCTGGGCATAGGTCAAGACTCGCTGGCGTAACATACTTCCTATTTTAATGTTTTATGTAAAGGCGGAACACGTCAGGGACGATCCAGGTACTTCAGGGCCTCGTCTCCCAGCACCCGTTCCACGGCCAGCGGGAGCAGTTCGGCGGCCTCCGTACCCTGCATGCGCATCATCTTGAGGGCGTAGCGGGCGATGTTGATGCCGTCCCGCACGGAATAGGACTCATCGGCGGCATGGGCGCGCTGCAGAAAATCCACCACGTACTGCAGGATGCGGCCGTTGCTGAAGGGGAGGTTCTCGCTGAGGATCAGCAACTCTTCGTCGGTAGCCGGGAAGTCGATATATATCTGAGGCTGGAGCCGGGAGTGGATATATTCCGGCACCTCGAAGGTCGAAGAATCCTCGTTCATGGTGACGACGATGCGAAAATCGCGAGCCGCGGGGATACGCAGGCCGGTGACGATGGACTCCACGTAGCGGCGGTCATCCAACAGCGGCGCCAGCGAGGCCCATGCCCTCTCGCTCATGCGGTTGCCCTCGTCCAGAATCAGCACCCCCCCGGCGAGCATGGCAGAAACCAGCGACGAGGCGGCGTACTGGATCTTTCCGTCCGGGCTGATCACCGGGGAGATGATCAGGTCCTCGGGCCGGGTATCCATGGTTGCCTGATAGAGATAGACCGGCCGACCCAGACGCAGGGCCGCTGCATAGGCCAAGGTGGTCTTGCCCACCCCCGGCCTCCCCACCAGGCGGGGATTGAAGGGGATGTCCCGTTCGTCGATCACCATCCAGGCCGCCAGCAACTGGGTAAGCAACTCCTCCTGCCCCACCCATTTCAGTGCAAGGCTTACCGGTAAGGCCAGGTTCAGGGCGATGCCGTCGATGGTGGTCTGTTTCATCGGTTTATCTCCTTCTCAACAACCGCAGCAGCCCGTTAAGGATGGTCAGGGGATGGGACCGGCAGCCTTGGATGTAAAGATCCACTGGCAGGGATGCCGGCTCAGCGGGGTAGCGTGTCGTCCGGTGTTTTTGACGTATGCGCCCAAGCGTCGCCTTGAACATCCGTGCCCTTTCCTTTGTCCCGTTTCGCCGGAAATCCGGCGCCCGCTTTCGCCGGCGGTTCCAATAGCTGATGTAACAGACGGCTGCGGTAGCCGGCATGGGCGGCCAGTGCGGTGCAGGTTGCCAGTTCCCGGCCAACCGCGGCCAGCCATGCCGAGACGGTGCGGCTGGCCGGCCGTTTCAACGCCAGCTTTACCAGGTCGATCACGGCGAGCCATGCAGCCAGTTCCTCAAACCGCTCCTTGTTGAACCACTCGACGCCATCGCTGTCATGAATCAGCATGAAATCACGGCAGGCCGGGCAGGAAAAGGCCCAGACCATGGCGTTGGTCGGTATGCTGTCATCCGGGCCATCCCATGCAAGCAAAGCCCTGAGGAGTTGATCCGCATGTTGGGAAACCTCTCCGACAGGATCCCCTTTCAGCACACGTCTCAGGGTGCAATCGAGCCCAAAGACCTCCAGGCTCTCTGCTCCGGCATGCCGCAGAAGCAGCCACCCCATCAGTACGCGGGCGCCCGAAGGGGCCTCCAGAAGTTCCAGCAGCCTGGTTTGCACCGTCCGGGCGGCCTTGGAAGCAGGTTTCATCACCTGGAAGGCCGGCAAGAACCCGCGCCAGGCGGAGACGGCCTTCAGCACGGCATCAGCCCCGGCTCTGCCCCCGTCCAGGTGGGCATGCAGGACAGCCAGAAAGCGCTGGGCCGCCCGGAGCACATCGTCCGCTTCCGTCGGAGCGGCCGGGCAGACCTTATCCTGCCCCGGCACCGCTTGCAGCGCAGCCCGAAATGCCTCGTTCAGGGAAGCATAGCACTGTTGCTTGAGCTCGTCCTCCAGGCTTTCCACGCCGCGGCCGCCCAGCGCCGCGCAGAGACCATGCCAGCTCCCCCCTGCATCATCACGGATCTCGCGAAAATCCATGAAGACGTGGAACTGATATTCCCCAAGTTCGACATAGAGCCCCTTTTCCCATAAATCCCTGCCGTTACGCACGTATTCCAGCCCCTGGGTGTAATCGCGGAAGGCATAGTAGACATGGTCGTCCGCCTTGACACCAAGGGCTTCACCCAGGGTTGTCCGGCACAGTTCGGTGGCGTCGCCCGCGTCCTTGACGGCGAACGCGGCCGAGTCCCTGATCCATCCCGCGCAACAGGCGTAACGGTTGTGGTACAGAACCAGCGCCCGTTGATCGCCCTCCCGGTTTGAATAGGCAAAGACGTTTTCGTCAACCGCGTGGCCGGCGTAGAAATCGTACAACACGAAGTTCTCCGCCCCGGAGAAGAGCCAGCGCCTGCGCAGCAGCGGGAATATCCATATCTCGTGGCCGCGCACCATCCCCTCGTCAACCGCCTCATCCCAATAGGCCCGCTTGTACTCCATGCCGTACTTTTCGTGGAAGCCTTCGATCTGGCCATGGCCGAACATGGGAAGGCCCGGCATGGTGGCCAGCAGCACGCAGGCGCCGAAGTATTTGCCCTGGGTGCCGAACTGCTCCACAGCGGTCTTCTCGTCCGGGTTGTTCATGAAATTGACGAAGCGCTTGAGCACCTCGGGGTTGAACTCCAGGACATTCTTGATGGTTTGGCGGTACTTGGCGTTTTCCTCCATCTTGAGCATGTTCATGAAGGCGCTGTTATAGACGCGGTGCATGCCCAGGGTCCGCACGAAATAACCTTCCATCAGCCAGAATGCCTCGGCCAGGAGCAGGGTGCCGGGCGCCTCGGCCGCCACCCTGTCCACCACCTCCCTCCAGAACTCCACCGGAAAGAGGGCATCGAACTCCTCCCGGCTCATGCCGTGCTCCGCGCGGGACGGGATGCCGCCCCCCAGGCCGCGGATCGGGAACCAGAGGCGTTGATAGTGCTTCTTGGCCAGGGTCATGGCAGCGTCGAACCGGATGATCGGAAAATTATGGGCCACGTGCAGGATTGTCCGGATGACCGCCTCGCGAACCTCGGGGATCAGATAGTTAAGCTGGGCCGTGTCGTTCCAGGGGATGCTGGTGCCGTCGTTGCCGTGGTAGATGTAGCGGATGCGGCCGTTTGCGCGTTCGATCAGCCGGAAAACCACGGCGGCATCGGTCTTTGTCCAGTAGCCGTCCTCGATCTGGATACAGATGTCACCGGAATGGGACAGATCCTCACCCTCGAACCGGTAGGTGGGAAACGGGGGATAATCGGTCTGGACGAACCAGTCCGGGTGCTGGTCAACCCAGCGGGAATAGATGCCCGTGTGGTTGGGGACCATGTCGCTGGCCAGGCGGATGCCTCGCCGGCCGGCCCGCTCGCGTAGGTTGCCCAGCGCATCCCACGCCCCCAGGTCGGCGGCGATCTCATAGTCGTACAGGGAATAGGCCGAGGCGATTGCCTCGGGATTGCCGCACAACTGCTTAATGCGCTGGGAAGCCGGAGAGCGCTCCCAAACCCCGATCAGCCAGAGCCCGGTGACGCCGGCGGCGGCCAGCCGGTCCAATTCCGCATCCGGCACCTGATCGAGGCGGGTGATGGGCCAGCCGTACTGTTTCGAGAGTTGGTCGAGCCAGATATAGACCATCTTGGCGATCAGCACCACATTGGACATCCAGTCCGCATCCGGCGAGAACCCTTCGTACTCGGGGTAGTCATAGCCGCCGAAAACCGAGCTGCCTCCTGCCCCCCCGTGCCCGCCGCGGCCGAACTCCAGTACCGGCGGCGGTCCCGGCTCTCCCACTCCGCCCCATTCCCGTTCCTCTTCCAACAGGATATCGAAGGCGCCGGCCATCTCTTCCAGCAGTTCCGGCGGCAACAACTTGACCCAACGCTCACGGATAAAGCCCAACTGACCGGCGAGAGAGGTGGGAGCCGAACCGATGGGCGCCCACAATGCTTCGCCCAGGGTACACCCCAACACCGGCAAAAGCGGCCCCTGTTTCAGGGCGGCCTGCATGCTGTCGGCCATGGCCGGGTACGGCGTTTCATCCGCCAGAACCCGATCGTCTAGAATCTCCCGAAAGCCGTCAAGAGCCGGGTTCAGGGCTGCCAGCCTGAGCAGGAGCAGTTCCCGCAGAACCAGCCGACTGCCCCTTTCACCGGCGGCGCTGAGCCACTCGTCACTCCGCTTCCTCCCTTGCAGGACATCATCCGGCGGAAAGAACGCCACGAAACGCTCCAGGGTCATGGTCGTTTCACTCCCGGCTGGATCGTACCCTCCCCGATGCAGGGCATCCGCCATCACACCTGGCGTTTCGCGTTCTCCAAAAACGTCGATTATATGGCGGTACACCTTGAGCAGGGTTGCATAGAGAACGAGGTGGCCGGTATGAACCGGCGGCGCATCGGGACCTTTCCCGCGGTTCAGTTTGAGGGCAAGTTGACGGTAAAACATAACGTCGGGAATGCCGCGCGTAGCGATGAGCTGCGAAAGCGCCGCCAGGTCTAGGAAGCGCCAATGCTGAGCGGATATCTGGATGGTGCGGGGAAAGTAGGCTAGCGCGCTGCTCAGTTCAGTCATATCTGTGTCCAGCCGTGGGCGTGATGGTTACAGAGGAGGGAACGCCGGAACGGGGCTGCCCGAAGTCCGGCGAACCGATGAACGCGACATGAATATTATTGTTTTTTCTTGGCCGTGCTCTTATCCGACTTTGCGGACTTGCTAATTTTAGACGTCTTCGTCTTCTTTCCCCTTCTGGACTTGCCTTTCTTGTTCCTGCTCCCTATCTTGCTGCTGATCTTGTGGGGCTCGGGGTTGAACTCCTCTCGGATATTACTCAACAATACCGAGGCTTCTTCAAGATTGGGATCGGCCTTTTTGGCCGCTTCGAGCATCTCTTTCGCCTCGGTGAGGCGGCCGGTCTTCAGGTAGAGGCGGCCCAGTGCGTTGAGGGAGCGGGCATGGTCCGGTTTGAGTGCCAGAGCCTTTTTATAGCAGGTAATGGCGTTGTCATAGTCCTTCTTGAAATCGTAGATCAGGCCCAGCTTGTATTGGTTGTTGGGATCATCAGGGAAGAGTTCTGCCGTCCCCTTGAGCAGGTCGGTAATCTCGTCGTAGCGCTTGTCCTTGACATAGAGCGAAACCAGGGCGTTGCGCGTTTCCACATCGTCTTTCTGCTGCTCCAGAACCTTATTATAATGCTCAATGGCCTTGTCGTTCAAGCCCTTGACCCTGTAGAGGGCGGCAATCTCCCGGTTAGCATCCACATTATCGGGCGACTGTTTCAGCACCGCCTGATACCCCTCGATGGCCAGGTTCGTTTCCTTGCTGCGGGCAAAGAGCCGCGCCAGCTTGAGCTGGATGTCAGGGCTGTTGGGTTTGAGTTTGAGAAATTCGCCGTACTGCTCCACCGCCTGGGCGTTGCTTCCACGGTTCAGGTAGATATCAGCCAGGCGCAACCGTGCATCGGCATTCTGCGGTTTGACCTGTACAGCCTGTCTGTAGGCCACCACCGCCTCATCCAGCAGGTCCTGTTTCTCATAGAGAATGCCCAGGTTAAGGTACACGTCGCTGCTGGTGCTGTTGCGGTAAACCGCTTCCTTATAGGCAGCAACGGCTTCTTTATCCATGCCGGCTGAGCGGTACAGGTTGCCGAGTTCTTCATACGCCGCCACGGTATCAGGCCGTTCCTTGATGGTCGTCTTCAGCCTCTCGATCGCCTTTTCCAGCTCTGCCTGGGACGGTGTTGCGGCCGCCGGCTTGGCAACTGCGGGGGTGGGAGCGGTTGGGGGCGGGACTGCCGGGGTTGCCGGAAGCGTCTTTCCTTTGCCGCCCAAGAGCCTTTCATACTCGGCCAGTTTGCTTTCACCTTTTTTGGCGTAGATATCGGCCATCATCAGATGAATCTCGCGATCTTGCGGGTTGGACACGGCGGCCTTCTTGAGCTCGTCCAGCGCGTGATTCGGTTCATTGCGTCCCAGATGGATGGCGGCAATGCCCATATGAGCCTTCTCGGAATTCGGATCGGCCGCCAGCGCCCGGCGGTACTCCTCCAACGCCTTGCCTTGTTGCCCGATGGCAACGTAGATCTCCGCCAGGCCGGTAAACACACTGGCGTCATTGGTCAATTCGCGGCCGGCTTCGTTGAAGTAATAGATGGCCAGGGGATATACCTTGCGCTCAGCCAGGATCATTGCCATGGCCTTTTGATATTTGGGACTGGAAATCGACGACAGGCCGCGGGCCAACTCAACCGAGGCTTCGTCATTCATTCCCTTTTGGGCGTACAGGAGCCCCAGATTGCCGCTTGCCAGGGGAAAGGATCGTTCCAGTTGCAATGCTTTGCGATATTCCGCAATCGCCCCGTCCGGATTGCCGGCCCGCTCGAACTGCAATGCTCTGACAAAGTGGCCGGCAGCGCCGTCAGGACAGAGGGAGAGGATATCCGCTTCGGTCTGACGTATCTGGGCTTCATCGCGGAGCTGACCCAGCTTCCCCGTAAGCTCCAGGGCCTTGGGGCATTTGTCGGCCCCAAATCCCCAGGTGAAACCGGTCAGCATGAGTAACGCGCAGAGCAGGAAAAGATATGTGCGAATCATAGGCATGTTCTTGAGTTGTCCTTGGTCGGTGTCCTGTGAGTTTAATCCATTCCTTGACGGAATTACCGCGGCAGACTAACCGCACGGGGCACCGGATCGAATGTCGGGTGAGGATTATACATGGCACGTGGTCAGAATTCAATTATTTAGGCAAATATCTTTGATTATTTACATTTTTATGCAATAATTTTCTCCCGTATACGACCAGCCGGCCATACTCCGTTTGTATGCCGTATGCAGCGAGGAGCAGTAATATGAATCACGATCTTGAAACGATGATCATGAATGCCAGTGACCTGCCCACTATCCCGGTGGTCGCCACCAAGGTCATGCACCTCATTGAAAGCGAAAACACCACCTCTGAAGAGTTGGGCAAGATAGTGGCGTCGGACCCGGCAGTTGCCGCTCGTGTCCTGAAGATCTCGAACTCGGCGTTTTACGGTTGCCAGCGCCAGATCCAGACGCTGT
The DNA here is from genome assembly GCA_050013355.1 of Oryzomonas sp. Classification (GTDB taxonomy): domain Bacteria; phylum Desulfobacterota; class Desulfuromonadia; order Geobacterales; family Pseudopelobacteraceae; genus Oryzomonas. The sequence continues at coordinate 8,634 of JBEKFJ010000044.1, forward strand.
CCCATGCCATCATGATCCTCGGTTTCAGCACCCTGAAAAGCCTCGTGGTGGCGGCTTCGCTCAAACAGGTCTACAAGCCCTACGGCTTGACCGAGCAAATGCTTTGGGAACACTCTTTCGGTGCCGGCCTGGCCGCCCGCATCATTGCCGGGGCAACCCGGCTGGTGAATGAGGAAGAGGCATTTCTGGGCGGCCTGTTCCACGATATCGGCAAGATCATCATGAACACCATGGACAGTCAGCAGTTTCAGACCGTCATGCAGAAATGCTATAATGACCGGATTTCGTTTCTGGAGGCCGAACGGCAGGTATATCCCTACAGCCATGCCGAAGTAGGGGCACTGGTCATCAAGAAATGGAACTTCCCCGAGGTCCTCATGCATGCGGTCCTGAAGCACCACACCTTCGATTTTGACGCCGAAGAAGATCCCTACCGGGTACGACTGGCCTGCGTTGTCGGGCTGGCAAACCTTTTCTGCCACAGGGTAGGGGCGGGCATGCGCGAACCGGAAGATTTTGCGCTCCACGAGACGCCGCCCGCCATCATTCTCAACATCGATGAGGAACAGATGAACTTTCTTCTGGAGACCTTTGAGGAAGCATTCAACCGGGACAAGGGCATTTTCAGTTAACAAGGGCCCAAACGCGTTAGAAACCGCTTTCGTGTCTTTCTTCCAGCGCCTTTTCAACCTAAAAACGGCACTTCTGCCACAAGACGCAGAGACACAGAGAAAATCACAGAGTTTTTCAAATATTCTCAAATCCGAAATGGTGAAGAGAAATTGAGGACTCCCCGTCCTGCGAGCTGTTCCGCCAGGCTCCTTTGCCCCGCTGCCCCCCTCATCGAATCTGCAATTTGCCCCCGCACCAACAACCAAGATGATAATTTGATTTTTTTTGCCCAAAATAGTATGTTTATATTTTGCGTAGTTTCCATCCAAAAACTCCGGATGAGAAACTGGTTATTTTCTATTCGGAAACGAGCAATTTTAGTCATTCAGCCCGTTGGCGCCCCACATGACGCCGGACACACGGAAATACGTCGCAAGGATGTCTATGATCCGCACAATTCTCACCTATCCCAACCCCGAACTCAAAAAAAAGTCGGCACCCGTCACGGTAATCAACGATTCCCTGCACCAACTGGTCAAAGACATGGAAGAAACCATGTACGACGCTCCGGGGGTCGGCCTGGCCGCCCCGCAGATCGGCGTGCACCAGCGCGTAGTCGTGATTGATGTCTCCGCCAAGGACGAACCGCCTGAATTGATTGTGGCAATTAACCCTGTTATTGTCCATGCCGAGGGAGAAGCATATGAAGAGGAGGGGTGCCTTTCCGTCCCCGGTTATGCCGCCAATGTCCGCCGCCATGCCGGCGTGGTGGTCAAGGGACTGGACCTGGCCGGGGACGAAAAGAGTTGGCGGGCTGAAGGCCTTCTGGCCATTGCCTTCCAGCATGAGATCGACCATTTGGACGGGGTTCTTTTTGTCGATCATCTTTCGCCGCTCAAGCGAGACCTGTTCCAGCGCAAGTTCCGCAAGGCAGCTGAAGAGATAAAGGGCAACAAATGACCGGCTGGCGAGTGATTTTCATGGGGACCCCCGAGTTTGCGTGCCCCTCGCTGCAGGTGCTCATAGATCGTGGTGATGAGTTGCTGGCGGTGGTTACCCAGCCGGACCGGCCCAAAGGGCGCGGCCAGAAGCTGATGCCGCCGCCGGTCAAGGAACTGGCGCTGCGTCACGGCATCCCGGTACACCAGCCACTCAAGGTTCGCGACCCGGCCTTTATCGAGGTCATTGTGCGGCTCAAACCGGACGTGATCGTGGTGGTGGCCTTCGGGCAGATCCTTCCCAAGGTGCTCCTGGAAATCCCCCCAAAGGGCTGCATCAACGTCCATGCCTCGCTCTTGCCCCGTTACCGCGGGGCCGCGCCGCTCAACTGGTGCATCATCAACGGCGAGAGCGAAACCGGCGTTACGACCATGCTCATGGATGCCGGCCTGGATACCGGCCCGATGCTGCTCCACCGGTCAACACCTATTGATGAGAACGAGAATATTGCCGCACTCCACAACCGCATCTCCGTGATGGGGGCGGATGTGTTGGCCGAGACCCTAGACGGGCTCAAGACCGCCTCCATACTGCCGCGGGAACAGGATAACGCCGCCTCCTGCTATGCCCCCATGCTGAAAAAGGAGGATGGGCTGATCGTCTGGTCCCGTGACGCCCGCGCCATCCATAACCAGGTGCGCGGCATGAGCGTCTGGCCCGGCGCCTATACCTTTATGGACGGCCAGATGCTTAAGATCTGCCGCACTCGGGTCGGCAGCGGCAGCGGCCAACCGGGCACGGTGCTGCGGGCCGCCAAGGGGGCGCTCGAAATTGCCTGCCTGACCGGGAGCCTGATTATCGAAGAGTTGCAGATTGCAGGAAAGAAACGATTGGATTCGGCCAGTTTCCTGGCCGGTTGCCCGGTTTCGGAAGGTTCCCGGCTTGGCGATGAATCCAGCGGTGGGGATAGACGGCAATGACCGGCACAAAAGAAACAAACGCCCCGCCCCGCAAACGCCTGTTCATCTCGCTGATGGGCTTCACCTGCCTGATCGTGGTGGGTCTGATCTTTCTTGCCTGGTGGGTCCCCAATCGCGGCCTTGCCAACATCCACCCCCGGCTGCCCCACATCGTCGGTATCGTTGTGGTGGTGCTCTCGGGCGTCGCCATCCTGGGGACCGGCCTTCTGGTCTTGACCACCGCCCTGGGCAAGGATATCTTTTTCACCCGCTTCATGCGCCTGGTGGTAATCAAGTTTCTCCTGCCGATGATCGAACTGGTGGGGCGCGGGCTGGGGCTTGACAAGGACAGTATCCGCCAATCCTTCATCGCCATGAACAACAGCCTGGTCATCTCGCAGCGCCAGAAGGTCAGGCCCGACCGCATCCTGGTGCTGCTCCCCCATTGCATCCAACTGTTCGACTGCGAGATCAAGGTCACCGGCGACATCAAGAAATGCGTGCAGTGCGGCCGTTGCGACATCAAGGGACTGGTAGACATCGGCCGGAAATACCATGTGGACATATCCGTTGCAACCGGAGGCACACTGGCCCGCAAGGTGATCGTGGAAAAACGCCCCAAGCTGGTGCTGGCCGTGGCATGTGAACGCGACCTCACCTCCGGCATCAAGGACTGCTACCCCTTGCCGGTAATCGGCATCCTCAACAATCGCCCCTTCGGCCCCTGCTTCAATACCACCGTCGATACCGCCAAGATCGACGAGGCCCTGAGCCAGGTGATCATCCGGGAAGAGGCGGCCTCAACAACCGCCTGAATCCCCCCTTATATCGATTTCTTTGTTATTCATCTTCAATCTCCGCCAGCATATCAAGGGCAAAATTCTTGGCCCTGCCGCCGGGGGCGATGGCACCGTAGGCGATCGCCTCGCGGAGTTCAGCGTCCGTTGCGCCGTGGGACTTCGCGGCCGCGAAGTGCTTCTTCAGTCAGGTGGGGCACCCCACGGCGATGGCGCACCCAACACGGATCAACTCACGCGTGCGGCCGTCCAGCACCTCTTCATACTCGTAGTCGAGAAACTTCTTGCGGATGTTCATGTTCTCCCCTCCTTTCATCAGGGACTTGGAATTAACTGATATACCAAGTTTTACGCTCAGATTTAGCTCATATTTGTTAGTTCCGAGTCCCTTACGCCGGCTCCCCGAGAATGCTGGCGTAGCAGTCCCGGATTCTGCCGGTCGTCTCTTCGTAGTCGCTGATCAGTGCAACGCCTGGATTCTTTAACGCAGGATCATAGCCCAAACGCCGCGCCAATTTGTTCATGTAGCTTTTCGATCCGGCCAGATCGTTTGCCGAGTAGTCGTGGATGATGCGCAGGCGGTTTTCCAGCCTGCGCAGGAACGTAAAACCTGAGAGCAGTGCCTCGGCGTTGTTTTCCGGCAAAAGCCCCAATGTGCCGATCTCCTTGAGGGCAACGATGGTGCTGGTGGTACGCAACTCGGGATAGCGGCAACCGTACTTGAGCTGCAGATACTGGGTAACGAATTCCACATCAACGATCCCCCCCCGGCCGGTCTTGATGTTATAGCTGCCGTTCTTTTCCCGCGCCAGCTCATTCTCCATGCGCATCCGCAGCCGATGGATCTCGCGGCGCCCCTCGTCGTCAATCGAGGTCCCATAGACCGTATGACGGATCACGTCGTACAACTGGACGCCCAGCCTCTCATCCCCCAGCACCACCCGGGCCTTGGTAAGCGCCTGGCGTTCCCATATCTGCGCCTCCTTGCGGTGATAGTCGAGGAACGAATCAAGAGAGGTAACCAGCGGGCCGGCGTTGCCCGACGGCCGCAGGCGGGTGTCGATCTTGTAGACGTACCCCTCACGGGTCTGCATGCTCAAAATTGAGATGATCTTTTGGGCAAGCTTGGCAAAGTATTCATGGTTGGAGACCTGCTTCTCGCCGTTCGTGCTCCCCTGGCGGTCATAGACGAAGATGATGTCCAGGTCGGAATGGTAGTTGAGGTCGCCCCCTCCCAGTTTACCCATGCCGATCACCGCCAGCGATGCCTCGACATCGCCTCCCTCGAAACGGAACATCGGGCGCCCGAAGCGTTTCAACTCCTGCACCGCCAGATGGTAAGCCGCCCCCAGGCAGGCCTCTCCCAGCACGGTCAACTGGGCGGTGGCCTCTCCCTGACCCAGTTTACCGTGAATATCGTTCAACCCGATGCGCAGAAACTCTTCGTTACGGTAACGCCGCAGCACGTCCAACTGGTCCTCGAAATAGTCGGTTCGCTCCAGCAGGCTGTCCAATTCCATGTCCATCATTTCCCTGGGCTTGAGCGTGGAGGCATAACTGCGGGCCACCATGCTGTCCAACAGCTCCGGATGGCTGATCAGGATCTTGGAGAGGAATTCGGACATGCCGAACAGGGACACCAGCAGTTTGAGCGTCTCGCGGTTTTCGGCCAGCAGGGCATAGTAGGATGAACGGGTGCCGATGATGACCAGAAAACGTTCCAGATTGGCAAGGGCCATATCGGGATCGGGCGACAGGAAGATCTCCTGCAATAGCAGCGGAGCTATCTTTTCCAGGATACGACGGCCACGCTCGGTAAGGTTGCCGCTCTCGGGGCCGCGCCGGAGCGACTGCAGGTTTTCGTAGGCGCGCTCCACATCCTCGAAACGGCGTTCAGCCAGCATGTCCTTGACCAGATCGGGATCGGCGTTGGTATCGAGAAAAAGGAGTACCTGGGGGTCCACATCCTGTTTGAGCTTCTCGTCGCGGGAATGGAACAGGTTCCCGTAGATGGCCGAAACATTGCTGCGATGCTTTTCCAGCGTTTCCAGAAATCGCTCCGGGCCGTTTTGGCGCAGGAAACCGCAGCGCCGGGCCAGCGCCCGCAATTCTTCCTCTTTGGCGGGCAGGTTATGGGTCTGACGCTCCTGAACCACCTGGATGCGATGCTCGACCGTCCGCAGAAAGCGGTAGGCCTCGGAGAGTTTGCGGTGGTCGTCGTCCGTGAACAGGCGCGCCGCCAGCAGGGTATCCAGCGCTTTGAGCGAATTGCGCTCCCGCAGGCTGGGGTTCTTGCCGGCATAGACCAGTTGCAGGGCCTGGACAAAAAATTCGATCTCGCGTATGCCCCCCCGCCCCAACTTGAGGTTGGCCTCCCCTTCCATGGAGCGGGCAAGGGAGGCATCGATCTTCTGCTTCATGTTTTTCATATCCTCGATCAGGTTGTAATCGAGGTATTTGCGGTAGACGAACGGCTGTAGCATCTTCAGCAACCGGTTGCCCAGTTCCAGGGAACCGGCCACGGGCCTCGCCTTGAGCATGGCCGTACGCTCCCAGGACTGGCCCCACGATTCGTAGTAGATCTCCGCCGAACGCACTGAAACTGCGATATCGCCGGATTTGCCCTCCGGCCGCAGCCCCACATCCACCCGGAAGACAAAACCATCCCCCGTAGCCAGGGAGAGGGCCTTGCTGATCATCTCGCCCAGTTTGTTGAAAAAAACATGCAGCGAGACAACACCCTTCCTGCCGCCGGGACCGTTCTCAATCCCGCTGGTCTCGCCCCGCCCCGACTCGTAGAAGTAAATGATGTCGATGTCCGAGGAGAAGTTCAGCTCATTTCCGCCCAGCTTGCCCATGCCGATCACAGTCATCTCCGCTTCGCGAGGCCCATCTTCGCCCTCCATCAGGGGCAGGCCGCATTCCCGGACCAGGCAGCGGCGGCAGACCTCGTAGGCCACCTGCAGCGATGCGGCGGCCAGGTTGGAAAGTTCTCCGGTCACCTCCTCCAGCGATGCAAGGCCGTTCAGATCGCGAGCGGCAATGCGCAATATCTCTACCCGCTTGAAACAGCGCAAAACCCGGAGCAGTTCCG
>JBEKFJ010000045.1:0-14872 GCA_050013355.1 Oryzomonas sp.
GTTTAATGCTTGACTGTAGAAGTTACCAGTGATTCCGCCCGGAAGTGATGTAGTGGTGATAACCGGAGGTGCGATAACTGCTATTGCCAGGCTTTGGCGAGCCTGGTTTCCTACACTATCAGTCACAAGAACGGTGAAGCTTCCACCTCCCGCGATTGGCGGCGTCCCGCTTATTACGCCGCTTGCATCCAGGGTAAATCCTTCCGGCAGGGGGCCGTCGTTGGAAAAAATCGTCCAGGTATAGGGCGCTTCCCCCCCGCTGGCAGCAAGGGTCTGGCTGTAAAATTCGCCAGGCATCACAGGTGGCAGTGATGTCGTGCCGACAATTAAAGGAGCGGCCACCGTACGACTTTGGATATTCCCTATCTCGTCATATTCGTAGATTATCTCCTGGCCGTTCTCCAGAATGACAGAATGCAGGCGATCCATCTCGTCGTACTGATACTGGATGGTTCCAGCAAGGGAAGTTGACACGTATTGAAAGCTTACAAAGAATAAAGCCAATGACACCAACAGCAGCTTGACACAGGGTATTCGTGACATGGGGAGCCCTCGCTATCTGGGAGATTCCATTAAATATGATTGTTGCAATGAATCTGGAGCTTATGCATATTCACATACAATGCCATCAGACATTGTATGTGAATAAATAAGTTATTTTAGGGTGTTAGATAATTTATGCGGGTCTGAGGTTGGATGGGGAGGATTTTTTGATGTGTTCAGAAAATGAACACATCTCTATGAAATCTTTATTTGGTGCGGTGTTGATCGTGTGTTCAGAAACTGGACACTACAGTGTGATATCGTTATGTAGTGCGGTTTTAGTTGAGTGTCCAGAAACTGGACAGTTTACATAACATATTGATATAACTTATATTTTATGGTGTGCTGGTTTGTATTTAGTCAAATACCCCCGGCACAGCCGGGGGTATTTGACTAAATATGGGCGATTTGAGCTGGATATGAAGGCTCGGCTGCCGTTTGCAGCTTGAGCGAGTACCACCAGCAAAATATATGAACTGGCGTAGAATAATCAAGTAATACTGTTATGTTGTAAAGAATATTAAATGCTACTTTTCACTTGGTTGCATGAATGTTGGGTTTGGGCCTTATTGTGTAACGCTCTTTCTATCCGGAGGAACCGGCTCCGTCCGGGTCCCAACGGCCACCCGCAACCTCAAGGAATGCCGACAACAGCGGAGTACGGAAGCTTTCCCGCCGCCGGATCAGCGCCAGCGGGCGCTTGAGCATCAGGGGGCTCCCGACCGTGACAAGCCAGCCGTGCTCAAGTTCGCGATGGACGGCTGGGACACCTTTTGGGCATGGGGCAGCGCCAGTTCGGGCTTTGGTCGGCCCTGATCGGAAGCTGCCTGACCAGGGAGGTGCTCGGCAAAACCGGCATAAAGCCGCTTGCCCAAGGCGCAAGCCTCTGGTTCCTGGTTTCCGTGATAAGCTGCGCCGCGATTCTCCTGGGCTGGATCAACTAAAGGCGGCTGTTTTCAGCTTGACAATCTGCACGGAATCGCGACAATAAGTCCGCCTCATCGCGCCTTGTAACGCCTCCTGAACCGGAAACGACCGCCTATGCCCGCTGTGCTTTTGCTGCCCCTCTTCATTACCATGGTCCTGGCCATCACGGCCAAGCTCATCTGGCAGAATCTTCATTGAAACCCGTGATCCGGCTGCCCCGCGTTTCCATTCTCATGCCGGTGCGCAACGAGGCGCGTTATCTGCCGGCCGCCCTGGGCACCCTCTTCCGGCAGACCCTGACCGACTGGGAGTTGGTCGTTGTGGACGACGGTTCGACTGACGCAACCCCGGCAATCCTGGCCGCTGCCTGCCTTCACGATCCGCGCATACGTGCCATGTGGTGTGCAGGTGGCGGCTTGGTTGCGGCGCTCAACGAGGGGCTGGCAGCCTGCCGCGCCCCCCTCATAGCCCGCATGGATGGAGACGACATTGCCCATCCCCGCCGTTTGGAGTTGCAGGCAAACCTACTGGAGGCTGAGCCGGGTGTAGGGCTTACGGCATGCGCATTCCGTCATTTCCCCCGCCCTGCGCTGAAACAGGGGATGCTGGCCTACGAGGACTGGCAGAACGGGCTCCGGGATCACGAGATCATCATGCGCGATCTGTTCGTGGAATCCCCCTTTGTTCACCCCAGCGTCATGATGCGCCGCGACCTGCTGATACGACTGGGCGGCTATCGTGATTGCGGGTGGCCCGAGGATTACGATCTTTGGCTGCGCATGGCTGCCGCCGGCGTTCGTTTTGCGCGTCTGGCGCAGACGCTTTTATTCTGGCGCGACCACCCCGGGCGGGCGACCCGAACCATGGACGCGTATGCAGCCGCCGCCTTCCGCGCCTGCAAGCTGCATCACCTTGTGCCCGGTTTTCTCGCCGGCAGGAACTCCGTTACCATGGCCGGGGCCGGCCTGGAGGGGCGTGCCTGGCAGCGCCTGCTGGCGGCAGAGGGCATCAAGGTATCCTGCTGGCTCGATGTGGATCCCCGCAAGATAGGCCGCACATTGCACGGCGCGCCGGTTATTCATCCGCGCGAATTGCGGCTTTCCGGTGAAAAAATGCTGGTCGCCATCGGCGTTCGCGGCGCACGCGAGGAGTTCAGACGACTGGTTCAACCCCTAGGACTGCGGGAAGGGCTCGACTTTCTCTGCGTGGCCTGATACAAATAAAGTATTCGATGATGCAGGAAGCATATCTCATTCCATGAAAGAAATGGTGCGGGGGAAAGGGCATCCAATGGTACCGATCAAAGAGGAACTGGCGCTTTCCATCGACGAGGCGGAATGGGACTGGCTTCGCAGCCACATGGAGCGGGGCGGGATCATCCTTGTCGCAGACAGCCTCGATCTGGCCGATGCGGCGTTGCGGGTAGCAGGCGACGACACCGAGAAAATCGCCGACTGGATCAGCGCCGGCATGATCGGCAAGCCGACCGAATCCCAGATCCTCGCCTGGGACGGCAATCGTCACAAGAAGTTTGCCATGCTGATCGTCAGCCCCTATGTGCTTATCCAGGAAAAGACACCCACATTCCACTGAGACCGATTCAAAATTAGGCGCTATCTGCGTTGGCTCTCCTTCGGCTCCTCAAAGTTCTATTTTACGCCTTTGTCGCCCCAATCCTCGCCGCCTTGATTTCATCCTTGATTTGAAATCGGTCTGAGACCGGTGCCATAGCAAGAAAAAAAGGGCGGCCCCATCTCAGGACCGCCCCTTTGCATTTTACGGTTGTAACCAACGGTCAGATCGACCTTATCGCCTGTTCGGCGAGTTGGAGGATGACTGACGGCACAATGCCGGGGATCAGCGTGCCGGCCACGGAGATGAGCAGTGAGAGTGCGATGGGGGCGCTGACCTGGGTCCATTCGAAATCCTCGGTCGGCTCCTTCATGTACATGTAGACCATCACACGAAGGTAGTAATATACCGATGCGGCGCTGTTGAGAACACCGATGATCGCTAACCCGACATACCCCTTCTGGATGGCGCCGGAGAACAGGTAAAACTTCCCGATGAAACCGGCCGTAGGGGGTATGCCGGCCAGCGAGAACAGGAATACCGACATGGCCACCGCCAGGACGGGGTGCCTGAACCCGAGTCCGGCAAAGTCCATTACGTTGCCGTTTGATTCGCCCTTCTTGCCGATCAGGATGATCACGGCAAAGGCGCCGATATTCATGAAGGCATAGGAGAGCATGTAGAACAGGATGCCGGCGGTGCCGGTGCTGTTGCCGGCGGCGAAACCGACCAGGGCATAGCCGGCATGGGCGATGGACGAGTAGGCCAGCATGCGCTTGATGTTGTCCTGGCGCAATGCAGTGATGTTGCCGATCGTCATGGTCAATACGGCCAATACCCACAAGAGCTGGCTCCATTCGACCTGCAGGGTGGGCAGGGCCACCAGAAAGATCCGCAGGGCAGCGGCGAAGCCGGCGGCCTTGGGGCCGGCCGACATGAAGGCGGTCATGGGGGTGGGGGCACCCTCATAGACGTCGGGGGTCCACATGTGAAACGGAGCGGCAGCCACTTTAAAGGCAAAACCGGTCAGCATCAGCAGCATCCCGGCCACGAGCATGACATTGGCCGAAGGCACGGGCATCAGTCCCGCGGCAGCGGCGATCTTGGCGATGCGGGTGGTGCCGGTGGCGCCGTAGGTCAAGGCCATGCCGTAGAGCAGAAACCCGGTGGAAAAGGCGCCCAGCAGGAAGTATTTGAGGCCTGCCTCGTTGGACTTGAGGTTGGCACGGTTGAATCCTGCCAATACATACAAGGACACCGACATGACCTCCAGGCCCAGGAAGATGGTCATCAGGTCGGTCCCTGCCGCCATCAGCATCATCCCCACCACGGTGAACAGGATGAGCGGGTAGAGTTCGCCATGGTTGCATCCTTCCCGCTCCATGTACTGGTCGGAGATCAGGATCGCCAGGCCGGCCGAAACCAGGAAGATCATCTTGAAGAAGGTGGCGAAGTTATCCTGGACAACCGACCCGCTGAAGCTCTCAACCGGCACGCCCCAGCCGGCGCCCACCAGGATTGCCGCAACCACGACGCCGACGAAACTGATGTACCCCAGGTAGGACTTCTGGCTGCTGGGAACGAAGACGTTGATCAGGAGCAGGGCCATGGCGAGCACGGAGAGGAATATCTCCGGCAGAATCGGGGTCATGTTGACGGCTGGAATAGTAATCATGTCCATCTAATATATCCTCCGGTCTGGTTGACTCGTGTCGTTACTTGACTTCGTTCGGATTTGCAACAGCCGGAGCGGCCATGCCGGGCATCGCGGGATGCCCGGCAGGCAACCCCTGCATCGCCGGCATCTGCTGGGCGGTCATAGCGAGAGGTTTGGTATGGGCAATCAGTTTTTGGATGGCCGGGTCCATCCTCTCTATAAACGGGTTGGGATAGACGCCCATGATGAAGATAAGGGCGACCAGCGGCACCATGATGGCGATCTCGCGAGCGTTCAGGTCGGCGAGTTTCTGGTTTTTGGGGTTGTCCAGCTCACCGAACATGACCCGCTGGAACATCCAGAGCATGTAGACGGCCGAGAGGATCACGCCGCTGGAAGCGACTACCGTCCACCAGCGCAGTTGGCTCTCAAAGGAGCCCAGGAGTATCAGGAATTCGCCGACAAACCCGTTGGTGCCGGGCAGGCCGATGGAAGAGAGGGTCACAATCATGAAGACCGTGGCAAAGATCGGCATCTGCTTGGAGAGGCCGCCGAAATCGGTGATGAGGCGGGTATGCCGGCGTTCATAAATGAAGCCGACGATAAGGAACAGCGCGCCGGTTGATACGCCGTGGTTGAGCATCTGCAGCATGCCGCCGGTGATGCCCTGGGTGTTGAAGGCAAAGACCCCCAGCATGACGAAACCCAGGTGGGCCACCGATGAGTAGGCCACCAGTTTCTTCACGTCCTCCTGCACCATGGCCACCAGCGCGGCGTAGATGATGCCGATCACGGCCAGGGTTGCGATCAGCGGCGCGAACTTGTGGGCGGCGTCGGGGAAGAGCGGCAGGGCGAAGCGCACATAGCCGTAGGTACCCATCTTCAGCAGGATGGCTGCCAGGATCACCGAACCGGCCGTGGGGGCCTCGGTATGTGCATCAGGCAACCAAGTGTGCAGCGGGAACATGGGGACCTTGATGGCAAAGGCCAGGGCAAAGGCCAGGAAGAGCCAGGTCTGGGTCATCGGGTCAAGCCGCAGGTCGAAGAACTGCACCAGGCCGAAGTTGGTGAAGCCGGCCTCCAATCCCTTGAAGTAGAGGAAGATCAAGGCAACCAGCATGAGCAGCGAGCCGACCATGGTGAAGATGAAGAATTTGACGGCCGCATAGATCTTGTTCTTGCCGCCCCATATGCCGATGATGAAGTACATCGGGATCAGCATGACTTCCCAGAAGATGTAGAACAGGAACAGGTCCAGGGAGACGAAGGCGCCCAGCATGCCGGTTTCCAGGAGCAGGAGGCAGATCATGTACTCCTTGACCTTCTCCTCCACGGCGGTCCAGGTGGAGAGCACAGCCAGCGGCATGATGAAGGTGGTCAGGATGACGAGCCACAGACTGATGCCGTCAATACCCACATTGTAGCGCATGGCGAAGGGGCCGGCGGCAATCCAGGGCACGTTCTCCGTAAACTGGAAGTCGGCGTTGGTCTGGAAGCCGATCAGGATCGACAACGACACCAGAAAGGTCACCACGGTCACCGCAAGGGCGACACCCCGCAGCACTCCTTTGCTGTCCTTGGGGATGAACAGCAGCAGCATGACACCAAGTATCGGCAGAAATGTCGTCAGGCTCAGTAGGTGGTTACTCATGAATTCATGCTCCTTTATGCAAATTGCAAGTGTCGTTTACTTGAAGACGTAGTAGCCCAGGATCACCACCACACCGAAGGCCATGGACCAGGCATAGTCGTAGATGTAGCCGGACTGCAGGAAACGGAACACACCACTGAAGGCCATCACGACATTGGCGACGCCATTGACGGCGCCGTCGACCACCACCACGTCGAAGCCCTTCCAGAGGAAGCGGCCCAGCGCTTTGCAGGGATTAACGAACAGGTAGTCATACAGTTCGTCGATATACCACTTGTTGTAGACGGCGCGGTGCAATGCCGGGAATGTAGCCACGAACCTTTTCGGCAACTCCGTGTTTTTGACGTACATGGTGAAGGCGATGGTGATGCCAAAGAGCGCTATCAGGACCGACATCCCCATCAGGCCCCACTCCAGGACCGCACTGTGGTGCTCGGCGCCAAGGGCCGCATGCTGCGCCATGTATTCTTCCGAATACTTGAAGACCGGCTCCAGGTAATGTTCAAAATAGTTGGGAATGCCGCCGAACAGTTCACCGATCACCTTGGGCATGCCGATGTAACCGCCCACCACCGACAGGGCGGCCAGCACGAGCAGGGGGATAACGATCACCATGGGCGACTCGTGCAGGTGATCCTTGGCCTTGGGGGTGATGCGGCATTCGCCGAAGAACGTCATGAACACCAGACGGAACATGTAGAAGGCGGTCAGGCCGGCGGCCACGGCGCCCATGCCCCACAGCAGGTAATTCAATTGGCCGTGGTGCGGATTGGAGAAGGCCTGCCAGAGGATCTCGTCCTTGGAGAAGAAGCCGGAGAAACCCGGTATGCCTGAAATTGCGATGGTTGCCAGCAAGAACGTCAGGAAGGTCAGCGGCATCTTGGATCTCAACCCGCCCATGTTGCGCATGTCCTGCGCATCTTCATGGGAGTGGGCGTGGTGCAGGGCGTGGTGCATGGAGTGGATCACCGCTCCGGAACCGAGGAACAGGCAGGCCTTGAAGAAGGCGTGGGTCATGAGATGGAAGATACCGGCGGCAAAGGCCCCGCTCCCCATGGCCAGGAACATGTAGCCGAGTTGGGAGACGGTGGAATAGGCCAGTACGCGCTTGATATCGTTCTGGGCAGTGCCGATTGTTGCAGCGAAAAGGGCGGTACATGCGCCGATCACTGCGACCACCATCAGAGTTTCAGGGGAGCGGATGAACAGGTAGTTCATACGGGCGATCATATAGACGCCGGCGGTGACCATGGTGGCGGCGTGGATCAGGGCGGAGACGGGTGTCGGGCCTTCCATGGCGTCAGGCAGCCAGGTGTAGAGGGGAATCTGGGCCGACTTGCCGGTTGCGCCTACGAAAAAGCAGAGGGTGATCACGGTGACGATGCCGCCGGTCGGCATGAGATGCGCGTTGGCGGCCATTTCAGTGAACTTGATGGTCCAGATGTTGTGGGTCTGCCCCATGTACCAGAACAGGGTGAACGCGCCCAGCAGAAAACCGAAGTCGCCGACGCGGTTCATGACAAAGGCCTTCTTGCCGGCGTCGCCCGCCGACTTCTTGTGGAAGTAGTAGCCGATCAAGAGGTAGGAGCAGAGACCGACACCCTCCCAGCCGACGAACATAAGAAGCAAGTTGTTGCCCAGCACCAGGAGGAGCATGGAAAACATGAACAGGTTCAGGTAGGAGAAGAAGCGGTAGAACCCCTCTTCACCATGCATGTAACCTATGGAGTACACATGGATCAGGAAGCCGACGCCGGTGACGATCATGATCATCACGCAGGAGAGCGGATCGATCAGGAAGGCGATGTCGGCGTTGAAGTTGCCGGAAGTGATCCAGGTGAAAACCTTGACATTGGCCACCCGTTCCTCACCCGGCAAGGAAAGGAGATTGAGTATGGTCATGCAGGAAACGATGAACGAACAGAGCACGGCAAATGCGCCGATGCCACCGATGACGGTCTCGTTCTTGATCTTTTTCCCCAAAAGGCCGTTTATCAGGAAGCCGATGAAGGGGAAGAGCGGGATCAGCCATACGTTGTCAAACATGTAAGACTCCTTTTATGCAATCGTTAAACGATGTCTTGTCTCAGGTTATACCGTTGCCCTGCTACCACTTCATGATGTTGACGTCTTCAACGTCGATGGATTCCTTGTTGTTGTAGAAGGCGATCATCAGGGCAAGCCCCACCGCGGCCTCGGCGGCGGCAACGGTCATGACGAATAACACGAATACCTGGCCGTCCAGGTTGCCCAGGTGACGGGAGAGCGCCACGAACGTCAGGTTGACCGCATTGAGCATCAATTCGACGCACATGAAGATCACGATGGCATTCTTGCGGGTAAGCACGCCGATGGTCCCGATGGAGAAAAGGATGGCGCTCACGATGAGATAGGAGTTCAGGTTTTCCATGTATATGCCCTCTGTTAGATTTTTTTCTTTGCCAGGATGACCGCGCCGACGATGGCCACCAGGAGCAGGATCGAGGTGATCTCAAAGGGGAGCAGGAAGTTGGTGAACATCTCGCGGCCGATCAGCTCGGTGTGCCCCTGCTGCCTGATCATCTCGCCGGTCAGCGGACCGTTGGGCATCGCAACGCGGCCCTTTATGATGATGAAGACCGTGTTGACCAGGGTGAAGAAACCGATGATGGAGCCCAGCACGATCTTGTGGGAGTGCTTCTTGGTCGCGTCAACCCTGATGTTGAGCAGCATGATGGTGAACACGATCAGGACCATGATGGCGCCTGCGTACACCATGACCTGCACGGCGGCCATGAAGGGAGCATCCAGCATGACGTAATAGGTTGCCAGGCAGAAGAAGGTCATCACCAGCGCCAGAGCGCTGTTGATCGGGTTCTTGCAGGTGATCACCAGGATCGCCGACACAATGGCCACCAGCGTGATGATGAGGAAGAAGAGGGTTTCCATGCACTGCTCCTTTATTTCTTTTCTAAGAGGCGTTCCTTGGAATAGACGAAGTCCTTGCGGCTGTAGTTGGCCAGTTCGAACTCGCCGGTCATCCTGATGGCATCCACCGGGCAGGCCTCGACACAATACCCGCAGAAGATGCACCGCAGCATGTCGATCTCATACCTTGCCGCATACTTGTCGTGATTGGCATCCTCGCCCGCCTCAACGGTAATGCACTTGGCCGGACAGACCGTGGGGCAGAGGTAGCACGCCACGCATTTGGCCTTGTTGTGAGAGACATTGAGGGCGTGCAGTCCCCGGTAACGTTCCGCGACCTTCGGGCGCTCGGTCGGATACTGCAGGGTCACCGGCTTCTTGAAGAGGTGGCTCAGGGTGATTTTCAGACCATTTATAATCGGCGTAATCGGATTCATGATTCCATCCTTGTTCTTGGAGTTGCGTGTCTCGGAACAGCTTAGTTAATGAAGTAGCCAACGATGCCGGTCACCACGATATTCACCAGCGACAGCGGCAAGAACACCTTCCACCCCAGGTGCATGAGTTGGTCATAGCGGTAGCGGGGTACTGTCGCCCGCAACCACATGCAGAAGAAAATCAGAAAATATACCTTGGCCACGAAATAAACCGGTCCGAGGATCGGGATGGTGGTAGCCAGAGGTCCGTTCCAGCCGCCCAGGAAAAGCGTGGTGGTTATGGCGCATACCGTCACCATGTTGGCATATTCGGCCATGAAGAACATGGCGTATTTCATGGATGAGTACTCGGTGCAGAAACCGGAGACCAGTTCCGTTTCCGCTTCGGGAAGGTCGAAAGGAGTACGATTGATTTCGGCAATGCAGCAGATAAAGAACAGTACGAAGGCAAGCGGCTGTTTGAATGCATACCAGTCAAAACCGCCAAAGCCCGACTGCAGGTTGACAATCTCGTTGAGGGAAAGGGTACCGGAGAGCATGAATACCGACACAATGGCCAGAGCGGCCGAAAGCTCGTAGGAAATCAGCTGGGCCGAGGCGCGCAGGCCGCCCAGCAGGGAGTACTTGCTGTTGGATGCCCAGCCTGCCAGGACGATGCCGTACACGCCAAGGGAGGACATGGCCAGGACGTAGAGCACGCCGACGTTGACGTCGTAGACCCTGCCTGCGGCCGTGTCGAAATAGGCGGCAATCTGCAGCGGGATCTTGTAGCCCCCGACCTCGATGACGCCGCCGAAGGGGATGACCGCAAAGGTGATAAAGGCCGGAATAAGGGCGATCAACGGCGCGACCAGGAACGCAAAGGTGCTCGCCTGGGAGGGGACGATCTCTTCCTTGAAAAAGAGCTTGAGCCCGTCGGCGATCGGTTGCAGCAGGCCGTGCCAGCCGGTGCGCATCGGTCCAAGGCGTACCTGCATGTGGCCGATGATCTTACGCTCGGCGTAGGTGGAATAGGCCACGGTCAAGAGCACGAAGACAAATGCCCCAACGACCTTGGCGACCATGGCGATGTAATACATCAGCGGCAGTCCTAAAATCTCGATTCCCATCGGTCCCTCTTTTCTTGCGAGTATGAAATAAGTCCGAGAACGTTAGTTTCAGGTTACTTGGTCACGGTCACCCAGGTGACCGGAGCGCCGCTCCAGACCCGGTTGATCTCTGCCGCACCAAAGTGGTACGGGCAAAACAGAACGCCTTCGGGCATGCGCGGGGTGATCCTGGCCTTAAGCTTGGTCGAGCCGGTTGCGGAGGCGACGTTCAGCAGGTCGTTTTCCTCGATCTTCAGCTTGGCGGCGTCGTGCCGGGAGAGCTCCACGTACCCTTCGGGGCAGACATACATGGGGCCTTCGCCGAACTGGGACAGGGTGCCGTTGTGGTACAGGACGCTGCCGGTGACCAGGGCCAGTTTGCCCGCCACCGATTCAACCGCCGCGGCCTTGGGCGCAACGAACGCAGCCTTGACCACAACCGGTGCAAAGGCGCCAGCCTCACCCAGGGAGGCGTAGGACATGCCGGCGTATCCGGGGGCTGATGCCGCAATCTCGCCGAATACCGCCGCCGGCGTGGCGGGCGCCTGTCCGCCAAGCTTGGCGATCAATGTGCCGAAGATCTCGAAATCGGTGCGGCTTTGGCCGACCTTCCCGATGGCTGGTTTGATGTGCTGAACGCGGCGGTCGACGCTGGTGAAGGTGCCTTCCTTTTCTGCAAAGGAGCAGGCCGGCAGCACCACGTCGGCCATGGCCGCGGTCTCGGTCATGAACAGCTCAGAGACCACCAGGAATTCGACCTCGTCGAGGGCGGCCGTGACAGCGGCCCGGTGCGGGTAGGAAACAACCGGGTTCTCTCCGGCGACAAACAGCGTCTTGATGGCACCGCTTGCGCAGCCGTTGATGATCTGTCCGGCCTTCAGGCCGCCGGTGGCGTAAAAGCCCATGTCAACGGCGCCCTGGCTGTTGTTCTTCTCGGCCATGCAGAGGACGCCGCTCCCTTCCGTGCCGAGCTTGTCGGTCAGGATTGCCAGGTTGGCTACGGCGCTGGCCAGGTCGGCGTTGTGGCCGGGATAGGCATTGCCGATGGGGAAGAGTATCAGCGCTTTTTCGGCCTTGGCATAGTCGGTGGCAAGCTGCCTGATGGCGGCGGCGCTCAAGCCGCTCTGCCCGGCAACCGCATCGGGGGTGAATCCGGACAAAGCCTTTTCCAGTTCGGCATAACCGGGGATTGCTGCGGCCGAACCTGCTGCCAGCTTTTCATCCAGGATCGCCTTGGCCATGGCGTTGATGACAGCGACCTCGCTGCCGGGGGTGTGCACCAGTGTCGTGGCGTCGGGCAGTTTGGAGAGCTTACCCCGCTTGTCGGAGAGGATGCTCAGCTTGGCGCCCTTATTCTTTACCGCCATGTTGATCTCGAAACCGATCACCGGGTGGGTCTCGTAGCTATCGGTCTTGATGACCAGCAAGAGGTCACTCTTCTGGATATCCAGGATGGTCGCGGGCGAAGCCGTTGCCCCGAAGCTGCGGGCAAAGCCTTCGGTCAGGGCGGCGTGGGCGTAGCCGGCCGAATGGTCGTAGTTGGCGGAACCGGCAGTCTCCATCAGCCTCTTGAACAGCACCAACTCCTCGTTGGTCAGGCGCGGCGTGGCCAGGGCGGCGGCCGATGCGCCGGCCCCCTTCAGGCGGGAGGCAACCAACTCCAGGGCCTCGTCCCAACTCGCCTCCGTCAGGGTGCCGTTCTTGCGCACCAGCGGGGTGGTCAGGCGCTTGTCGGAGTTGACGAACTGGTAGCCGAACCGGCCGCGGCAGCAGAGCTGGCCGTTGTGGAACCCCTGGTTTTCGTCGTATACCGTGGTCAGGATCTTGTTGTCCTTGACCCCCAGGGTCAGGTTGCAGCCGGTGCCGCAATAGCTGCACACCGATTTCCGGTTGGTGAGAGCCCAGAAGCGGGCCTTGAACTTGAAGGGGCGGGCCAGGAGTGAGCCGACCGGGCAGACGGAGACGCAGGAGCCGCAGAACTCGCAGTTGAGCGCGCCTTCGAACTCGCAGCCGATCTTGGTTTCGATGCCGCGGTTCATGAAGGTCAGGGCGCCGAAGGAGACGATCTCGTCGCAGATGCGGGCGCACTTTCCGCACAGCACGCAACGGTTCATGTCACGCTCGATCAGCGGGTTACTGTAATCGATCTCGTGATGGAACTTCTCGTCGCTGAAACGGTTGGCATTCACCTGGTATTCATAGGTCAGGTTCTGCAGGTCGCAGTCCCCCCCCTTGTCGCAGACCGGACAGTCGATGGGGTGGTTGAGCAGCAGGAGCTCCAGCACCATCTTGCGGGCCTTGATGATATCCGGGGTCGAGGTGCGGATGATCATGCCGTCGGTGACCGGCGTGGTGCAGGCCGGGATCTGGCGTCCCTTCATCTGCTCCACTTCCACCAGGCACATGCGGCAGGCACCGAAGGGTTTCAGCTTTTTGTCGTGGCACAGGATCGGGATCTTGATACCGTTCAGTTTAGCGGCATCATAAATAGTTGAGTTTTTGGGAGCCGTGACCTGCTTGTCGTCTATCGTCAGATTTACCATCTCAACCTCTATCAGTGGGTTTGACTCGTTAAGTATCCGGTTCTATTCGATCGCCATGAAGCGGCAGGCGTCATAACAGGACTTGCACTTGGTGCATTTTTCCTTGTCCAGGAAGGCGATCTGTCCCTTTTCCCAGGCAATGGCGTCAACCGGGCAGGCCTTCTTGCAGGCCCCGCACTTGACGCACTTGTCCTCCACGACCTGCCACAGGAGCAGCTCCTTGCAGCAGTTGGAGGGGCATCGCTTGTCGGTGATGTGGGCCTCATACTCGTGGCGGAAATAGTTGATGGTGGAGAGGATCGGGTTGGGGGCCGTCTGGCCGAGACCGCACAGGGAGGCCTTCTTGATGGCAACCCCCAGATCCAGGAGGGCATCGAGGTCGGACAGCTCGCCGCGACCCTCGGTGATCCGCTCAAGGATGTCCAGCATGACCTTCAGGCCAATGCGGCAGGGGACGCACTTGCCGCAGGACTCCATCCTGGTGAAGCTCAGGAAGAAGCGGGCGACATCCACCATGCAGGTGGTCTCGTCCATGACGACCAGACCGCCGGACCCCATCATGGCGCCGGCCTTGATCAGGGAGTCGTAGTCAACCGGGGTGTCCAGGATCTCGCCTGGAATGCAACCCCCGGACGGACCGCCGGCCTGGACGGCCTTGAACTTGCGGTTATTGAGGATGCCGCCGCACACATCATAGAGAACCGAACGGACGGTCATGCCTGCCGGAACCTCAACCAGGCCGGTATGCTTGACCTTGCCGGTAACGGCGAAGATCTTGGTCCCCTTGGTGGTCTCGGTGCCGAGGGAGGCGTACCAGGCAGAGCCCCTGTTGATGATATGCCGGACGTTGGCAAAGGTCTCGACGTTGTTGATGTTGGTCGGCTTACCCCATAGACCGCGCACGGCCGGAAAGGGGGGGCGGGGACGGCTCATGCCGCGCTGGCCCTCGATGGAGGCCATTAGAGCAGTTTCTTCGCCGCACACAAATGCGCCGGCCCCCATCTTGATACGCATGTCGAAATTGAGGCCCCATCCCTTGATATTCTGGCCCAGGTAGCCCTGTTCATAACAGACCTCAATGGCATGCTGCAGACGTTGTACGGCCAGGGGATACTCTGCTCGTACATAGACGTAGCCAAAGTCGCAGCCAATGGCATAGGCGGCAATCATCATGCCTTCTATGATGCAGTAGGGGTCGCCTTCCAGCAGGGAGCGGTCCATGAATGCACCCGGGTCACCCTCGTCGGCATTGCAGATCAGATATTTATGGTTGCCGGGAGACGCCTTGCAGAAGGACCACTTCATGCCGGTGGGAAAACCACCGCCTCCACGACCACGGAGACCGGATTTTTTGACCTCTTCGATAACCTCTTCAGGCTTCATGGTATTGATGCACTTCTCGATCGCCTTAAATCCGTCTTCCTCTTTAAAGGCATCGATACTGTCCGGATTGATCTGGCCGCATCCGGTCATGACGACTCGCATCTGGGCATCGACGAAGGTGTTGTAATACGGCTTCGCCTTCCTCTTTTCCATGGTCGTCTTGG
>JBEKFJ010000046.1:0-14843 GCA_050013355.1 Oryzomonas sp.
ACATCCCCCCCACCACGGCCTTGTCGATCCCAAGATGGTCCATGAGCGCCACCATGTCGTCGGCATAGCTGTCCATGCTCACCGTCCCGGAGGCTAAGCCGCTCTCCCCCAACCCTTGCAGGTCCGGTGTTATGACCCGGCAGCCGGCCTTGGACAGAGCTTCTGCCTGTGGCAGCCACATCTTCCGGCAGAGCGGGAAACCGTGGATAAGAATCAGGGGGAGACCCTTCCCCCTGTCGCTGTAGGCCAGGGTGATACCGTTGATTGCTGCTTTCATGGCGCCTCCCGTTATAACGCTTACTCACTTCGTGGCATATTTGATTTTACCCCCAGGTCGGGCCGACATAAAGGCAATTGTGGACAACGGGGCATACGGCGATACAATTAACCTAAATCGGCATTTCGGCCACAGAGACACAGAGACTCAAAGAACATCACAGAGTTTTTTTCACTTATTCTCAAAGTTGTCCGGTTTGGTATTTGCAGTTAGCTCCCTGCCTTGACGGGAGGGGGGACATTAGAGCATATTTCAGTTCAGTGCAATTTCCTAACCGGACATTGCTAACTTTATTCTCAAATTCGGAATGGTAAAGAGAATGAGACCAAAATGTTGTCCACCCTTTGAAAAGTTTATCTCCGTGTCTCTGTGGCTCTGTGGCAAATGCTTTTTCAGGGATAAATGAAAAGTAGGGGTGCCGTCTTGCCCCGGGAGGTACATGATGAAGGCTTTGATCCTGAGCGCTAACAACTTTGAGGATTCGGAACTTCTGGTCCCGCTTTATCGCCTGCAGGAAGCAGGGTATGGAGTCGAGGTCGCTGCCGGGGAGCGCGGCAGCATCTCCGGCAAGCACGGATACGAGGTGCGAGTGGACAAGACCTTCGCCGAAGTCGATCCGGCTGATTACGCCGTCC
Source organism: Oryzomonas sp. (assembly GCA_050013355.1). Taxonomy (GTDB): domain Bacteria; phylum Desulfobacterota; class Desulfuromonadia; order Geobacterales; family Pseudopelobacteraceae; genus Oryzomonas. Next base: position 913 of record JBEKFJ010000046.1, read on the forward strand.
TGATCCTGCCGGGAGGCAAGGCGCCGGCGGCAATCCGCGACGAAGCGCCGGTCCAGGCGATTGCCCGGGCCTTTTTTGGTGCCGGCAAACCGGTGGGAGCCATCTGCCATGGGCCTCAGATCCTGGTTTCCGCCGGACTGCTCAACGGTCGCCGGGCCACCTGTTATCGTACCGTTGCCGAGGAACTTCGGACTGCCGGCGCGGAGTACCAGGACCGCGAGGTAGTTGTGGACGGCATGCTGGTCACTGCACGGCAGCCGGGCGACCTGCCGGCGTTCATGCGCGAGCTTGTGCGGTTGCTGCCGCTGTAATCGCAAATTTAGCCATATTGCCTACCCTGTTGCATCACCTGACGGAGCGACCCATGCTTTACCGTTTGTTGGCCGATCTGACGGTACTGGCACACGCCCTGTTCGTGCTGTTCGTGGTTTGCGGAGGATTGGCGGTGCTCCACTGGCCACGCTTAACGTGGCTGCACCTGCCGGCCGCCGCCTGGGGGGCAGTCGTGGAGTTCGAGGGGTGGATCTGCCCCCTGACCTTTGTTGAAAACCATTTTCGCCGCCTGGGGGGCGAGGGGAGCTACGATGTGTCCTTCATCGAGCATTACCTGGAGCCGATCCTCTACCCGTCGGGGCTGACGTCGAGATCGCAGGTGGTCATGGGGCTGGGGGTGGTGGGGATTAACGCTGTGATCTATGCTCTCCTCTGGAGAAAACGCTCCCGTAGCGCCGAATAAAATTTTTCCCTTGACGGGCGCAAAAATATGTAAAATGGATAAAGCTGAATTCCCGAAAGCCGGGAGAAAACGAAAATCGGCCGATTTCATCGACGGTTATTACCATTTTCACCTGAATCCGTGACACCTTCACGGCTCCGCTCGCTCCGCCGTTCAGGCGTCACGGATTCAGGTATTTAGGATCGAATATCTTGAGTTCCCCTCTCCGTGCCCGCTGCAAAAAAGTGCTCTATCCCGTCATCCTGGCGTTTTCCCTGGTTCTGAACCTCGCCGCTTCGGCGCCTGCTCAGGAAGATTACGTCACCTATCCCCTTGCGGCGACCGGTTATACCTCCATCAAGGTCTTTGACAACCAGGGGCGGTTTGTCGGCCGGCTCCTGCCGGAGAAACGATATTGGGTCCCCATCGACCGCATCCCTGTTTTTCTGCAAAAGGCGGTGGTGGCCGTTGAGGACGCCCGCTTTTATGAACATGGGGGGATCGATATCCGCGGGATCGCCCGGGCCCTGGTGAAGGATGTGGTCAAGGGGAAAATGGTTGAGGGGGGCTCGACCATCACCCAGCAGTTGATCAAGAACAAATACCTGTCCAACGAGAAAACCATCGAACGGAAGCTCGATGAAGCCCGCATGGCCATGGAGTTTGAGAAGAAATACACCAAGCAGCAAATCCTGGAGATGTATTTCAACGAGATCTATTACGGCAACGACGCCTGGGGCATTGCCCAGGCGGCCCGTATTTATTTCGATAAAAACCCAGAGGACCTGACCGACGCCGAGTGCGCCCTGTTGGCCGGTGTGCCGAAAAACCCCGGCCGTTACAATCCGTTGGGAAAGGCGGCCAACGTCACGCAACGGCGGGACGTGGTCCTCAAGCGGATGGTGGACCTGAACATGATCACGCCTCGGCAGAAACAGAGTCTGAGAGCCCAGCGCGTCACCTTTATGCAACCCGGACAGGCCCACCAGTACCTTGCCCACGTCCGGGCCAAGCTGATCGAGCGGTACGGGGCTGAGGTCATCGAACAGGGCGGATTGGAAGTGACCGCAGCCCTGGATCTGAAGCTGCAAAAACAGGCAGAGCAGACGTTGGCCGAAGGAGTCAAGAGGATTTCCCCACGGATGCAGGGGGCGCTGGTATGCTTGGATCCCGCCACGGGTGATATCCTGGCTGCCGTGGGGGGAGTCGATGCCGGCAAGAGTTCCTATAACCGCGCCTTTTCCGCCAAGCGTCAGCCCGGCTCGGCTATCAAGCCGCTGATCTATGCCGCGGCCCTGGAAAAGGGGATTACTGCCGGCAGCATCTGGAACGATATGCCGGTAGCCTACAATAAGGGGAACAACGAAACCTGGAAACCTTTGAACTATGGCGGGAAAGAGTACGGGGACCTGAGCCTCAGGCAGGCCCTGGCCTATTCCGACAATGTCATAGCGGTAAAGCTTCTTGAGGCCATCGGGGTTTCATATTTTACGAATTTTGCCGGTAAAATGGGGCTGCCGTTGCGGGCGCAGAATGGTCTTTCCCTGGCCCTGGGAACGGATGAAGTGACCCTGACCGAACTGGTTCAGGCGTACACCCCCCTGGCCGCCGGAGGCATGCGCTCCGAAGCGCGGACCATTATCCGGGTGTATGACCGCAGGCGTCATGCCTGGACGGAGTACCCTCCGGCGGTTACCCCGGTCCTTGCACCTGGCGTGGCCTTTGTCACCACCCAAATGATGAAGGATGTCATGACCTATGGTACCGCCAAGACGCTCAGGAAATTCAGCAAGGAGCGCCCCTCTGCCGGAAAGACCGGCACCACCGACGACTACCGGGATGCCTGGTTCATCGGCTATACCCCCCAGGTGATAACCGGCATCTGGATAGGTTACGACAAGCCCCGGTCAGGGGGGAAGGGTTTTACCGGCGGCACTGCCGCGGCCCCCATCTGGGAGCGGTTCATGCGCCGGGCCGTGGCATCGAAGCCGGCAGCTGATTTCCCCATGCCGGATGGGGTGGTTGTCGTTGCCATTGATCCCGCCACAGGTTTACTGGCGACTGCGGAATGTCCGGACAAACGCGATGAATTTTATCTCGCCGGGACCGAGCCGAGCGTATTCTGCCCCACCCGCGGCGGAACCGAGGCCAAGCCTGCGCCGGTCCCGCCGTCACAAGCGCCGTCACCGTTGCCATCGCTGTCACCGTCGCCGTCGCCGTCACCGCCGCCGTCACCGCCGGTTATGAAGGATGATATTTTATAATCCCTACCCCCACAACCTTTGCGGGGGCGGCATCCAAAAGGTCTGGGGCCTTGCCGCAGGGCAACACCCCTGAACATCATCGCCGCTTTACAAGGAGAATGAATATGACACAGTACGGTTTTCTCGGTCTCGGCATCATGGGCAATGCAATGGCGGCCAACCTGGTTCGGGCCGGATTCCCGGTCATGGTATGGAACCGCAACCCGGCAAAATGCGCCCCCCTGGTGGCCCTGGGCGCACGCCAGGGAGGGACTCCCCGTGAGGTGTCCGCAGCCTGCGACATCACCTTTGCCATGCTCGCCGACCCCGTCGCAGCCACGGAGGTCTGCTTTGGTCCGGGAGGGGTGCTGGAAGGGGTCGGTGCCGGGAGGGGTTACATCGACATGTCCACCGTTGACGACATAACCGCCCGCACCATCGCCGGGGCGGTGGCCGAACGCGGCGGGCGTTTCCTCGAAGCCCCGGTATCCGGCACGAGGAAGCCGGCCGAGGACGGAACCCTGGTCATTCTTGCCGCGGGCGATCAGGGGCTTTACGACGAGGCTGCCCCGGCCCTGGACAAAATGGGGAAGAAGCGTTTTTTCCTGGGGCCCGTCGGCCAGGGGGCGCGCATGAAGCTGGTGGTAAATGCAATCATGGGAGGGATGATAACGGCCCTCAGCGAAGGGATGGCCCTTGGCCGGAAAGGAGGGCTCGACGGCGGCCAGATCCTGGAAGCCCTCGATGCGGGGGCGCTCGCCAACCCGCTCTTCAGGGGCAAGGGGCCGATGCTGTTGCAGGGAGAATTCCCCACCAGTTTCCCGCTCAAGCATATGCAGAAGGACCTTCGCCTTGCCGTGGCCCTGGGTGATGAACTGGGACAACCGCTCCACACCATCGCAGCGGTCAACGAGACCTTCAAGCGGGCGCGCGCCGCAGGTCATGGCGACGAGGATATGGCTGCGGTCTTCCGGGTCATCAAACAGTAAGAGCCATGAAGTTCACCCTCCTGACACATTTCAAAGAGTTCGAGAAACGTTCCAATACCGGCCGACTGGTGCTGGACGTATTGGGAGACGCGGCCGAGCAGGTCCGCTGGGACCGGCTGAGTCCGCCGGCCGGACTCATGGACGAGATCGAGGCGGGTGGTGTGGCGCTGGTCTATCCCGGCGCCGCGGGCGAGAATGACGGCGATTTGACCGGTATCAGCCATTTTGTCATCATCGACGGCACCTGGCACGAGGCCCGCAAGATCCATCAGAGAAGCCCCTACCTCCTGAAACTCCGCCGGGTCTGCCTCAAGCCTGCCGGAACGTCCCTCTACAACCTGAGGAAGAACCAGAAGGAGGCCTGCCTCTGTACCGCGGAGTGCGTGATCGAGATCCTGCGTAGTCTAGGGTGGATCGAAGAGGCGGAGCGCCTGGAGGAGCGTTTCCTGGCATTCATCAGGCCGGCCGGCGCGATGCGGGGAGAGGTGCCGGGGCATTGACGGGTTGTTGAAAATCTACTGTGGGGCCGGTCTGCTGCGTTGCCACTCGTTCAAAAGCTCAACGTACCGAAGGGTACGCTTCGCTTCCTCACTCGCTTGCGCCTTGCTGACCTGCCTCCTCGCTACGATTTTCAACAACCTGCTAAGGCGGCGAACTAACCGCACCATCGGCCCCGGTCATTGCGCCGGGCGGTTGCCGTTGCCCAGGAGGAGGGCATCGACGCTCCAGATCCCGCCCCCCTGGGTGGAGATGAACAGGAACACAAAACAGTAAAGCACCGCCAACTCCCCCATGTTCTGGATCGGCAGCAGCGCCTTTGTCCCGTGCGCCATCCAGTATGCTACGGCCATCTGGCCGCTGGTGATGAAGGCGGCCCAGCGCGTGAGGAGCCCGATCATGACCAGGGCGCCTCCCACCAGCTCGATCGGGCCGGCGACGTAGGTAATGAATGGTGGGATTTGTCCCGGAATTGGGATCGGGATGCCGAACAGCTTCTGGACGCCATGCCAAAGAAAGAGAAATCCGACGACGATCCGCATCAGTGCGTAACACTGGGTATTGTAGACCGACATGAATGGTTTCATGGTGCCGCCTCCTATTGAATTATGACTGGATACGGGTTCATTTCGCGGCACAGAGGTCTTTGGCGCGCTTTTTGATCTCCTCCGGCGTCACATCTTCCTTATGGGTGGCAACGGACCATTTGTGCCCGAACGGGTCAACGACCGTACCCATGCGGTCCCCCCAGAACTGGTCCGCAACAGGCATCAACACCTTGGCTCCGCCTGCAACGGCACGGTTTACGACGGTGTCCACATCTTCCACGTAAAGCATGATGGATACAGAGGTTCCCCCGAGCGCCAGCGGGCTGAGGGCATTCCAGTCGGGGCATTCATCGGCCAGCATGATTTGCGAATCGCCGATCCTGATCTCGGCATGCATCACCTTGCCGTCCGGGGTCGGCATGCGCACCTGTTCCGTGGCGCCGAATGCCTCTTTGTAAAATTCAAGGGCCTTGGCGGCGTCCTTGATAACCAAATAGGGCGTCACCGAATGATACCCATCCGGGATTGGTTTTGTCGTGGTTGTCATGATCTTTTTCTCCTCTTTCGTGCGTTGTTTGAGCAGACGTATCTTTCTGCACCATGAGCCGCCATCTGCATTTAAGATTATTTTAGTCCCTTAAATGAAAAACGCAACACAACGGACCTGTGAAATGACAAAACCAAGTTGTCACTGGACCATTATGATGGCCAGAGCCTCAGCCAAATTAATTCAATGATAGACCCAGCTCCTTATGATCAGGATTGCACGAACTTCATTGCAGCCGAATTCATGCAATAACGCAGCCCTGTAGGTTTGGGGCCGTCATCGAACACGTGGCCCAGATGGGCATCGCAACGAGCGCACCTGACTTCGGTCCGTTTCGTAAAAAGGCTGTTGTCTTCATGGGTTGTTATATTCTGAGCGATCGGCTGCCAGAAGCTCGGCCAGCCGGTGCCGGATTCGAACTTGTGCTCGGAGCTGAACAGGTCGTTGCCGCAGCAGATGCATTGGTAGATGCCGTGCTCATGGTTATTCCAGGTAGCTCCGGTGAAAGGGCGTTCCGTTCCCTCTTCCCTGGTGACATGGTATTGTTCCGGCGTCAGCTGCCTGCGCCATTCAGCATCGGTCTTGATAACCTTGTCGCTCATGATATACCCCCTCTTGGTTGCGGAATATAATCGAATCCGTGAAGGCCCTGCCTTTTCAGAAGCCATGGAAGTGGCGGCAGCTTCCGGTATTTGCGCCTTTCTGTTACAGGCGGTAATGATGGTGCATAACCCGCCGACGAGAAACAATCTGCGTGACAGCATGGTCATCCTCCCCAGGGCGGTCAATGCCCTGCCTGATTGCCCCACAGCTCTTTGAGCCTGTTGTCCCGGCCACAACTCGAACGATAGAATCTGTACCTGATGGGGTTCTTTTTGTAGTAGTGCTGGTGATAGTCCTCTGCCGGGTAGAATTCGGTGGCCGGGGTTATCTCGGTAACTATCTGTCCCGGGGGCTTGTTCATTTGAAGGGCTTCCCTGGACTTCAAAGCCATTCTGCGCTGTTCTTCCGTGTGGTAAAAGATTGCGCTGCGGTATTGGTGTCCCGAGTCGCAGAACTGCCGGTCTTTCACGGTCGGATCGATATTGTGCCAGTAGACGGCCAGCAACCTCTCATAGCTGATCTTCGACGGGTCATAGAGAATCTGCACCGACTCGGCATGGCCGGTCCCACCCGCCGAGACCTCCTCGTAGGTCGGGTTTTTCTTTTGGCCGCCGGTATACCCCGAGGTTACCGATACAACTCCGGGAAGTTCGTCAAACGGGTGCTCCATGCACCAGAAGCACCCCCCGGCAAACGTGGCTTTTTCCAGTCTGCCCTGTGCCGGCTGCGGGATTTTTGTCATATCCGCCTTTGAATTCGAACGCATCGCGAAAAATACAACCGATAAGGCTATGAGTGCCCCGGCTACAAGGATTGCGCTTCTCATTGCTCTTCCTCCATTCAATGTTCCCGGCCCGGATTATGTTCGGTGCCGACATACGTACCCGCATCCTTGAGCCACTCTTCCATGGTCGGGACGCTGACCTTCCGGGGGTCGAACACCACCAGATCGACCTCCCTGCCGTCGCTCCGCGCCTTCTGCACCGAGATAACGCCCGGCCGCCCTTGCAGCACTGACGCGCCGACATCAAAACAGCCAACCGCGAACGTTACGACCTGACCTCCGGTCTCCACTGCGTAGGTGCTGGAGCCGATTGCCAGCGCCAACATCGGTACTGCCAGCTTTATGGTTTTCATGTCCGTCGCTCCTTTATCGTTGATTCGCGGCAATCGGCACTTCTTTCGGCAGCGCCGTCTCTATCCTTTTTTCCATTATCTCATAAGCAAATGACGGTTGGAACTTTGTTCGCGGCGGCAGGAATATGACCTCTTCACGCGGTCGTTGATTCTTTTTGCGGTCTTTCCAACTGCCGTTCCCATTGCCACGGTTGCTTCGCACTTCATCCCTGCCTACAATTGCCAATCCGGAGGAACGCTGGAACGCTGCAATGAGTTTCTTTGCCAGCATCTCATCCAGGTCAGCGTCGCATATCACACCCAACGAGCCGTTGACGAATATGACTGGAATTTTCATGGCCAATCACCCCCTTGCTGTATTGATCGGGAAAGCACCTTGTGGGCAACCCTCTCATCTGAATCAACAATAGCAAGGAAAGTTAAAGCAATAATATTGGGTGTGTAAAGCTATGGTAAAGAGCGAGGCGGGGTGGGAAGGGTAAACCAGACACGGGTCCAGGCGTTGTCGCTCTCAGCGCCTACCTGTCCGCCGTGGGCTTCTATCAGTTCCTTTACGATCGCCAGGCCAATGCCGGCGCCGCCGTCATCACGGGAACGGGAACGTTCTGCCCGGAAAAAACGCTCGAATATGAAGGGAAGGCTCTTCTCGTCAATGCCGCCGCAACAGTTGGCAACTACGGTCTTGATGCCGTCACCGGTCCGAAGGGTCGAAATGGTAACGGTTCCATGGGCGGGGGTGTATTTCCAGGCATTGTCCACAAGGTTGCGGATGGCTTGCAGGAGCTTGTCCCTGTCGGCCGTTACCATCTCGCTGTCGGGTTCCAGGTGCCATTCAACCGATATATCTTTTTCCTGGAAGTTAAACAGGTAAAGATCGACAATCTGGTGAAGCAGCAGGTGCAGGGACAGTTCTTTGCGGTCCAGATAGGCCCTCGCTGCATCGGCCCTTGCCAGTTGTTGCAGGTCCTCGATCAGGCGGACCAGGCGCATGGACTCGTTTTCCAGGATGGTAAAGGTTTCCCGTGAGGCGGGTATGACCCCATCGCTCATTGCTTCCATGCACCCCCGAATGTTTGTGAGGGGGGTGCGCAGTTCATGGGCAATGTCAGCAACCATGTTCTTTCGCAGCCGTTCGATCTTCTCAAGGCTATCTGCCATCTGGTTGAAAGATTGGGCAAGTTGCCCTACCTCGTCTGCGGAGACCACATCCACGCGCTCGGTGTAGTTGCCCTTGGCCACTTGTCTGGTAATGGCACTCATCTGGAAAAGCGGCCGCAATAGCTTGCGGGTCAAAAGGTAGTTCAGGAACAGGGCAAGTGTCAACGAGGCGAGTGAGGCCCAGATCAGGTACCGGTGTATGGCCGTCAGGAACATCCGGTGGGAATCGACCGGGTCGATGTGGTACTGCTTCATCAGGACAGCGAAATAGTCGGCCGCCAGTTGGTCAACGGCAAACCAGACCAACAGGACGATGACCGCGATGACCGGCAAGGTATTGCCGATCAGCAATTTCCAGAGCAGACGCTGCCTCACGTGTCCCCCTGAGATTCACTATCATTATTGAAGCGGTAGCCGTAGCCCCTTATCGTAAGAATGTAATGGGGCCTGGACGGGTCATGCTCGATCTTCTGGCGGAGTTTGCCAATGTGGACGTCAATGACCCTGTCGACAACCGCAATGCCGTCCTGATAGCATAGATCCAGAAGTTCTTCCCGGGAAAACGCCTTTCCCGGCGAGTTCATAAGGGCCTGCAAGAGCTTGTACTCGAATGACGTCAAGGTAAGCTGATGACCGTTGAGGGTAACGGTATGTTGAACGGAATCCAACTCCAGGCCGTCGAATGACAGAATCTCGCCAAGAGGTTGGGTTGAAACAGTCCCCGTCCGTCGCAGGATCGCTTTCACCCGTTCCACGAGTTCCCTGAGGCTGAACGGCTTGACAACGTAATCATCCGCCCCCATTGCCAAACCTGTTACCCGGTCGATTTCTTCCTCACGGGCTGTGAGCATGAGAATGGGGATATTTGAAATCTTTCGCAATGCCCGACAAATCTCCCATCCATCCATTCCAGGCAGCATGATGTCGAGGATTACGAAGACCGGCTTGCTCTCATGAAACAGGGAAAGGCATTTCTTCCCGTCGTGGGCAAGGACGGTTGAAAATCCTTCACGCTCCAAATATGCCGCAACCAGCGAGGCGGTCGTGTGATCGTCTTCGGCGACAAGTATCGTGCCCCGGTTGTTGCCTGACATGCTCATGGACATCCTTTCCTAAAGTGTAATCCAAAACCGTTCAGACAAAACCTAAAAAATGGCTGCCGGAAAAATTCCGGCAGCCATCTGAATGAAGAATACTTTGAATTTAGTGAGAAGCAGCCTGCTCGGCACCCAGGCCGGTTTCGGCACGGATCATCTGAGCATCGAATGCTGCACGCTCATTCTTTGCACTCTCACTGCCATCGGTTACCGAAGCAACATATGCAACGATAAGCACCAAAGGCAGGACAACAAAGGTCGGGAAGTCATACGGGAAAATGGCCGGCCCATTTCCGAGAACCTTGGTCCATACGGTCGGGCCGATGATCAACAGTATGATGGAACCGAAGATGCCGGTATAGCCGCCAAGCACCGCTCCACGCGTGGTCAGTCCCTTCCAGAAAACGGACAGTACCAATATGGGGAAGTTTGTGCAGGCAGCAATTGAGAAGGTCAGCGCCACGATATAGGCAACGTTCTGTTTCTCAAATGCAATACCGAGGAGTACAGCGAGTGCTCCCAGTCCAATAACACTCATCTTCGATACCCAAACCTCTTTCTTCTCGTCCGCTTTACCCTTCTTGATAACGCTCGCATAGATGTCGTGGGACAGAGCCGAGGCGCCCGCCAGCGTCAGCCCGGATACAACGGCAAGGATGGTGGCGAAGGCAACCGCGGCGATGAAGCCGAGGAAGAAGTTACCGCCGATGGCGTGCGACAGGTAAATAGCCGGCATGCTGCCGCCGCCCTTGAGAGCGAGAACGTTTTTGGTGACATCGACCACATACTCCGGATTGTTGGCAACAAGAATAATGGCGCCGAAACCGATGATGAAGGTCAGGATGTAGAAATAGCCGATGAAGCAGGTGCCGTACAGAACCGATTTGCGGGCAGCCTTGGAATTAGTTGTGGTGAAAAATCTCATCAGGATGTGCGGCAGGCCGGCGGTACCGAACATCAGCGTGAGACCCAATGAAATGGACTCGATGGGATTAGCCTTGGCACCGATCGGCACCACCGACTGCATGATTTTTATACCTTTGGGATGAAGGGCCACGGCGTCGGAGAACAGTTTTGCAAAGCTGAAGCCCTCGTGGAGCATTACGCCAAACGCCATGCAGGTCGCACCGCCCAACAGCAGGCCGGCTTTGATGATCTGTACCCAGGTTGTGGCCTTCATGCCGCCCAAGGTAACGTAAAGGACGATCAACACACCAACGATTACGATGGACAGCCTGTAGGACATTTGCGGGACAAGGGTATGCAGCAACTGTCCGGCGCCCACCGCCTGGCCGATCAGATACCAGATGACGACGATCAGAGAGCTTATGGCCGCCATGATGCGAATCGGTCCCTGCTGGAGACGGAAGGAGACCACATCGGCGTAGGTGTATTTACCGAGGTTACGGAGCCGTTCAGCGACCAGGAACAGGATGATCGGCCAGCCTACCAGCCAGCCGACTGAAAAGATCAGGCCATAGAAGCCGTTAAAGTACACCAGGGCGGCGATACCAAGGAACGAGGCGGCCGACATGTAGTCGCCGGCGATGGCCATGCCATTCTGGAGACCGGTAACACCGCGTCCGGCAGCATAGAAGTCGGACGCGGTCTTGGTATGGGTTGCAGCCCAGTAGGTGATGATCAGGGTGATGGCAACAAAGATAAGAAACATGATAATGGCGTGCCAGTTGAGGGGCGGCGGTGCTGCCGGTGCTGCAGGTGCGGGACCCGTATCAACATTCATGGCGAAGGCAAGATTTGAGGCGCACAACGTAGCAAAAGCCAGCGTGGAGAAGATAAACGCTTTAAATATTTTCATTTGGATGCCTCCCGAACAATTTCTTCAATAATTGGATCGAAGGTCTTGTTTGCCAAGTAAACATATATACCTGTCGTCGCGCACGAGGCCAGAATAACGCCGAGGCCGATCAGCATGCCTAGCGGGATCACACTGCCCTCAGCGATGGGCGCGGTGAGAATTTCAGGGGTATATGCGATCATCAGGGTGAAACCGAAATACAGAACGCATACGATTGCCGAGAGCGTCCAGCCAAGCGTATTGCGTCGATGGACCAGTTCGAGGTATTTTGGATTTTTTTGAATATTGCTTGCGATTAATAGCGACATAGCCTTCTCCTTTTTGGGATGTTTGAAATTCCTTCGCGAACCAGTTTCTGCCATCGATAGTTTGATACTTTTTAAATTCCTGTCTTCAGTTTCTCATCTCCTTTCGTAGGAATGATTACCAAAACTGTTACGCCGCCATGTAGCCGAATTTCTCCGAGATCAGTGCGGCACCCTCGATGAGAGAAGGGACGATCTCGTTTTCGATCCGTTCCCTCACCATTCTGAACGAGGGACCAAGCAGCGTGATCGCGCCGATCACCTTGCCGGCATAATCCTTTACTGCCACGGCGACACTGCTGATCCCCTCACCAAGCCCACCATTGTCGACTGCTACTCCGCCGTTCATACGTATCTCCATCAACTCCGAGGCAAGCTTCTCAGGGTCGGGCACCAGCTTCGATCTGCTGCGCTGTTTCTGCGACAGCCATTCTGGCAGCTCACGCGTTTCGAGCGCCTTGATGACCTTGCCGGCAGCATTGGTGAAAAAGGGGAACTTCTCCCCAACAAACGTCGTGGCCTTTATCTGCTGTTCACAATCCACCATATCGAGAAATAGAACCTCGTCTCCCCTGATTACCGTCATGTAAACCGCCTCGTCATGCCGTTTGGCAAGGTCCTCCATGATGGGATGGGCAAGATTGATAATACTGGAATGTTTTAATATCTTCTGGGCAAGCGAAGTGGAACACATTCCGAGCTTATAAAGACCGGTCAGAGGGTCACGGTCCACCAGCCCTTTATCAATGAGTGTTGCCAGGAGCCTGTATGTCTTGTTGCGGGTCAATGCAATCTTGGCCGCCAGTTGAGGCAGATCTGCGTGTGTCTGCTGCCCCGAGAGTATCTCCAGAATTTCAAACGCTTTTGTAACCGTCTGAACGGTGTAGGCACTGCTCTTGTCAGCTATCATAAGGGGCCTCGCCTGCCATGTTGAAGGATGCTCTGTCTTTTCCATATAAAACTGGTTCAAATACGTTTGGTATACCAACGAATAATTTATAACAGTTTTTTATTTCTTGTACAATATTATTTTCAAACAGCACTAAAAAAACGATGGGCTTGCGTAATATGCTGAAATAATGTTATTCGTATCAGATAAAAGTTTTGCAAACGAGTTTGCACATGGAGGGAGTTTGGTATGAAAGCTACGCCGGAACTGGTGGCAGGTATAATTGATAATTTACGGCGTGTATTTCAGGTCATTAACGAACAATCGAAAAGGGCTGAACACGAGACAGGACTGACCGGACCACAACTCTGGGCGATGAAGGTGATTTCTGAATCCGTATCAATAAAACTCTCTGATTTGGCTCGCAAAATGTATCTTCATCCCGCGACGGTGGTTGGCATTATTGATCGACTTGAAGCAAGAGGGCTTGTCGAGAGGACCAGGTCAACCAAGGACAGGCGGGTTGTTGATCTTGCGCTCACATCTCTCGGGAGTGAAAAGGTCAGCCAATCTCCAAATGTGGCGCAAGAACTTCTTGTCAGCGGGCTCGAAGCACTTCCCAAATCACAAATAATTAACATATACGATGGGTTGGAACAGTTTGTCAGGATACTGGGGGTACAGGAGATTCCTCCACAACTGATCCTGTCGCCGGAAGTAAACCTTCCTGGAGACGGTAAGTTTGAGGAGGAGAGCACTGATCAAAGCCAACCAGGAGTTGTCACAAAAATGGCGAAGTAAAGATTGATGTAAAGATTAAATGAAAAGGGTGACGTCTGAACGTCGCCCCTTTTCCCCTGCTTTATTCGGATTTACTGTCGAGGACTTACTTCTTGTGACAATCTTTACATGAGGTGGGTCCTTTTTTCATTTCGGAATGGCAGCCCTTACAGGTCTTGTGAGCCCAATCCTTGCCGAATCCCTCAATCTTGCCGGGTCCCTTCTCGTGGCATTTCTTGCAATCTTTAAGCATTTCCTGGTGTTTTTTGTGCGGGAAGGTCACCTTGCCCATAGAAGCAGGGAACTCCATAATGTCGGCGGCAAAAGCAGTACCGGCAAAGGCTACGATGGCAAGCATGGCAATTACGGTTTTTTTCATGTTTCTATTCTCCTTTCTTATTGGTGCTGCAAATTTTCGCACTGTTTTGTCGTATAACCTGTTTCTTATTGAGTTCCGAATCCACTACTCATTCCAAAGGGGAAACCTATAGCAGAATTTTAGCCTATTGTGTGAGCAGTAGTCACCGCGCAAACTTAACCCTTCCGATTTTTATCCGCAAGAAAACGATACAGAGGGATCGGCATAAATTGTTTACCGATGCC
>JBEKFJ010000047.1:0-14683 GCA_050013355.1 Oryzomonas sp.
AGTGGTCGCTGCTTTGCGCCTGGACGACCACCCGGCCGGGGGCGTCTCCGCGTCCGGCACGGCCGATGACCTGGGACAGGAGTTGAAAGGTGCGTTCGGCAGCGCGGAAATCAGGCATGAACAGGCTGGCCTCGGCATTGACCACCCCCACCAGGGTCACGCCGGGGAAGTCGTGCCCTTTGGCGATCATCTGGGTCCCTACCAGGATGTCGGCGCTACCGTCGGACATGCGGGTCAGCAGTCGCCCGTGGCTCCCCTTGCCGCCAGTGGTGTCGCTGTCCATGCGGAGGATGCGCGCCCGGGGCAAGAGCTCGCGCAGGTCGTGCTCCAGCCGCTCTGTGCCGGCCCCCAGCTCCTTCAACTCCCGGCAGCCGCACTCCGGACAGGTACCGGGGGCGGGGATGGCGTAATCGCAGTAGTGGCAAAGGCTCTGCCCGCGCTGGCGGTGGTAGGTGAGGGACACCGAGCAGTTGGGGCACGTCAGCGGCGCGCTGCACTCTGCACACACCAGGTAGGTGGCGAAGCCGCGCCGGTTGAGAAAGATGATGGTCTGCCCGCCTGCGCCCAGGTTTGCCTACAATGCCGTGACCAGGAGCGGGCTGATGGCAGTGGCAACCCCCTTCATGGGTGCCAGTTCGACAGCGGGCATAGGGCGTTCTTCAACCCGTTCCGGCAGGGTAAGCAGCGCCAGCTTGCCCTGCTCCGCGGCATACACGCTGGTAACCAACGGTGTGGCCGATCCGAGCAGGACCACGGCCCGCTCCATCCGCCCCCGCACCAGCGCCAGGTCGCGGGCGTTGTAACGCAGGCCGTCGGCCTGTTTGAACGATGCCTCATGTTCCTCGTCGACGATGATGATGCCGATCCCGGCCAGGGGGGCGAAGATGGCCGAGCGGGCGCCGATGACGATCCGGGCCTGGCCCCGCCTGATCCGCCGCCACTCGTCGTAGCGCTCACCGTCGGAAAGGCCGCTGTGCAGGATGGCAATGCCATGGCCGAAGCGGGCGCGGAATCGCTGCACCAGTTGGGGGGTAAGCGCTATCTCCGGTACCAGCACCAGGGCGTTTTTATCCTGTTCAAGGGCAAGGGCTATGGCCTGGAGATAGACCTCGGTCTTGCCGCTGCCGGTCACGCCGTAGAGCAGGAAGGGGGCAAAGGCGTGCCTGTCCAGTGCCGCGCCTACGGCATTGAGGGCTGACTGCTGGTGGAGGGAGAGAATCCGGGGGGCATCGCGTTCCACGACATTGTCACTGAACGGGTTGCGATAGACCTCCCGCGTCTCGCCTGTCACGAGGCCCAATTCCGTCAGCCGCCTGATCTGCGTTGAACAATGGCCGAAACGCCGCCGCAGGTCGGCGGCCGGGACGTCGCCCCCCTCTCTGATCACCTCCAGGATGGCAGCAGCCTTGCTGCCCAGGTGGCGGACGGGCTCTCCCGGCGTTGCAGCGTGGAAGACGAACTCCGTCTTGATTGCCTTCCCGCCGCTGACGTTAGAGCCGGTCCGGTCCGAGCCCTTGCGGGTCTGGATGTTTATGCCAGCTGGAAGCGCCGTTTTGAGGACTCCGCCCAGGGGGTGAAGGTAGTAGGAGGCCACCCAGCGGAAGAACTCCAGTTCGTTGTCCGTCCAGAGCGGGTCCGGGTCGAGCACCTCGAAGATCTCTTTCAACTCGTGAGGTGGCGTTACCGGGGCATCTCCCAGGATATATCCGGTCAACCTGCGGCGGCCGAAGGGGACGAAGGCGCGCCGCCCGGCAAGGTCCTGCTGCTCCATTCCCGGGGGAACTCGGTAATGGAAGATGCGGTCCAGGTGGAGCGGGATGGCGACTTCGATGATGCGGGGCTGTTGGGTTGACATGGGATGGTGATAGCAGAGCACTGCTACGAAGTAAAGCGCGGAGATGCAAAAAGACGAGAGCGGCGGGAGCGCGGAATCCGGGGGCCATACCGATTTCAAATCAAGGATGAAATCAAGGCGGCGAGGATTGAGGCGACGAAGGCGTACCGTACTAGGTTGAGGCACCGAAGACGTAGCGCCTTGATTTGGAATCGGTATTACCAGAACTTCCGGGGAGGGTCGGTTTTCCCCATCAAGCGGATCTCACCGTCTATGACCTTGAACATGTCGCCGGCCTCGGTGGTCCACTCGTCCCCTTCCTCTAGGGGATTGGGGAATGAACGCTGGCCGAGGAACATCTCCTGGTCGCCCACATACCCGTACCATTCCAGCGCGCCGGTCATCCATATTCTGGTTTTCAGTTCCATGAGAATACCTCGTAAAGATCAAAGTCTGATTTGCCACGGAGCCACAGAGGCACGGAGAAAAAATCTCACATCGAGGAGAACCAGGATCTGTCAACTGCCACGCAAAAATATCTAACAGGGATGAACAGGATAAACGGGATAATGGCTTATGGGCCAGACCCAAAAACAAACTGGTCTGAGATGTTATCTCTGCTCATCTTGTTCATCTCTGTAAATCCTATTTCTGGTTTTTCTCCGTGTCTCTGTGGCTCTGAGGCAAAAATGATGTGGCGGTTTACGAAAGCCGCGACTTGAAATCCTCGTAGCCGAAACTGCGCACGACCTTCAGTTGACCTGTTTGCGGCTCAAAGGTGCAGATGGCCGGGTGCTGGATACCGTTGAAGGTGGTGGTCTTGACCATGGTGTAGTGGGCCATGTCCAGGAAGGCCAGCCGGTCGCCCGCTTTCAGCGGTTGGTCGAAGGACCAGTCGCCGATGACGTCCCCCGCCAGGCAGGAGGGGCCACCCAGGCGGTAGGTATGGGCCTTGTCGCCGGGATCAAAGCCGTCCTTGATACCGGGACGATAGGGCATCTCCAGAATGTCCGGCATGTGGCAGGTGGCCGAGACGTCCAGGATGGCAATATTCAGCTCATTATACACCACGTCCAGCACCTCGCCCACCAGGATGCCGGTGCCGATGGCGATGGCTTCGCCCGGCTCCAGGTAGACCTCAACCTGGTACTTTTCGCGGAAATATGTCACCAGTTCCACCAGACCGTCGAGGTCATACCCCTCGCGGGTTATGTGGTGGCCACCCCCCAGATTGAGCCACTTCATAGCCGGCAGGAACTGGCCGAACTTCTCCTCAAACGTCCGTGCGGTCCGCTCCAGCGGCTCAAACAACTGCTCGCAGAGGGTATGGAAGTGCAGCCCCTCCACCCCTTCCAGCGACCGGCCGTCAAACTCCGCCCGCGGGATGCCCAGCCGTGATGCCGGGGCACAGGGGTCATACATGGCAGTGTGTCCCTCGGAGTGCTCGGGGTTGACCCTCAGGCCAATGGAGACGCGGCCCTTTTCCTTTTCCCACAGCGGCCGGAAACGTTCCAACTGGTTGAAGGAATTAAAGACCAGGTGGTTGGAGATGGACAACAGTTCCGCCACGTCGCTCTCCTTGAAGGCTGCGGAGAAGCTGTGCACCTCGCGCCCGAACTCCTCCCTCCCCAGGCGCGCCTCCCAGGGGGAACTGGCGCAGACCCCCTGCAGGGTCTCGCGGATGATGGGGAACACGCTCCACATGGCAAAGGCCTTCAGGGCCATGAGAATCCTGGCGCCGCTACGCTTCTGGACCTCGTCCAGGATGGCCAGGTTATGGCGCAGCCTGCCCAGGTCCACCACGTAGGCCGGGGATGGGGCGAGTTCAAGGATTTTGTCGATATCGATACCGGTCACAAGCTCTTAACCTTTTATTTGCCACGGAGCCACAGAGACACAGAGGAAAATCAATGTATAACGAGTTACATTTCATCTTGCATTGTTCGGTCGTCCATATTGTTTTTGACTTTCTCCGTGTCTTTGTGGCTCCGTGGCAAATCGTCTGTGATTCTACAACTCCGGCCAGTCTCCGCCATCGACGACGACCGTGGGCAGCCCCATGGGTCCCAGCACCTCCAGGAACAACTCCGGGTCGAACTGCTCCATGTTCCAGACACCGGGGCTGTGCCACGAGCCGGTCAGCATCATGATGGCTCCTACCACGGCCGGCACGCCGGTGGTGTAGCTGATGGCCTGGGACTTGACCTCCCGGTAGCATGCCTCATGGTCGCAGATGTTGTAGATGTAAACCTGCTTGCGCTTACCGTCCTTGAGGCCGCGGGCGATGACGCCGATGCAGGTCTTGCCCTTGGTCAGCGGCCCCAGGGAGCCGGGGTCGGGCAGGAGGGCCTTGAGAAACTGGATCGGCACGATCTTCCGGCCGTCGTACTCCACCTCGTCGATGCGTGTCATGCCCACATTTTGCAGCACTTCGAGGTGTTTCAGGTAGTTGTCGGAGAAGGTCATCCAGAACTGGGCCTTTTTGATGGTGGGTAGGTGCTTGACCAGCGACTCCATCTCCTCATGGTAGAGGCGGTAGATGTTCATGGGGCCGATTCCGTCGGGAAAGTCGAAGACCCGTTTGGTGGAGAGCGGCGGCGTCTCGACGAATCGACCGTTCTCCCAATGGCGGCAGGTTGCGGTCACCTCGCGGATGTTGATCTCCGGGTTGAAGTTGGTGGCAAAGGGCTGACCGTGGGAACCGGCATTGGCGTCGATGATGTCGATCTCCTGGACTTCGTCCAGATATTTTTTAGCAGCCAGGGCGGTGTAGACGTTGGTCACACCCGGATCGAAGCCGGAGCCCAGAAGCGCCATGATGCCGGCCTGCCTGAAGCGCTCCTGGTAGGCCCACTGCCAGGAGTATTCGAACCTGGCGGTGTCCAGCGGCTCGTAGTTGGCGGTGTCCAGGTAGTCCACTCCGGTCTCCAGGCAGGCGTCCATGATGTGCAGGTCCTGGTAGGGCAGGGCCACGTTGATCACCAGCTTCGGTTGTTCCCGGCGGATCAGCGCTGCCAGTTCGGGTACGTTGTCGGCGTCCACTTGGGCGGTTATGACCGGCGTTGCTATCTGGGCCGCGATGGCGTCGCATTTGGACTTGGTGCGGGAGGCCAGGGTGATCTCGCTGAAGATATCCCGACGCTGGGCGCATTTGTGGGTCACAACCTGGCCGACACCGCCGGCGCCGATTATAAGGACTTTGCTCATGTGAATCTCCTTCCTGGGGCGGCAGCGTCATATTCGCGCCCTAACGACGCCGGTTCGTCAACATGCTCCTCGACGTAGCGCTGCTACGCCTGCGGGCCTGCCTCCTCACCGTCGCCGTTATCATCACGAATCTGACGCTGCGCAGTTTTGGTGATTTGGTGTGGAAGATATTACGGGCATTCGCCGACCGGCGCAATGCCCGTAACAAAACTTTTACAAAGTAAAGGAATGTTATTCGCCCAGATAGGTATAGCCCAACAGCGTCCGGTCCAGGAGTTCAATGAAGTGGCTGCTCTCCTCGATTGAGATCTTCCGCAGGGCGACGCTTTTCTCCAGGTTGTCCCTGACATGTTTGAGGATCTCCGGCCCTTTGTACTGGACGTACTTCAGGCTCTCCCAACAGGCGTCGCCGTTTATGACGGTGTCGATCAGGTAGCCGGTCTTTTTGTTGAAGGTGATATGCACGGCATTGGTGTCGCCGAAAAGGTTGTGCATGTCCCCCAGGATCTCCTGGTAGGCGCCGATCAGGAAGAAACCGATGAAGTAGTCCTCCTCCTTGCGGATACGGTGGAGCGGGAGGAACTTGGTCCTGCCGTTCTCGCCGACAAAGCTTGTGATCTCGCCGTCCGAGTCGCAGGTGATGTCGGCGATCGAGGCCATGACGTCAGGCCGTTGGTTGAGCCGTTGCAGCGGCATGATCGGAAAGAGTTGGTCGATGGCCCAGGAGTCCGGGATCGACTGGAACAGGGAAAAGTTGGCGAAATAGGTCTGGCGCAGGGCAAGCTGGAAGTTCTGCAACTCCTCGGGGATCGGCTTGATCTTTTCAACGATGCTGTTGATCTTCCTAATGATCTTGGAGTAGAGCCACTCGGCGATAGCGCGGTCGTTGAGCGTCAGGTAGCCAAGGTTGAACAGGCTGACCGCTTCGTTGATCAGTTGCAGCGTGTCGTGGTAGTCCTCGCGCAGGGAGTAACGGTCGATGCTCTTGTAGATGTCCATGAGCTTTTTGACCGTCGGCGCCAGATTCTCGGCCTTGGTCAGGATATCCTCAAAGTCGGGCATCAGGTTCTGGGTGTTGGTGTTGAGGACGTTGGTGACCAGCACCGAATAATGGGCAACCGTGGCGCGTCCCGACTCGGAGATGATGTTGGGGCATTCCACCCCTGCCTCGTCGCAGATGTTCTTGATCTGGTAAATGACGTCGTTGGCGTACTCCTCCAGCGTGTAGTTGACGCTGGAGAAGTAACTGGACTTGGAGCCGTCGTAGTCCACGCCCAGGCCGCCGCCGATGTCGAGAAAGTCGATGCCGACGCCCAGTTTGCGCATCTCGGCGTAGATACGGGTCCCCTCGATCAGGGCGGTCTTGATCTTGTCGATCTTGGTGATCTGGCTGCCGATATGGAAATGCAGCAACTTGACGCAGCCGAGCATGGCGTGTTCGTCCAGCATGCGGATGGCGGCTATGATTTCGGACATGCGCAGGCCGAACTTGGCGTCCTCGCCGCCGGAGGTGGCCCATTTTCCGGTTCCCTTGGAGGAGAGCTTCACCCGAATGCCCAGCCTGGGCTTGATGCCGGTCTTCTCGGACAGATTGATGATCTTTTCCAGCTCAAAAAGTTTTTCCACCACCAGGGTGATGTCGTAGCCGATCTTGGTGGCGTAGAGCACCGTCTCAATGTATTCGGTGTCCTTGTAGCCGTTGCAGATGATCGGCAGGCCGTTGCCGGTGGAGATGGATATGGCGGCAACCAGTTCCGGTTTTGAGCCCACCTCCAGGCCGATGTTGTAGCGCTTGCCGAAATTGGCGATGGCCTCCACGACCTGGCGTTGCTGGTTGACCTTAATGGGGTAGAAGGTCTGGTACTTGGCGGGATAGTCATTCTCCTGGATGGCGCTCCTGAAGACCCGGTTGATGCTGGCGATACGCCCCTGGAGCACATCCATGAAGCGCAGCAGGATGGGCGGCTTGATCTTGCGTTTGATCAGGTCGTCAACCAGGGCGCGCAGGTCGATGGATTGCTTGGAACTGGAGGAAGGATGGACGCAGATGCTCCCCTTCTTGTTGATGGAGAACAGGTCGGCGCCCCAGTTGTCCATGTTGTAGAGTTTTGCGGACTCGTTAATTGACCAGCGTTCCATAGGCCGTTTACCAACTTTCGTCGTTATTTGCTGACAGCCATCGATGTATTGGGGAGGGATACATGCATCGCCCCCATGTGTATCGCCCATGCTGTGTCAGCCGGGCGCGTGCATTCAAAAACAAAAGATGAACAAATTTGTTTTTCTATTGAATATTCCGGCGTAAGTCAATCAAATAAAAAAATGCCCCGCGCTACGGGCCGATTACGGACGACTTTAACGGTGCCGCGGCGGCCGGGTTGCGCCGGATATGCGTACTTGGCCCGGGACTGTGTTTCTCTGCTTGAAGGTGCACCTTGACTTTGTCGTGGGGAATGTTTACCTTTCAACCAGTCCAAAAGTCTGTCTCATACCAAGCCGCAATCAAACGATTACATTGTTGGCTTCATCGGTGGCTCCTCAACGTACAATAAAGTACGCCCCCGTCGCCACCATCCTTGCCGCCTAGTATCATTTTGATTGCACCTTGGTATTACTAAGTATGTGCGCAAGGTGGTTATATGCCACACTTTTCCCGCAGGCAACCGTTCCAGCAGGAACTCTTCGGCCGGCATCTCGGAGAGATCCGTGATCTGCTGGATGCCCTTGAGCTTCGTGATGTCTTTGGCGAGGGCGAGAACCATCCGCCGGTGGATATGTACGAGACCAGCAATGAGATGGTCCTGGAATTTGATCTGCCCGGTTTCCGCATCGAGAACATCAGTCTGACGCAGCACGGCACTACCCTTGTGCTTGAGGCGCAGCGCCCTCGCGAACAGGCCGACGACGGTGCGCGCTATGCCTGTCTCGAACGGAGTTACGGTCGTTTCCATCATGCGCTGCATATTCCCGGTTGTATCGATACATGCGCCATCAAAGCCGAATACCGCCGCGGCGTTTTGCGGGTGAGATATCCCAAGACCGGCGACCGGCAGGTAACGATAAAGGAGATACCAGATTGAGCGAGATAGATAAGGACATGGAAAAACAGGAGTCGGAAGAGCTGAAGATCCCCGAGGTGCTGCCGCTTCTGCCGGTGCGCGATGTGGTGGTCTATCCCTTCATGATCATCCCGCTCTTCGTGGGGCGCGAGATGTCGGTCAAGGCCGTTGACAGCGCGTTGGCCGGGGACCGGATGATCCTTTTGGCAACCCAGCACGAGATCGGCGAGGAAGACCCCACCCCGGACAAGATCTATGAGGTCGGTACGGTTGCCATGATCATGCGCATGCTCAAACTGCCGGACGGCAGGGTGAAAATCCTCGTCCAGGGGCTGAGCAAGGCCCGCATCACCGAGTATGTGACGGAGAAGCCGTTCCATACGGTACGTATCGAGAAAATGATTGACGCCCCCCTTCAGGATATCTCCCTTGAGACGGAGGCGTTGGTACGCACCGTGCGCGAGCAACTGACCAAGGTCATCGAGCTGGGTAAGCAGGTCTCCCCCGAGGTGATGGTGATCCTGGAGAACATCCAGGACCCCGGCAGTATGGCCGACCTGATCGCCAGCAACCTGGGGCTGAAGGTGGCCGATGCCCAACTGTTGCTGGAGATGAACGACCCGATCGTTCGCCTGACCAAGGTCAACGATTTTCTGAACCGCGAGGTGGAACTGCTCAGCGTACAGGCCAAGATCCAGAGCGCAGCCCGTGAAGAGATGGGCAAGAACCAGCGGGAGTACTACCTGCGGGAGCAGATGCGCGCCATTCAGCAGGAGTTGGGGGACGGCGAAGGCAAAGAGGAGATCGCCGAGATCCGCAAGGCCATCGAGTCCGCCAAGATGCCCGAAGCGGCCCAGAAGGAGGCCCTTAAACAGTTGAGCCGGCTGGAGAACATGCATTCGGACGCCGGCGAGGCCGGCATCATCCGTACCTATCTGGACTGGCTGGTTGAACTCCCGTGGAGCAAGTCCTCCCGCGACAGCCTGGACATCGTCCGCGCCAAGCAGATCCTGGATGATGACCATTACTACCTGGACAAGATCAAGGAGCGTATCCTGGAATTCCTGGCGGTACGCAAGCTGAAGAAAAAGATGAAGGGACCGATCCTCTGTTTCGTGGGTCCTCCGGGGGTCGGCAAGACCTCGCTGGGCAAATCCATCGCCCGGGCGATGAACCGCAAGTTCGTGCGCATTTCCCTGGGCGGCGTGCGGGATGAGGCCGAGATCCGCGGCCACCGCCGCACCTATATCGGCGCCCTGCCGGGACGCATCATCCAGGGGATGAAGCAGGCCGGCTCCAACAACCCTGTCTTCATGCTGGACGAACTGGACAAGCTTGGCTACGACTACAAGGGTGACCCGTCATCGGCGCTCCTGGAGGTGCTGGACCCGGAGCAGAACCACTCGTTCTCCGACCACTACATCAACATGCCGTTCAATCTCTCCAACGTCATGTTCATCGCCACGGCCAACCAGATCGACCCGGTGCCGTCGGCCCTGCGCGACCGTATGGAGGTCATCAACCTGGCCGGTTACACAGAGGAGGAAAAACTGGAGATCGCCCGCCGCTACCTGGTACCCCGCCAGATGAAGGAAAACGGCCTCAAGGCGAAGCACATCAGTTTCGATGACGACGCCATCCGCGAGATAATCGCCAAGTACACACGCGAGGCGGGCTTGCGCAACCTGGAGCGGGAAATCGGCACGGTCTGCCGCAAGGTGGCCCGCAAGGTGGCCGAAGGGGGCACGCGTGCCATCAAGGTCGGGGCCAAGAATCTGCACTCTTTCCTGGGGGCGCCCAAGTATCTGCGGGAAGAGGACCTGGACAAAAACGAGGTCGGTGTGGTCAACGGTCTGGCCTGGACACCGGTGGGAGGCGAAATCCTGCACATCGAAGCCACCCTGATGAAGGGCAAGAGCGGCCTGACCCTGACCGGACAGTTGGGGGACGTGATGAAGGAGTCGGTCCAGGCGGCCCACTCCTATATCCGTGCCCATGCCGACATCCTGCACATCAACCCCGA
Organism: Oryzomonas sp.; assembly: GCA_050013355.1. Lineage (GTDB taxonomy): Bacteria > Desulfobacterota > Desulfuromonadia > Geobacterales > Pseudopelobacteraceae > Oryzomonas. The sequence continues at coordinate 10,124 of JBEKFJ010000047.1, forward strand.
TTTTTTCCAGGAGCATGAGATCCATGTCCATGTCCCGGCCGGCGCCATTCCAAAGGACGGCCCCTCGGCCGGCATTGCCATGACCACGGCGCTGGTCTCGATCTTGACGCGTATTCCGGTCAAGAAGGATGTGGCCATGACCGGCGAGGTCACGCTGCGTGGCAAGGTGCTCCCCATTGGCGGGCTCAAGGAAAAGATCCTGGCGGCGGTGCGTTCGCGGATGCGGATGGTCATCATCCCTGATCAGAACAAAAAGGATCTGGAGGATATCCCGGCCGAGATACTCAAGAAGGTCAAGATCGTCCCGGTGCATGAGGTGGGTGAGGTGCTGAAGCTGGCCCTGGAGAAGTTCCCGCCTCCTACGATGTCGACCCCCAAGGAGCCTGCGAAGAAACCGCGCAACGGCGAATCCGCCCCCAAGGTTCTGATGCGGCCCCGCAAGGAGATTTCGGCCGGAGCCCGGGAGTGAAAATTGGAGAGTTGGGCGAATTCGGCCTGATCTCCCGCATCGCCTCCGGCGTGGCCGATGGCAGAGGCGTCATCACCGGCATTGGTGATGACGCCGCCGTAACGGCCCTCTCTCCCGGCATGCAGCTCTTAACCTCAACCGACATGCTGGTGGAGGAGGTGCATTTCCGCCGTTCATGGCATGACCCGTATCGCCTGGGGCGCAAATCCCTGGCGGCCAGCATCTCCGACATCTCCGCCATGGGGGGTATCCCTCGCTGGGCGCTGCTCTCCCTTGCCGTTCCTCCCTCCACCCCCCTTGAATTTTTGGACGCATTCACCCGTGGTTTTCTTGCCCTGGCAGATGAACAGGGCGTGGCCCTGATCGGCGGCGATACCTGTTCCTCCCGCGCCGGCCTGACCATATCCGTTACCATTATGGGTGAGCAGAAGCCGGAGAGGGTCGTGCGGCGTTCCGGTGCGTGCCCCGGTGACGATATATGGGTGACCGGCACCCTGGGAGACGCGGCCCTGGGCTTGGAATTGCTGGAAAAGGGTGAAATATACCCCTCCTTGACGGCGGAGGAGAGGGGATACCTCATATCCCGCCTGCTCGATCCGTCCCCCCGCGCCGCGGCCGGCCGGGCACTGGCGGATGCAGGGCTCGTATCGGCCATGATCGATGTCAGCGACGGGCTGTTGGCTGATTTTGGCCATATTGCCGAACAATCCGCCCTCGGCGGCACGATCCGCCTCGATTCGATCCCGCTTTCGCCGGCCTTCCGCGCCGCGTTCCCATTGCACCCTCCCTCCTGTCATGATCCGGCCCTGGCCGGCGGCGAAGACTATGAGCTGGCATTTACCGCGCCGGCCGCCAACCGGGAAAAAATTGTCCGACTCATGAAAAGATGTGGCATTGATGCCGCGCCTGTTGGTATAGTAACGACCTTGCCCGAGGTGACGACCGTTTTGGCCGACGGCAGCAGATATGTCCCAAAGAACAAGGGATTCAACCACTTCGCATAAACTTCCGAAAGGAGCATCGAACGATATGCAGCAGGAAGTCATTCCAGCAGACAAGGCCCGGCTCTGTGCCGACGCCATCCGTTTTCTCGCCGTCGACGCGGTCGAAAAGGCCAATTCCGGCCATCCCGGATTGCCCATGGGGGCCGCAGACTACGCATTTGCGCTGTGGGGCAATTTCCTCTCCTTTAATCCCGAAGATCCCCGCTGGCCCAACCGCGACCGCTTCATCCTATCGGCCGGCCACGGCTCGATGCTGCTATATTCGCTCCTGCACCTGTTCGGCTATGACCTGCCGCTGGAGGAGCTGAAAAACTTCCGCCAGTGGGGCAGCAAGACCCCCGGCCATCCCGAGTTCGGCCATACCGCCGGGGTCGAGGTGACTACGGGGCCGCTGGGACAGGGCTTCGCCAATGGCGTCGGCATGGCCATCGCCAGCCGGATGGCAGCGGAACGTTTCAATACCGCCGACTTCAGTCCGATCAACCACACCGTCTATGCCCTGGCGGGCGACGGCGACCTGCAGGAGGGGATCAGTTACGAAGCCGCTGCCCTGGCCGGGCATCTCAAGCTGGGCAACATGGTGTACTTCTACGATGACAACGGCATCACCATCGAGGGCAAGACCAACCTGGCCTGGTCCGAGGACGTGGCCGGACGCTTTAATGCCTGCGGCTGGCATGTGCAAAAGATCAACGGCCACGATTACGTCCAGATCATGGCTGCCATTGCCGCTGCCAAGGCCGAGACCGGGCGCCCGTCGATCATTATCGCCACCACCCACATCGCCTTTGGCAGCCCTGGCAAACAAGATACATCCGGGGCTCACGGGTCCCCTCTGGGCAAAGACGAGGTCGCCGCCACGCGGGCCAACCTGGGATGGCAGTATGCCCCCTTCGAGGTGCCGGAAGAGGTTCGTGCCGTCTGCCGTGACCGGGTCGAAGCGCTCAAGGGTCGCTACAGCGCCTGGCAGCGCGGATTCTCTGCCTGGCATGCCGCCAACCCCGAAAAGGCCAAGTTGTGGGACGAGATGTGGAACAAGAGGATTCCGGCAACGCTGGGCAATGATCTGGTTGCAGTGGTCGCCGGCAAGGACGGCGCAACCCGCTCCCTGTCCGGCGCGGTCCTCCAGAAGGCGGCCGCCCTCATCCCGGCCCTGGTGGGCGGATCGGCCGACCTGACGCCTTCCACCAACAGCGATATCAAGGGATCGCCTTCCGTACAGGCGGGTGAGTTTGCCGGCCGCAACCTGCATTTCGGCATCCGGGAGCACGCCATGGGGGCGGTTGTGAACGGCTTGAGCCTGTACGGCTGCTTCATCCCTTACGGCGCCACATTCCTGGTCTTTTCCGACTACTGCCGCCCTGCCATCCGCCTCTCTGCCCTGATGAAGCTGCAGTCGATCTTCATTTTTACCCATGATTCCTTTTTTGTCGGCGAGGATGGGCCGACCCATCAGCCGATCGAACACGTGGCCTCGCTCCGCATGATTCCCGGCCTGCAACTGATCCGCCCGGCCGACGGCCTGGAAACGGCGCTGGCCTGGCAGGCGGCATTGCAGCACAACAATGGGCCAACCCTTCTGATCCTTACCCGCCAGAAGCTGCCGGTCATCGACCGTCCCGTCTCCTTCGGCAGCACCGATGTTCTCAAAGGGGGGTATGTCGTTGCTGCCCCGACCGGAAGGCCCGATGTGGTCATCATGGCCAGCGGCTCAGAGGTGCATGTGGCGGTCGATGCTGCAAAAACCCTTGCTGCACAGGGGATCGCCGCCCGCGTCGTCTCCGTGCCCAACCTTGGTGAGTTCCAGGCCCAGCCTGTGGCCTATCGCGACGAGGTGCTCCCGGCCGGGATCCGCCGGGTGGCCTTCGAAGCCGGCCGGGGTGAATCCTGGAGCGCGCTCTTGGGGTGCGACGGGCTGTTCATCGGCATTGACCACTTCGGCGCCTCGGCTCCGGACAAGGTGCTGGCTGAACAGTTTGGCTTCACCGCGCCCCAGGTGGCTGAGAAGATCGCTGCGTTTTTGAAGAAATAGGCTTAATCGTCTGCCACAGAGTCACAGAGGCGCAGAGGAAAGGCTGAATCGAGAAAACCAAACAAAACCAAGTAGGGTTAGCCAAAAAGATTTTTGTTTCCTCGCTTTGCCGTTCTCCGTGGCTCTGTGGCTCTGTGGCAGATGTATAGGTTTTGGTATGGAACTGATTGAGCTGCTCAAAAAATCCCTGCTCTTCTCTGGCCTGAAGGATGACGACCTGGCCGAGCTGGCTGCCATTACGGTGCGCCGCAAATTCCGGAAAGGTGAGTCCCTCTTCAGCGAAGGCGATGAGGCCACCGGTTTTTACCTGCTCGTATCAGGCAGCATCAAGCTCTGCCGTATCTCCCACGATGGCCGGGAAAAAGTGCTGCACTTCGTCCAACCGCGCGAGACCTTTGCCGAAGCGGCCTTTTTCGGCGACGGGCGGTATCCGGCAGAGGCCCGCGCCCTGGCGGCGGGTGAGGCGCTCTACCTTCCCAAGGAAGGTTTTCTGGAGTTGATGGCTCATAACCCCAATTTCGCCCTCAACCTGGTGGTGTCGTTGTCGCTCATGCTGCGGCAGTTTGCCCGCCAGATCGAAGAACTTTCCTTTGCCGACGTCACCTCCCGGCTGGCCTCCTTTTTGGTTCGACTTTCCGCTGAAAAATCTGCCAGTTACGGCGGCGTCACCTACATAGACCTGGGGATCAGGAAGGGCGAGCTTGCCTCGCGGCTCGGCACCGCCAGCGAGACTATTTCCCGTACCCTGCGCAAGCTGAAGGATGAGGGGATCATTGAGGTGCAGGGTAGCCGTGTGGTGATCCTTCAGATGGAGAAACTGCAAAATCTGTCCGAGCGCCACGAATGAGGTCAATGGTGTTTTGCCACGGAGCTGCTGAGACACGGAGAACAACAGGATCAGGGGCATCTGAAACCTTTCCTGGCTAGTTTCCGTCCGGAAAGGGTTCTTTTCCGCCCATGCGGCGTCAATCTTCGGGTTTGCTTGTGACTTCGGCCGTTGGCCTCACCCTTCGGGCGCCTTCGCGGTCCAATTTAGCAAGCAAAATTGTGCGGCG
>JBEKFJ010000048.1:0-14646 GCA_050013355.1 Oryzomonas sp.
GGACAGGTCGCCGCGGATGCGGGGATAGATGGTGACGAGCTCGGCCTGCTGAAGGCCTGCCAACCCCTCCTTGACCCTAACCTGGGCCTCGATGCGGGCAAAGGCCTCCAGTGCTGCGCCGAAACGCTTGCGGCTCGCGCGCGCGCCGCGGGCAAAGGCCTTGATGCGGCCATGCTCCAGCGAAAACAGCGATACGATCCGGTCGCTGTCGCCGTAATCGATTGTCGAGAGAACTATGGCCTGGAGCTTATCGGCATGCATGGAAGGCTCCATTGATCCTAAAATCGGCAGTTTGGCCACAAGATGCAGAGAAAAATACAAACCTGCCACGGAGACACGGAGACACTGAGAAAACCAGGAGTAAGGCAGTAATAAACAACGATTCTTGATGATGGTATTTTCGAAAATTGTTTTTGTTTTTCTCTGTGGACCTCTGTGTCTCTGAGTCTCTGTGGCAGATGCCTGCCTCTTTTTGACTCTGTGGCAGATGCTTTTTCTGGGTTGATGTGTTGAAAAATTGGATGGATTTATTTATTCTAGGCCGGAAGGCAAGGCAAGAAAAAAATAAGAACTTGTCCGTTTCCGCGAAGGAGGCAGCATGATCCGTTTCTCACCATTGGTATTTCCGGTCGCAGCCTTGTGCCTGTTCGCCATGACCGCATGCGCACCCGTCGGCAGGCAGGTGATGGGTGATCCCCAGGAACCTTATCCGCTCACCGTGCCGCCCCAGGTCGGCCAGATTGTCCACCTGCCGACCGGCATCCCGGTCAACCAGGCCCAGATGCTGGCAATGGCCGGGGACACCCGCATCGTCTATGTCGGAGAGACCCATGACAACCCGGCTTCCCACCGCTTGGAGTTGCAGGTTCTTTGGGCCCTTGCCGAACGCTATCCCGGCCGGGTGGCGCTGGGCATGGAGATGTTCGTGCGTTCCCAGCAGCCGGCCCTTGATCTCTGGACAGCCGGCAAGCTTGACGAAAAGGCCTTTCTCAAACAGTCCCACTGGTTTGATAGCTGGAACATGGATTTTGCGTATTACCGCGATCTGCTGAACTTCGCCCGTTTGCGGCACATCCCGGTTATCGCCCTGGATGCCGAGAAGAGCCTGGTAAGGGCGGTGCGCAGCAAGGCCCCTGAGCAACTCGGCCCGGCAGAACGGGCTCAGTTGCCGCTACTCGACCTGTCTGACCCCTATGAGCGAGGCATGTTGACAGCAGTCTTCGGCGAGCATGGCCACGGGGGAATGCTGCTCGACAATTTTGTCCTCGCGCAGATTGTGCGCGACGAGACCATGGCCGAATCGGCGGCCCGTTACCTGGCAAGTCCGGCAGGGGAGGACAAACACCTGCTGGTAATCGCCGGCGGAGATCACGTCAGCAACGGTTTCGGCATTCCGCGCCGGGTATTCCGCCGCTTCGCCGCTTCCTATACCATCATCGGCGGCAGGGAAATCGACATCCCGCCCGACAAGAAGGATCGTCTGATGAACGTCGATATCCCCGATTTTCCCATGGCGCCATACGATTTCCAGGTGTATCAGGCCTACGAGGAACTGCCGGAAACGGGGGTCCGTCTCGGCGTGGTGATCGAAGCGGCGCCCGCCGGCCACGGCCTGGTAGTGAAGGGGGTGCTTCCCGGTTCCAACGCCGAACGTGCCGGCCTGCAACTGGGGGATCTGCTCCTCTCCCTTGACGGCGAGTCCTTGACGGAGATTTTTGATCTGACCTATGCCGTGCAGCAGAAACATCCCGGCGATCGCGGGGTTGTCCAGGTCGAGCGGCAGGGCAAGACCCTGAAGCTGGAGGTTGTATTCATGGCCGCGCAGAAGGACCATCAGCACGGCAAACAGTAATCGGAGGGAAACAGGAGCGGCTGTTAGTGCGCCTCGCTCCAATTTTTCCCGTAGCTGACATCCACCCTGAGCGGCACCTTCATCTCCGCAGCGTGGGACATCGCCTCCTCCACCAGGAGTTCCATGCGCAACAGCTCGTCCTCTGGTATCTCGAAGACCAGTTCGTCGTGCACCTGCATGGTCAGGCGGCTTTTCAGCCCCTCGGCCCGCAGCCGCTCATCCACCCGGATCATGGCGCTCTTGATGATGTCGGCCGCCGAGCCCTGAATGGGGTAGTTGATGGCGTTGCGCTGGGCAAAGGCCCGCACGTTGCCGTTACTGCTGTGGATATCGGGTATCGGGAGCCGCCTGCCCAGGATGGTGGTGACGTATCCGGTCTCTTCCGCCTGGCGGATACAGGAATCAAGGAAGCCGACCGCGCCGCTGTGGCGCTCCTTGTAGGCGGCGATGAAATCCTCGGCCGTCTTGCGGGCAATGCCGAGCTGTTTTGCCAGGCTGAAGGCGCCCTGGCCGTAGATGATGCCGAAATTGATGGTCTTGGCCTGGCGGCGCATCTCAGTGGTGACCATCTCGGGGAACAGGCCGAAGACCTCGGCCGCTGTGCGGGTGTGGATGTCTTCGTCGTTGGCGAAGGCGTGGCAGAATACCTGGTCGCCGGAAAGGTGGGCCAGCACGCGCAGCTCGATCTGGGAGTAGTCGGCCGAGAGGATGACATGCCCCGGCGGGGCGATGAAGGCGTGGCGGATACGGCGTCCTTCATCGGTGCGGACCGGGATGTTCTGCAGATTGGGATCGGAGGACGAGAGCCGGCCGGTGGCGGCGACGGTCTGATTGTAGGAGGTGTGCACCCGGCCGGTCTTTGGGCAGACCAGGCGCGCCAGGGCATCGCTGTAAGTGGACTTGAGCTTGGTCAGGCCGCGGTAATCCAGGATCAGCCGGGCGACCTCATGCTCCTCGGCCATGGCGCTCAACACCTCGTTGTCCGTGGACCAGCCGGTCTTGCCCTTGGTCTTCTTGCCGGTCTTCAGCCCCATGCGCTCGAAGAGCATCTCACCCAACTGCCTGGGGGAATTGAGATTGAAGGGGGCCCCGGCAATGGCGAATATCTGCCCTTCAAGCTCCGCCAGGCGGGCGGCAAAGTCATCGGAAAGCTCTTTCAGCATCGCCCTGTCCAGCAGAACCCCGTGGTTTTCCATTTCGGCCAGGATCGTCACCAACGGCATCTCAATGGTGTGGAAAAGCCGTTCAAGGCCCGTTTCAGCCAGGGCCGGCCCGAATTTTTGCCGCAGGAGCCAGGTGGCGTCGGCATCCTCACAGGCATACCGGGAGGCGGCTCCGATCTCCACCTGGGAAAAATTCTTCTGCCCCTTGCCGGTCCCGGTCACCTCGCTGTAACTGATCATGCGGTGATTGAGGTGTTCCTGTGCCAGGGCGTCCAGGCCGTGCCCGCTGCGGGCCGGGTTGAGCACGTAGGAGGCCAGCATGGTGTCGAACCAGACCCCCTTGACCGTGACGCCGCTGTTGGCCAGCACCTGCACGTCGAACTTGCTGTTTTGGCCGACCTTGTGCAGTTCAGGATTCCGGAAAAGAGGGCGCAGGCGTTCGAGCACCCGGTCCCGCGGTATCTGGCCGGGAGCGGGAGAGACGCCGGCCCCGCCCTGACCATCATCCCGGACAGGGGCTGAAAACAGGGTTCCCTCTCCCTTGTGGGACGGGTGAGGGGGAGGCGAGGTGACATGCCCCACCGGCACGTAATAGGCCTCATGGTCGCGAAAGGAGAATGACAGGCCGACGATCTCGGCAAGACGCGGGTCGAGGCTGGTGGTCTCCAGGTCGAAGGCGAATTCGCCGGCCTGTTCCAGGGCTTCGGCCAGAGCCTCCAGTTCCTCGACCGTGGTTACGGTCTTGTAGCTCTCCGTGGACAGGGTGGCGCGCCCGGTTAGTTCCTTGATCAGCGTGGTGAAGCCGTACTGTTTGAAAAAGGCGTTCAGGGCCGGGGTGTCCGGCTCCCGCGCCGCCAGGCGCTCAAGGTCGAACTCCAGCGGCACATTGCGCTCGATGGTGGCCAGCTTGCGCGACAGGAGCGCCTGGTCGCGGAACTCCCGCAGCTTCTCGCCGTTTTTCCCCTTGACCTCGCCGGCCCGCTCCAGGAGGGCGTCCAGCGAACCGAATTCCTGGACCAGCTTGATGGCGGTCTTCTCGCCGATGCCCGGTACGCCGGGGATGTTGTCTGAGCTGTCGCCGGCAAGGCCGAGGATGTCCGGCACCAGTTCGGGAACGACGCCGAAACGTTCGTTCACTTCGGCTACGCCTGATTGCCTGTCCTTCATGGTGTCCAGTAACGTGACGTTCTCCGTCACGATCTGCATCAGGTCCTTATCCCCGGTCACCACCACGACCCGGCCGTTTTTGTTGCTGTAGCGGGCGGCCAGGGCGCCGATAATGTCGTCCGCTTCAAACCCCTCCAACTCCAGGACCGGGATGTTGAAGGCGCGCACCACCTCGCGGATCGGCCCGACCTGCTGGCGCAGGTCATCCGGCATGGCCGTGCGGTTGGCCTTGTATTCAGGGTAGAGTTCGGTGCGGAAGGTGATCCGCCCGGCATCGAAGACCACCGCCAGATGCTTGGGGTCGTGGTCCTTGATCAATTTCAGCAGCATCTGGACGAAACCGTAGATGGCGTTCGTGGGATGGCCGCTGGGCGAGGAAAGGTGGCGTATGGCGTAATAGGCACGGTAGATGTAGGAGGAGCCATCGATCAGGTAGAGGGTATCGTCGTGGGTGGTCATGGTGAGCCCTTCTCCGCTTGCTCGCGCGTAAACAGCACAAAGGCCATGCACGGCCGCCGGCTGGACTCGCGCATGGCGAACTGCATGCTGTCGAATCGCCATCCTTTGGCGGTCCATTCGTTGAGCGTCTCCTCGATGGCTTCTTCGGTGACGGTGCCCAGTTCGATTACTTTATAGGTCGGCATATTCGTACCTCAAAAGGTTTTCGACAACCTAGTTCCTGATAACACTTGAAGTTACGCATACAATCCCTTTAGGCCCTCTGGTCCCCAGAGGGTGGAGGGGATTACCGAAATTGTTAGTGTTATAAGGCACTAGATAGTAGCCAACGGCGGCAATATCTTCAAGCGGAAACGAAGAAGGCGGCCCGAAAGCCGCCCTCGTGTTGATATGAAGGTTGGTTGTGTCATTGAAAACCGAGCTTGGAGGATATCTCCTTGGCCGCTTTTGTCACCAGCGGGATGAGTTCCTTGTCCATGCGGTCGTCCGTGAAACGCATGGAGGGACCGGAGATGCTGACCGCGCCGATGATCCGGCGAGTGTAGTCGCGGATCGGTGCACTGACGCACTTGACGCCGACATCAAGCTCCTCGTTGTCGATGGCGTAGCCCTGTTCGGCGATGGTCTTCAACTGCTTCTTGAGGAGTTCGCGGTCGGTGATGGTATTTTTCGTGTAACGCTTGATCTCTTTGGCAGGGAGATAGTTTTCCAACTCCTCGTCGCTCATGTGAGCGATCTGGACCTTGCCGGCGGCAGTGCAGTAGGCCGGCAGCCGAGAACCGACCCGCGGCACGACGCGGACGGTCATGTCGGTCTCCACGGCATCCAGGTAGATGATGTTGAAGTCCTTGAGGATAGCCACGTAGGTGGTTTCGTTGCACTCCTTGACCAGCGATTCCAGCACCGGTTTCGACTGGCGCAGAAGGCCCATTTGGCGGATAAAGGTTTGTCCGAGTTCAAGGGTCTTGAGGCCGAGGCGATAATTTTCGGTCACCCTGTTCTGCTCGATGTAGCCGCGCGCTTCCAGTGTCGCAAGAAGCCTGAAGACGTTGTTCTTGTGTAGTTTCAGACGTTTGCTGAGCTCTGTGACCCCTAGCTCGTCGGTTTCGCCGTGAAATTGTTCCAGAAGGTCCAGGGCGTGGGAGACGGCCTGAATGAGATATTCCGATTTTTCTTTCTTTGCCATGGTCGGTACCCTGTATTGTTAGATATAATATTAAAATGGAAACAGCAACGTTGCGAAATCTAATGAAAAATTATAAAATATACAAAAAAGTGCACAAGAAACGATCCCTTGCCCTAAAGGTAGAATAATGTTTTATAATTGTCAAGTCCTAAAAATTGCATTATATTCCTATTTAAAAGGTCGAGGTGTTCCAGTGACAAAGGGTTGTGAATAAAACATGCGGGGTGCGGCATGCTGAACCTGAGGAAAAAGATACTTGTCGCCATCGACGGTTCACCGCAATCGGATAAGGCCGCTGAAGAGGCGGTCAGGCTTGCCGCCGGCAACAAGAGCCAATTCAAGAGCCACGTGTATGCCATGCTGGTTCTGCCCAATACACCGACTTCGACCTACAACGATTTTGTACCGTCGGCACCGGTGACCGAGACTGAACAGTGGAACGACCTGCGACGCCGTATATTTTATGTCGTCGAAAAATGCGCTTCCGAGCATGATATCCCCCTTGAGATGATTGTGGAATACGGTGAACCGGCAGAGAAATTGATCGAATTTGCCAAACGCGAACATATCGATGTGATTGCCATCGGCAGTTCCGGCAAGGGGTTTATCCAGCGTCGTCTCAAGGGAAGCGTTTCCCACCGGGTGGCAAGCAGCGCCCCCTGTTCCGTGTATATCGTCAGGGGATGATCCCCCGGTAACTCGTTTCCATCCGGAAAGGGTTCTTTTTCGCCCATGCTGCGTCAATCTTTGGCCTTGCTTGTGCGGCGTACCGATGTACGCCTCCGCGCAATCCCTTGATTTCCTTGCTTGGACAAAAAAGCCCTCCTTTCCGAATCGGAAACCAATAGTTTTTCATCCGGAGTTTCCGGATGGAAACTAACTCTCTTTCAGAAAGGTTGTGTATTGTATGATGTTGCCGCGTTTCGTCAGTAGTCTGTTGTTAGTCGTTTCTTTATGGTGTGTCCCGTGTTCCGTTTTCGCTGCCGAAGATTTCCGCGTTCCAATCCTGCTCTATCACCGTTTCGGCCCCACGGTGGCCGATGGCATGACGGTCACGACGCCGGTGTTCGAAGCGCACATGAAATACCTGCACGACAACGGCTATACCGTCATTCCGCTGCGCCATCTCGTGGACCACTACCGAGGCCAAGCGCCGGCTCCAAAACCCAAATCGGTGGTCATCGTTGCGGACGATGGCCATAAATCCGTGTATAGCTACATGCTGCCGGTCATCCGTAAGTACGGCTATCCGGTCACGATCTTTGCCTATCCCTCCGCCATCTCCAATGCAAAATACGCCATGACCTGGGACCAGTTGCGGGAGCTGAAAAAGACGGGGCTCTTCGATATCCAGTCCCACACGTATTGGCACCCGAATTTCAAGAAAGACCGGAAAAAACTCAGCGGCGAAGCTTACGACAAGTTCGTGACGACCCAGTTGGTGAAGTCGAAGGTCAAGCTCGAGTCGGAGCTTGGCGCGAAGGTTGACCTGCTTGCCTGGCCGTTCGGCATCTACGACGATTACCTGATCAAGAAGGCCGTCGAGGCGGGCTACGTGGCCAGTTTTACCATCGAGCGCCGCCACGCAACACCCCGTGACACGGTCATGAAACTCCCGCGCTATCTGCTGATCAATGCCGACAGCGGCAAGGCGTTTAGCCAGCTTCTGGAGGGGAATGCCGTCAAGCGGAACGTGGTCTACTGATCTCCGTGACCCGGGAAGACGAAAAGAAGCATCCCTGTCCCGACTGCGTCTACTGCCAGTGGTGTTCCGAAGACCGCTGCAGGCTGTGCCGCACCAGGGATGTCTGCCGCCGCCGCAAGCTGTCGATTGTCGAGCAGATTGCCCTGTATGAATCGCTCAACAGGCATGCCGGCGGCGCTAAGCCGAACAATAAGGATTGATTCGTCTCGTGCCGTCCCTCTTCCCGGCTACCGTCGCTATAGAAAACAACTAATTTAATTCCAGATGAAAAATCTGAAGGTGTATTCTCATCCGGAGTTTCCGGATGGAAACAAAATAAGATTACTCCGAAAGGGGCCGCCACCGGATCATTCTGAGGAGGCGGTTGCACGGGATAAGCGATGAAGGACGCGCGCGTGGACGAACGGATTGAGGCCCCACTGGATATAAAGGTAACATGGCCCGCCATGCAGCAGGTTAAGCGGGCAACCACCAAGGACTTCAGCGATGGTGGGGCATTTGTGAACGTTGACTTCGATCCCCGGCCATCGGTGGATACCGAGATGCTCCTGCAACTCAACGGGTCGGTGCTGGGCAAGGAACCGCCGGTGCTCAAGGCGCGTGTGGTGCGTGTTACGGATGAGGGAGTGGCTTTCCGGTTTGTGCAGGATGAGGCGGCGTGAAAAACAAAGCGTTTGAAGCTGGGATGAATAGGAAGCATCAAAACAAAGCGAGCGGCTCCAGGGTCGCCCGCTTTGTTTAAATGGTACTATTGTTTCTCGGACAGCTCCTTTGAACGGCGGCAGGCGCTATCCACGGCATCCATGACAAGGCCCCGGAAACGGCCGTTTTCCAGGGTGTGCAGGGCCGTAATGGTGGTACCGCCGGGTGACGTCACCTTCTCCCGCAGCAATGCCGGATGTTCGCCGGTTTCCGCTGCCATGCGGGCGGCCCCGAGCACGGTCTGCACTGCCAGTTGCGTCGCGATGTCCCGGGCCAGGCCGTTTTTCACCCCGGCATCGGCCAATGCCTCTATGAAGGTAAAGACATAGGCCGGGCCGCTGCCGGACAGGCCGGTTACCGCATCCATCTGTTTTTCCGGTATGGAGGCGACACTGCCGACCAGGGAGAATATCTCGCGGCTCATCTCCAGGTCCTGCGGGGTTGCCTTCCTGCCGGGGCAGATTGCCGTGGCCGCTGCCTGGATCAGGGCCGGCGTATTTGGCATCACCCGTACGACCCGTACGCCGTTGGTGAGTGTTTTTTCGATAAAATCGGTGGAGATGCCGGCCATGATGGATATGATCAACGTGTCGGACGAAATGGCCGGTTCGAGCTCCATCAGGACACCGGCTGCAACCTGGGGTTTTATCGCCAGGATGGTGATGTCGGCCCGGCGGACTACGTCAAGGTTTTCGTCGTGAAGTTCCACGCCGTACTTGCTGGAGAGAAAATCCCTGCGGGAGGGGACCGGCTCCGCGACCAGGATGGAGGCGGCCGGAAGTCCACCGGCCAAAAGCCCCTTGATGATCGCCTCGGCCATGTTGCCGCCGCCGATGAATCCGATAGTTTTTCCGTCAAGCATGGTTTTCTCCTTCCTGAATACGCGATACCTACATGCCTCCGTTAGTCCAGAAGGCCTCTGCCTTTGCGTTTGAGCGGTTTTCGGCCATCAGTCGGCGGACCAGCCTGGTGAGTGGGCTGTTACGACACGGCGGCGTGCGGGCTCCGGCTCTTCCGGCCACTGCGGCATTCCGGCATCACATATTCAGGTCCATTATAAAGACCGCTATTGCGCCCCGCCGCTCTTCGTAATCATCATTACTCCCACACAGACCAGAATGGTGCCGGCCCACCGCAGGGGCGTCACGGTTTCATGCAGAAAGTACTGGGAGAGGAACGCCACTAGCACGTAGTTGAGGGCCTGCATGGGGAGCGCCACAGACAGGTCTTCCCAGGAAAGCACCGCCAGCCAGAGAAAGAAAAAGATGGCCAGCATGGCGGTGCCCATGATGAGCTTAGGTGTGGTCAGGGCCTTGAACGCGGCATCCAGGATGCCACGCAGGTTCATGGCCGAGATGTCCCCCATTTCCTTCATCCCTTTGGCCAGCAGGATATCGCCCACGGTTCCGGCAGTTACCGCCATGAACATGATGATCACGGTCTTAAACATGCTGTTTTCTGTCTCCCCGATAATTGGTCAGTTCAATCGATAAAGCAGCCAGTTTTTGCCTGACCCGCGGACTGGTGATGGCGGCCAGTTCGTCTTCATGGCGGTAATCCGGCATGCGGCGGGTAATCTCGCTATCCGGCAGGATGCCGGGGTGAAAGTATATCTCCGTCACCCCTTCGCCCAGCCCGTCTAGGATGTTGAGGATGTAGGCCTCGCTCATCCGTCCGGAGTTGAGCACCCCCTTGACCTCGCCGGCATGGCGAATGCCCATTCGTTTCAGTCCAGGGCGGGCATGGGAGGAGAGCGCCCCGAAAATGACCCGCTCCAAGGCCTTCCCCGCGACACGCTCCCGATTGAAGGTCAGGTTGTGCACGAGCCGCTCTTGCGAGAGGCGGAAGCTGGTGATGCCGTAACGGGGCATCAAATCCCCGAGGATCGAAAAGACCGTGGGGTGCAGGTGGATGTTGAGATGGCCGTCGATGTGCGTCAGGGGGATACCGGCATCCTTCACCCGCCTGATCTGGGCCTCGATCTCCCGTTGCAGTTGGTTGTGCAGCCCCTTGTCGAAAAAGTAGCGCATGCCGGCAGCCACGGGATTGTCCCTGAAGTTGCCGGCTGCATCCACCAGACCGGAGATCTCGTTCGGGGGAAGCACGGCTGAACCCTGGACCAGGGTCAGGTGCAGACCCACCTGGAGGCCGGGATTGCGCCGGGCAATCCCCACCGCCTCGTCGAACGCCGCTGCCCCCGGCATGACCGAGGCGCAGGTCAGGATGCCGTCACGCCAGGCTTTCTCCACGGCGGTATTGACGCCTGGGGAGAGGCCGAAGTCGTCGGAGGTGATGATGAGTCGCTTCATGCCGGTGCGGTGTGCTTCAGGGCGCGGCCTGCTTTCGCTTGCGCATGTAAGCAAGATACTGCTTGCCTTCCTTGAGCAGCTTTTTACGCTCCCCGCTGTTGACGATCATCTTGCCGATGCTGCGCAGGATGTATTTCGGGCGGAAGTAGAACTTGTTGTAGAACTCTTCCACGGAGTTGAATATCTCGGCGTTGGAGAGGTGCGGGTAGTTGATCACGCACTTCTGGTGGCCGGTATCGTCGATGAAGGCGTCCGAGGATATCCAGCCCTGCTCCTTGCACAGGTCGTAGAATTCGGTGCCGGGATAGGGTGAGGCCAGTGAGGCCTGAATGGAGTTGAGGTCCAGCATCTTGGCGAATTCGATGGTCTCGCGGATGGTCTCCCTGGTCTCGCCCGGCAAGCCCATTATGAAGGCGCCGTGGACGGAGAGCCCCAGCTTCTGGCAATCCCTGGTGAATTGGATCGCCTGCTCCTTGCTGACCCCTTTTTTGATGTTCTTGAGGATCTGCTCGTTGCCGGTCTCATAGCCCACCACCACGTGGCGCAGGCCCGCCTCGCGCATGACTTTCAGGGTCTCGTAGTCGCAGTTGGCGCGGGCGTTGATGGTCCAGGAGATGCCCAGCGGCTTGATCAACTCGGCCACGGCCCGGGCATGCTTCTTGTCCGCGGTGAAGGTGTCGTCATCAAAGGAGAGTTCCCGCATCTCGGGGATGTTGTCCACGATCCACTTGATCTCCTCGTAGACGTTTTGCGGGCTGCGGGTGCGCATTTGGCGGCCTGAAAAGGTCTGGGGCCAGAGGCAGTAGATACAGCGTGACGGGCAGCCGCGGCTGGAGTAGATCGAGACATAGGGGCTCTTGAAGTGCGGGATGACGTACTCCTTGATCGGCAGGTCGCGCTTGTAGATCGGCGCGACAAAAGGGAGTGCATCCAGGTCCGCAATCGGGGCCCGGTCGGGAGTATGCACGACCGCGCCGTCTTTCAGAAAACTGATGCCGTCCACCCGGTCCCAATCGCGCCCCTCGCAGAGCTCCTTGGTGGAATAGTCGAATTCTCCGCGGCAGACGATATCGATAGCGCCCTTGCCGGCCTTGAGCGACTCCTCCGGCAGGATGGTGACGTGCGGTCCGGTCAGGACCGTGACGATGCCCGGTTTGGTCTCCTTGATGCGGCGGGCGGTTTCGATGTCGATCGGCAGCGTGGGGGTGGAGGTATACATCACCACCATGTCGAAATCTCTGGCGATCTTCAGGCAGTCGTCCAGGGTGAATTTCTGTACCGGAGCATCCACCACGCGGCTCCCTTCGATCATCCCGGCCGGAAAGCAGAGCCAGGTGGGATACCAGAATGAGGTCACTTCGCGGGATGCCTGGTAACGGGCGCCTGCACCGCCGTCAAAGTCCTCGAAGGTGGGAGGATTCAAAAAGAGTGGTTTCATTTCAACTCCTTACGGCTATTGTAAAATAATAAACTTACAGATATTCGCCGATTAAGTCAAGGCATACCGTTGCCGTACGGCTAAAACGGAAAAGGGGTGGTCGCTATGACCACCCCACTTTGCCTGCTTTTATCCCCGACTGAATCCGTGACGCCTGAACGGCGGAGCGAGCGACGGGCCTGCGTCCAACGCCGCCCATGCAGCATCATGCATACTTTGCCGTGCGTCCACAGCTCACGGTGGAGACATGGCCGGCAATGCCAAGACTGATGCATGCTGAGCGAGAGGAACCGTGAAGGTGTCACGGATTCAGGCCTCACTTCACCGGCGCTGTCGATGTCAACCGGACTCTCCGGCCAGGAACGCCTTGATCAGTCCGAAGGTTTTTTCCGGCAGTTCCTCGTGGGGGTTATGGCCACAGTCGGCGATGGTGACGAGCCGGGAGCCGGCTATCTCCCGCCGCAGCTTTCGGCCCTGCCACGGCTTGACGATCTGGTCGTGCTCCCCCCACAGGATCAGGACCGGAATGGTGAGGCCGGCGTAACGGGCGGTTATCTGCTCAACATTGTCCGGTATCATCTGACGTACCGTTTCGGCCAGGCCGCGGGCTGCCGCCAGTCCGCGATAACCGGCTGCATAGCGCTCGATGTGCTGCTCCGTGATCCGTTCGCGCCGGTAAAAGACCGATTCAAGACCCTTGCGGGCGATCAGGCGGGGGGACAGGAGCGCCATGGCCAGCGGGCCGATGAAGGGGATGCGCAGGATACGCATGTACCGGGGGATATCCTGGGGGAAACCGGGGGCGTCGATCAGGACCAGACGGAAGATCTGCGGGCTTTCCAGGGCTGCGGACATTCCCACCAGCCCGCCGAAGGAGTGCCCTACCAGGTCCACCCCGTCCACTCCGAGGGAGCGGATGTAGGCGTTGATGATATGGGCGTTGTGCAGGGCGGAATAATCGCCCCTGCATTGTTCCACGGAACGGCCATGCCCCTTCAGGTCCACTTGGTGGAGGGTGTACTCGCTGGCCGGGAAAAAGGGCACGAGGTCGTCCCAGGTATGGAGCGAGGCGGCAAAGCCGTGCAGAAACAGGATGTGGCGGCGGCCGCTTCCGGTTACGCGACAATGGATCCTGTCGTCGGAGGAGAAACGAAAATATCCCCCCTCGGCCTCTAGCGCCTGGTGAGCCATGTCCCCATGTTGATTGCCAGTTTTCGGTTGTTGTTATCCAGGAAGCGGTTCTGGAAGATGGCGTCGTCCCCGAAGACGACAAAGTCGCCCTTTCCCAGAGAGCCCATGACAACAACCGCAAAGGCGCCTACGGCGTCGCCCTCGGAGAGAATATTGTCGCCCTTCAGGTCAACCCAGGCCTCGGGCGAGGTGCGGGCGATGGCGCTGGATGACGTGCCGGGCTTGAGCGCCCAGACGCCATAGGCGGAGAAGCTGGTGATGCCCGAAAAGAGCGGGCTGGCGGAAAGGTCGGTGACACGGAAGTTAAGGTCATTGTCGATGACGTTCCTGCGCTCGTGCAGGACCGAGTTTGAATAATCCACGCCCAGGCGGGTCAGCAGGTTGTCCAGGGGAGGGGCTATGTGCAGCATGATAGCCAACCTGCCGCCATTTTGCACAAAACGGGCAACAGCATCGACCTCCTCCGGCTGGAGCGGCTTGAAGGCGCCGGATATGACCAGCCCGGCGGCGCTCTTGAGCGTGTCGTCGCTCAGTGGGGTTGCGACCGGGGTGATGGTGATCTTCGAGGCCCGCAGGGTATCCGCTAGTTTTGAAAGCTGAAGCTCGCCAGGGTCGCTGACGGTAAAACGCTGGCCATGCCCCTGATCGAAAACAACGGTCGGCGCGGCTTCTGCGGCGAACGGAAGGGAACCTGCCAGAACCATTGCGGATATGAGGTAAAAATATGTTAAAGGACGTATCATCGACGGAATGCCTCCTGCTAAAAAAGACTTTATTGGTCTTTTATAGCCTCTGGCCAACTATTTTGCAAGATTTTCTTTTCCTCCTCCTGGCGGTATGATAAGTGACATAGCAGGTTGTTGCTACGATGCGACCATTTGATGAATCACATGAAAAGGAGAGTACGAATGAGCGACAAGAAACCGGGGATCACCTTCAAGTATATCTTCAACTACGGATACAATCCCAACTATGTCAATGGCGCCCAGGGGGGCTTCTCGCCCCGCGGTGAGATGGTGATACATTTTTATCTGGAGCGCCAGCCCCTGCCCGAGTCGATCAGCCACGAGATTACCCCCGAAGGCGCCATTGGCCGGGAAATCGGCGTTGAACCCGAAGGGCTGGCCGGCAGCATGGTGCGCTATATCGACACCGGAGTGGTGATGAGTTATGAAAATGCCAAGGTCTTTCACGCCTGGCTGGGAGACAAATTGCGGGAGATGGAGGAGTTGCACAAGCTGCGCAACGCGTTTGAGAGCACTCCCTCCGGCGGACAGGCTTAGAGACGGTTGAGGGTTGAGGGTTGAGAGTTGAGGGTTGAGAGTTGAGGGTTGAGAGTTGAGAGTTGAGAGTTGAGAGTTGAGGGTGGAGAGTTGAGGGTGGAGAGTTGAGAGTTGAGG
The DNA here is from genome assembly GCA_050013355.1 of Oryzomonas sp. Taxonomy (GTDB): domain Bacteria; phylum Desulfobacterota; class Desulfuromonadia; order Geobacterales; family Pseudopelobacteraceae; genus Oryzomonas. The sequence goes on from JBEKFJ010000048.1 coordinate 14,573, forward strand.
GTGGAGAGTTGAGGGTGGAGAGTTGAGGGTGGAGAGTTGAGGGTGGAGAGTTGAGGTGGGGTGGGGTAATGAAT